>PKYA01000047.1 GCA_003133545.1 Acidimicrobiaceae bacterium | reverse complement strand
CAGAACTTCACCGGGGACAAGATCTGGCTGATCCTGGGCCTCATCCGGGAGAACATGACCCAACAACAGCGCGACGACATGCTGGCGCACATGCCGCCGCCTCCTCGTGAGATGTGGCAGAACATGGGTGAGGACGCGTACAACGCCATGATCGCCCAGGTACGCCAGACCACCTGAGGCGGCCGTTCTACGCGGACCAGCCAGGCCGGGCTATTTGACCCAGGGTCCGCACTTGGCGGCGGCATCCGCAAAAGCCCTGGCACGGGCCCGGTAGTCGGCGTACCTCCCGAAGCTGGGCGCGGCGGGCGACAGGAGGACGACGCCGCCTTCCCGGGCCCACCGACTGGCCGTGGCGACGCCTTCATCCAGGTCGGCTGCATCTACGACGTCGACCCCCGGCCCGACCACGTCGCGGATGGCCCGCCCGATACGTGGCCCGTTGTCCGGCAGGGTGACCACGAGGATGGGGAGCAGGCGGCGCGCCACGGCCTGACCCAATGGCGTGTAGTCGAGCCCGCGGTCGTGCCCGCCCACCAGCAGGGCCACGGGACGATCGCTGTAGGCCTCCAGGGCTGCCTGGGCCGGCAGCACGTTGGTCGACAGGCTGTCGTCGATGAACTCCACCGCGCCGATGTGGCCGAGCGAGCGGCAGCGGCTGGGCAGCCCTGCAAAGCCCTCGGCCGCAGCGGCCATCTGCGTGTCGTCGTCGGCTTCGGCCACCCCCAGGGCCATGAGCACCGCCCGTGCAATGGCTGCATTGCGGGCGTTGTGCGCTCCGGGCAGTCCGAGCGCACGGGCCCACGACTCCCCGAAGGCGCCATCGTGGGCATCCACCCATTGCACGTGCGGGCCCAATGCGGCGGCCTGCTCGTGCAGGGCGGCGTTGTGGGCGTCCGCCATGCAGACCCGGACGCCGCGCTTGGTGCACAGGGACAACTTGTCGGCGTAGTAGCGCTCCAAGGAGCCGTGCCAGTCAAGGTGGTCGGGGGACAGCGAGGTGACGGCCACGACGGGCGGCCCACTGGTCAGGTCGGGCACCTGGTAGCTCGAGGTTTCGATGACCCAGAAGGCCGGCGCGGGGCCCGCCGACGGCTCCCAGGGGGGCTGCCCGATGTTGCCGCCCACCCTGGCGTCGTACCCCATGCGGGTGAGCAGGTGCCCGGCAATAGCCGTGGTCGTGCTCTTGCCCTTGGTGCCGGTGATGCATGTCACCTTTTCGAGCGCGTCAGGGTGCACTGCGACGTCCTCGAGCCAGAGTCCGAGTCCGCCGCGCACCGGCACGCCGGCCCGTTCGAGCCGCTCCACCTCAGGCCGGTAGCGGCTGATACCAGGGCTCTTGACGACCACGTCGCAGGCGAGCAGGGCGTCGAGCCCTCCCCGTCCGGTGGCCAGCACCTCGAGTCCGCCGAAGGTGGCGGCGGCTGGATCGTCCTCCACCAGCACGGGCACGGTGCCCATGGCCTGCAGCCGGTGCAGGCTGGCCGTCCCCTCGACGCCCAGACCCCACAGTCCGACCGACGCGTTAGTGAGCGCGGACCAGGAGATCAGAGGGGGCATAGCGGTCCGGAATGTAGTGGGGTCCCAGCGGGGCGAGGAGCCCGGTTGCGGCGGGCTCGGCCGCGTCAAGGGGCTCAGCACCTGGTGCCGCTGGTCCTGGTGTCGCTGCAACGATGGCCGCCAGGGTTTGGAGCAGGGCAGTGTCGCGCCGGTCGGAACGCGCACCCGCCAGGACGACGGCAGCTCGGCACTCGTTGACGTCACCGACGCACTCGAAGGGTTTGGCGTCGGGAGCCAATCCAAGCAGGTTCATGAAGCGGACCTTCAATTCCGGGTTCTCGAGGGGCTCACGGCCACCGAAGACAGTCCGCAGCGCAGAGGCTTCCATGAAGGGAGCCAGCATCAGGTCGATGAAGCAACACTTGTCGCAGACACCGCACCAGTGACTTAGGCGCT
Source organism: Acidimicrobiaceae bacterium (assembly GCA_003133545.1). GTDB lineage: Bacteria > Actinomycetota > Acidimicrobiia > Acidimicrobiales > RAAP-2 > Bog-473. Next base: position 1,794 of record PKYA01000047.1, on the reverse strand, counting down.
CCGACCGATTTTGCTGGAACGCCCGGTTGCAGCTCCGAAAGACCCCGTGGAACGCAGTGAGACGGGAGAATTGCTGCGCCACCCAGAGCTCGCTTCGGCTGCGCAGATAAGAGAAGACAGCTATCCGCGGTCCTATGGATGCGGCCACCAGTCGGGCGAAGCCCTCTTCGAATTCCATGCCCTTGGACCACTGATGGTTCACGGGGCGCCCTCCGTGCACCAGCGTGGGCACAGAGGCCGACCATTCGTTCGACAGCACCACCGCGTCGCGCCGGTCGAGAATGGCGGCCACCAGGGCCGCCGCGGTGATCACCGCCGTGATCGGCACGTGGCCGTTGAAGAAGCCGAGTTCGTCGGAACGACGCACCAGCGGGTCTATCTCCCGCGTGATGCGCAGGACGGGGAGCGTCGTCACCGCGGCTGCGTCCTCGATGGCAGCGAAGCGATCCTCTGGCGGGTGCACGATGCAGAGCGCGGCTTCCGGGGCCATGGCGCGCACGGCGGAAGCGGTCACGACGGAGTCGATCCCTCCGCCGAAGGGGATCAGTGGCCGGTTCGGGACCGGCGTGTACTCGGCGTTTGGCGTGGCGAGGGCGTCGGGGCCCACGAGGGAGAGATCGTGCAGGTCAACGCCATTTCGGTACGCAAATTCGCCCAGGCCGTCGACGTAGAACTGGGTGAGAAAGGCGCGCTCTTGGTCCGATGAGGAAGTCGCACCCAGATCGATGCGGTGGGCCGCCGCCGTCTTGTAGTACGAGACGCCCACCAGCAGGTAGAGGAGGCGCACGGCCTGCTCGACGGCCGGCTGTTCCCAGTCCCCCCCGTGGCCGAAGCCGAAGCGCTCCGTGAAGGAGTGTCCCGCGGTCGAGTAGGTGCACCGCACCTCACCCCGGGCGGGGTCGATGGTGTAGCCGTCGTAGCAGAAGCGATCCGCTCGTTCTCGGGGAGGTGGCATCGGGCCATCACATGCTACGGGCCTGGGGCTTCATGGCGTGCCATCGGTGAGCCGGGCCAGCAGGGCGAACCGCCCGCACGGGCGCAGGGCGCGGTCGCTGAAGAAGGCGTCGTCCGCGGTGGTGACGCCGCAGTCGGAGATGTGGGCGGCACGGACCCCGGCCAACAGCAGCTGCTGGCGGTTGGCCGCCATCAGGTCCAGCCGCCAGTGGCCCGGCCCGTCGGGGCTCGCCACTCCGGGCGCGAGGCCGTAAGGCGCAACTGCATCCTCCACAGCCTGGTAGACCGCATCGTCCACCTGGTAGCGCGCGCCGTCGACCCCGGGGCCGATGTAGGCGAGTACGCGCTCGGGGCGCGCGCCGAGTGCCCGCATCGCCTGGAGGGCTCGGGCGCAGACCTGCGCTGCCGTGCCGCGCCAACCGGCATGCACGGCGGAGAGGACGCGGGCCTCGGGATCGAGGAGGGCCAGCGGGACGCAATCGGCGACCTGGATGGCCAGCGTCGTATCGAGCGCGGTCGTGACGAGGATGTCGGTGGCAGGGACGGCATCGTCCGTCCGCCTCGTCCCCCGGCCCCTGTCGGCGGCCCCGACCTCCGTGGCGGCGGCCCCGTGCACCTGCTCGGCGAAGACCATCGCCCCCAGCTCGACTCTGAAGGCCTCGGCGGCGCGCTCCCGATTGGCAAGAACCCGTTGCGCATCGTCGCCGACGTGCAGACCCAGGTTCAACGATTCGTAGGGTCCCTCCGAAACGCCCCCGTATCTCCTGGTGATCGCGACCGCCGCCCCGTGCTTCGCCGCTTCGGGCCATTCGACCAGCCGGCTGTCTCGGCCACTACCCA
>PKYA01000175.1 GCA_003133545.1 Acidimicrobiaceae bacterium | reverse complement strand
GTCGTGGCGTCCCCATGGTGCCTGCTTGAGAATGGCAGCAGGTGAACGGGAGCAAGCACCAGTGCAGTCGGGGCGACCTCAGCCCGAACGGGCGACCCTTGGACACCGTGGTCGATGAACATACGGAACTCACCCGTGTCCATCGAAGCGGGTCAACTCCACGTTCGCCGATCTCGTGTTCGGCGAGCAGTGACCGACGCCCGCTGACATCGTCGGACTTCCGGGGCGGATCGACCCGAGGTTCGGTGCCGACTTAAGGCGAGCTACTTCCTCTTGGAGGCGGCGGGGCGGATTGCTTTCGGCACAGGCGCCTGCCACCTGAGCGCGCTGTGGCATCGAGCCCATAAGTCACGCAGAATCTCCCCCGGTACCGGTGTCCCCCGATTGTCACAGCAGCTCATTTGATCGCGTTAGCGGAGGACGCTGACCGTGTCGAGGCCGTTGACGTTGTCGTTCAGTCCGTCGCCGTTCATGAAGCGCAGGGTCGTCTGATCCGAGGCGGCGGTGAACCGGCGGCTGAAGAACTCCCACACCTGGACCTTGGACCCGTTGTCGATGTGGTTGGTGGCGCCCAAGAACGGCCTCCCGTCGATGAACACGTCAACGGTACTCTTCACTCCGTAGATCCCGTGCGGGTCGTCCTGGTTCCCGACCGCGAACCGCAGGGTGTAGGTCGTGCCGGTCGCAGTGTGGATGGTCTGTCGCACACCCTCTCGGCTGTTGGTCAAGCCCGTGAGATCGAGCCACTGGCGCCCGCTCTGGGCAGGGAACGTGAGATCCTCTGACACGTACTTGCCGCTGATCGGCGCCACGTTGCCCTTGCCGACGACCGTCCATGCACTGAACCTCTGGCCCGCGCTGAACAAGTCATAGGTGCCGACCCTCACCTTGGGGAGCTCGAAGCCCCCGTCCCGTATGAGATTGGGACCGCTGGCGGAGCTCGTCGAGCCGCCGGGAAGAAGCAGGAGAAGTGCGATGAGGACGGCGATCAGCAGCAGGAGGAGGATGACGATGACGGTGCGGCGGCTGGACTTCTTCGGCTCGGGCTCGGCATCGGTCGCCGCCCCGCCTGTGGGGTCGGAAACCAGTACCTGAGCCTGCGGGGTCGCCTCATGTTGGGCGACCGCAGGGGCCGGAGTCGTCGCCTCTGCCTGGTAGTCGGGGGGCAGCTCGGGTGAGTACCACCGGTCGTCTGAGGCCTGCCACCAACCCGGTCCTGCAACGTCGCTCATGTGATCGCCTCACTCCGTGTGGACGAGTGCACTCCGGCACGGATGGAGCACTCATGGTTGCATCTTTGCACCCGATGCACCTCAGGACGGGTGAGATCAGTGAGTAGTGGTTGTGTCCCCGCCCCGCACCGGCGCCAGGCGGACCAGGGCGTTGTCGGTCACCACGGCGATGGCGAGATGCAGGGTATTCCGCTATAAGCGGAAGCCCGTGTCGCCGCTCCATCTCATCGCCGCCGTGAGCGACGCTGTCGCCGAGCTCGATCAATATGACCTCAGCGGATGGTGCCGGTACACGTGACCGGCGGTTTCTGTGGTCGATGAGCTTGCCGGTGAGGGCGACCGCCAATGCGAACTATCCGGTGGGCGATGGAGGAGTCGACCCGGATGTAGCGCCGCTGGTGCATCAGAGGATTCTTGATGCAGTTTGCGGGTGCTGTGTTAAAAGGAAGCGCACCCGGCCGCCCGAACCCCCCACTAACGACTGGGAAACCCCCGTGAGGGCTTGACGGAGCGGACATTCCTCTTACGACAATTCGAAATACGATGAGGTCGCTGTGTCCGATCCGGAAATGCCGCAAGATCCCCCGGGGTGGGAGCAACGAGATCGTGAGTTTGCGCAAGCACGCTTGCTCCGAGATGAAAAGCGTCGAACTTGGCATGGGGCAGGCGGACGGTGGCCGGTAGGCAAGGGACCGACTCACCCGAAGCAGTACGCGGAGGTCGAAAGCACCTACCAGGCTTATGAGGAGATGGCCCGAAATGCAGGCCCAGAATTGCGGGGTCGAGTCGAGCGCCCGGGCCCGGGACTTGAGCGCCCCGGTCTCTTTGGCCAGCGCCTTGGTGTCTTCGAAGAGGCGTCGAGGCCGCTCAGAGGAGCGCAGCCGGTTGCGCTGACCGACCAGCGAGGTCGGATGGAACGATTCGTAGCCGGTGTCGACCCCGGCGGCCGCCTGCCAGCGCAGGTCGAAGCTGAGACGGTCGGTAGCGTCGGCGTCGCTCAGGCCTTCGAAGGCTTGGAGGAGCATCACCGTCGCCATCACCCGGGCCGCGATGGTCGGTCGTCCCCGCACGGACTCGTTGTAGAGGTCGGCGAAGTAGTCGTCATCGAAGAGCTGGTGCCCGTGGTCGGCCAAGAGCCGATAGATCGAACCTTCCTTCAGCCGATCACCGAAGATCTCCCTCGGATTCTCGAAGCGCTGTTGGGCTGGTGACCGACCAAGTGCCATGCCTCAAATTCTTGCCGACCGGGGCACAAATCGCGAGCCTTTGGTGCGACTATTTCAGGTGCGTCCTAGGGGCGTGACCAGGGGGACAATCTCCAGCGGATTCTGGGTACGTCGCCCCTCCGACACCGGTTCTGACCTGCGGATCTGCCGTCGGACCTCCTCAATCCCGGGGCTCGGCTGGCTCCGATGTCAACGCATTGTCAACGCATCGCTTGGCATATCAACCGATGTCAACCGCCAGCGGGAGGGTGGATGGACAACAATCTGGCGCTGAGGCAATGGAGCGGGAGGATCAACGATCACGGGCCCAATCAGCAGCCATCCCACCGCTGCGACGACCGCCGTCCGCACAGACGGGTACCTCTTCTGATCGGGCCAGCGCAGCCTCCGTCCGCTCCGGAAATGCCGTGGGCGCGATCACCTACACAGTGATCTCGGCAAGTACGTACGGGTTCAGCGGTGTGCCCCGCAACCGGACTGGCATGTGCTCGACCCAGGCACGGGCGCCGCGACCGATGGACCTGGGAACACCCGGCCGCTCTAGCGCGGCGTAACCGAAGTACCCCGCCAAGGGCAGGGGGCGCACGCGCTGGCGCCCATACCACCGATAGAGGTCCGAGTAGCTGACGAGGTGATACGCGCCCCAGGTCTGATGCACATTGACTCCGAAGCGTTTGAACAGCCGGTTCCTGAATGGCGCGGGCGAGAGCTCGTCCGTTGGGCCGTGCTGGATATCAATCGGAAACCGTTTGTTCGGGCAAGCGATGAGGATACGCCCGCCGGGCCGCACGACACGCTCAAGCTCCTTGGCGAAGGCTGCACGCTTGTCCCGCCAGTCCATCGCGAGTGTCAGCTGCCCCGTCTGTGTCCCAACATGCTCCATGACGCCGAGAGCCATCGCAGCGTCGAATACAGCATCGGCGAAGGGCAGTTCTGTTACGTCCGCGACTGTAAACTCATCGGGCGATCTCCCGTTCTGGCACCAAAGATCGGCTACAGATCGAACATCCGTGCCAACTGCGTCGAAGCCATCATTCAGCGCTGCAACTACGCCGACGCCAAGACCGCAACCGGCGTCCAAGACCCTTGCAGCACCTTGCGCCTTCAGCCACGGCCGCAGGTAGACGTCGTATACGCGCTTTCCACCGGATTCCTGAATGTGTGCGAACTCCGAGCTAGTCGACTGAATCGTCAGCGCCGGGCTGGTTGGCCGAGCCAGCTCGAAGTAGCCATGCTCTCCCTTGCTGTACTCATGCGAGCCCGCCGAGCACATGAGACGGTCGGCTCGCTGCTCTAACCGAGACCCGTCCACTGGACAGGCCAGCAATGAGAGGAGTGCCGTGTGGATCACAGCCAGAACATACCCGCAGCACCACAGCCCCCGCACACCGGTTCGGTCGTTATGAGGGCGCCCTGCGAATAGGCAGCTGTCACCCTGCAAGCGTGATGTTCGGTTGTGATGACGTGCCTCGTGGTTAAGTCCGAACGAGTGGTGTAACAGGCGGTGAGCTGCAACCGCTCCCGCGTCAACCTGATTTGAATGATCCTACGTGGCGACGTCGGTGATTGCCTCCTCTGTGGCGGCGTCGATCCAAGGCCGCGGATCGTGGGCGGAGGGTTCGCTCTTCTTCTGCGCCTTGAGTGATTCGGCGCTCATGTAACGCCTGGTGATGGCCCACTCGTCGTTCTGTTCGGCCAAGAGCGCTCCGACGAGGCGGACGACGGCCCCTCGGTCGTGGCGATGTCGAAGCTGACGATATCGGTTGCCTTGCGCGTTGACCGCCGTGGCGATCACGGCCGCCACGTTGAGCACTCGGCCCCCTTCGCGCACCCGTTGGGTGAGCGCGTCGATCCACAGATAGCGATAAGGGCCCCCATCGAGCGGACGCTCTTTGAACTCGCGCACCACGGTGTCGAACTCGGCCGCCATACGCGAGACCTCGGAATTCGAGATCCCATCGATCCCCATGGCCTTGACCAGGTCGTCGACTCGGCGGGTCGAGACACCTTCGACGTACGCCTGGCAGACCACGGCGACGAGGGCCTGTTCGGCGCGCCGGCGGGGCTGGAGCAAGAACTCGGGCGAATACGCGCCCCGGCGCAGTTTGGGGATGGCCAGATCGATGGTCCCGGCCCGTGTGTCCCAGGGCCGAAGCCGATAACCGTCGCGCGAGTTCTACCGCTCCTAGCTCCGTTCGCCATAGGCGGCACCGCACTGCATGGACGCCTGGGCGCTCATCAGGGCCTCCGCGAAGGTGCCCAACATTGCTCTGGCTAGGTCAGTGTCGCCGTCGGCGCCTTCGAGGTACTTGCCAAGCCACGCGGCCGCGTCGATAGTGGTCGGGACGTTCACCGTGATCCTCCTCAAGTGGTTGTGTGGAAACTGCTTCTTGAGGTTGACGCGGTGATCGTCGCGTCTGGGGGATAGTCCCTCAACTCACCTACTCATACACTGGCTGGGACTCAACTGAGAACTGACGATTCGGCTGTTACGTTCCGTTCACTTCAGCAAGCATCTGAAGCCAGGAAAACAGATGCTGTACACGACTCCGGGCGGGACTGGGGCAGTCCGCCTTACCAGTGGCAAAGTCGCGGATTCGACTAGGCGTTAGCTGGGCGTTAGCTGGGCGTTAGCTGGGCGTNNTAGCTGGGCGTTAGCTGGGCGTCAGTTTCCGCAAGCTGCCAGCGGCAGAGGGTTGACGAGCGATACACACTCCCGCTTAAATTCGCTATTGCATTGGGCGGGCCTGGCATACGACCCCTCGTGCTGCGGCGCTCAGGAAGCGTCCAGCGGCGACGGACGAAGATTGCCCGGCGAATAGAGAATGGGTGGTACATCCGTGACCTTTACTGGAAATGCGTTCTGTACAAAGTGCGGCACGGCCGTGAACTCTGGAGCCAGCTTTTGCGCCGAGTGCGGCGCTCCGACGCCGACCTCATCGGTCCAGACATCAGTTGTTGAACCGACAAGCCAACCCGTAGCGCAGAATCCGGGCATGGGTCCACGCTGGCGGCAGGGTGCAGACGGGGGATGGCAGTACCAGGGGG
>PKYA01000134.1 GCA_003133545.1 Acidimicrobiaceae bacterium | reverse complement strand
CGACGCCAGCGGGTACCTGGTCCAGATCGACGAGCGCCGGGGCGTGGTCCCTCGCGACGACGGCACCTTTGGGACCGGCGACGGTCGCGAGCCGGTGGTGCTCGACCAAGAGACGCCGGTCTCGATGAACCTGTGGGCGTTCTCGTCTCTGCTGGGCGAGGAGTTCCGGGTGGCCATGAAGGGGGCCGAAGGGGCCGAGGTGCTCCTGCCCGAACTGGTCGGTCGGCTGATCGCGCAGCCACAAAGTGGGCACCGCTTCTCCGTGCTGGCGACCGAGAGCCGCTGCGTCGGGGTCACCCACCCCGACGACCTGAAGCTCGTCCAAGACGAGGTGGCGGCTCAGGTCGGCCGGGGCGAGCGGGCCGCCACCGTATGGTCGGGCGTGTGACCCGGTGACCAGGCCGACCCGCCTTTGGGTGGCTCTCGGGGTCAACGTGACCCTGGTCGCCGGAGAGCTGGTGGCCGGTTTCGCCGCCCATGCGTCGGCCCTACTGGCCGATGCCGGTCACAACCTGACCGATGTCGCCGGATTGGCGGCCGCGTTGTTCGCGCTCGGGTGGGCGACCAGACCCAGGAACGACGCCCGGTCGTTCGGCAACCATCGGGCCACCATCCTGGCCGCCTTGTTCAATGCGGTCGCGCTCGCTCTCGTCACGGTCACCATCGTCGTCTTTTCGATCAACCGCCTGGTCCACCCCGAAACGGTGAACGGCACCGTGCTNNCGATCTCAACATGCGCGCCGCGATGGTGCACATGTCGGCCGATGCGATGTCGGCCGCGCTCGCCCTGGCCGCCGGCGTGATCATCGTGGTCGTTCGTCACCGGGCCGACCTCGCCGACCCCGCGGCCTCGCTGGCCGTCTCGCTCGTGATCGTCTTGCAGGCCTATCGCCTCGTGCGCTCGAGCGTCGACGTGCTGCTCGAATCGACGCCGGCCGACGTCGATCTCGGGGCGCTGCGCTCGAGCATCACCGCCGTCGACGATGTCGCCGAGGTCCATGACCTTCACGTGTGGAGCCTCTCGAGCGAGGTTCGGGCGCTGTCGGCCCACCTGGTCCTCGAGGGCCATCCGACCCTCGAACAGGCCCAGGCGCTCGCAGAGCGGGTCCGCACCGCGGTGGCGGGCCCGTTCGGCCTGGCCCACACCACCTTTGAGCTCGAGTGCGAACGCTGCACCGACGACATCGACGACCCCTGCGAGATGGACGAGCTGAAGGGACCGTTCGTCGTGCGGGGTTCGACGGCTAACTGACCCCGGACGCGACGCAGCCCCGAGTAACCGTCCGGCCGAAACCGTCCGTGCTCCTCGGGGCTACGCCCGTGGTGGTCTGCCGCAACCTGCAGCCGGGGCCGTGTCGGACAACCCCGACCCGGCGCAAGCCGACAAGCTCCAGGGAAGCCGCCGACTCTTGCAGAGCCACCGCTCGGGCACTTTTCCTCCGCCCCGATCGGCCTCCCTCACGGGTACCGACCGTCCTTAGGTCCACCTTTCGGCTTCCCCTCGGATCCTCCTCTGATCCACCTTGCGGCTTCTCTTCGGTCTTGCTCCCTCGGACTCACCTTGCGGTGACCCCCTGGGGGCTGTGGCGGGCTTTCAGCCACCCGAACTGATCCCAAGAGTGCGCCTTTCGAATTGCTGGGTCAAGACCTGTTCGCGAAATCCAGATGTTCTCCCCACAAAAGTCACCTCGTCCCCAATGGACGACCGTTCCTCCCCAACATCTGCCACATACTCCCCAAGTGAATCCCAAACAATCCCCAACACCGACACCATGAGAGCCAACGAGGAGAGACCCATCCCCGCCGACCGGACCGGTTCGAACGACCCGAATGTCAGACTCATCCGATGACCTCGGCACCCGACGAAGACACTGCGCGCTGTGCGTGGGCAACCGGCGAGTTTCTCACCCCCTATCACGACGAAGAGTGGGGAGTGCCCGTCCACGACGACCGGCGCCACTACGAGTTCTTGGTCCTGGAGGCCGCCCAGGCCGGGCTGAGTTGGCTCACCGTGCTTCGGCGCCGCGAGGGCTACCGCCAGGCCTTTTGCGGCTTCGACCCCGAGCTGGTGGCGCGATTCGGCGACCGCCAGGTCGCCAAGCTCCTGGAGGATCCCGGCATCATCCGCAACCGCGCCAAGGTCGAGTCGGCGGTGACCAACGCCCGGGCGTTGCTTTCGATGAGCGAGTCCCACGAGAGCTTCGACGCGTACCTGTGGGAGTTCGTGGGCGGCGCGACGGTGGTCAACCGTTGGACGGACACCTCACAGATCCCGGCGAAGACCGAGCTCTCCGAGCGGCTCAGCAAGGATCTCCGCGGGCACGGGTTCCGTTTCGTCGGCCCGGTCGTCTGCTACTCGCACCTCCAGGCGGCCGGGCTCATCAACGACCACCTGACGTCGTGCTTCAGGTGGTCCCAACTCGGCCCAGGCGCCGGATCATGACCACCCTCGCCCCGAAGTCGTCGAGCCCGTTGGCTCTCTCGGTGGCGCGCATTTCCGCCAGGTCGGGGCACCACGCGTCGGGCTCGAGCTCGACGAAGCCCGCCGACCGGTAGAAGGGGCCATTCCACGGCACGTCGCGGTACGCGCAGAGTGTGACCGACCCGTAGCCGGCCTGTTCGGCCCACACGCACGACGCTTCGAGCAGCGCCCGGCCGAGACCTCGGCGGCCGGCGCTCTGGAGCACCGCCAACTCCTCGATGTGCGCCCCGCCGCACACGAGGTTCAACCATGCGAAGCCCACCGGTGGGTCCCCTGAGACCAGCACGGCCAGGGGTACCTCACCCCGGTCGGCCACCGGCACCGGGTCCTCGAGGAGGATGCCGATCTCGCCGAACCGCTCACCTGCGTGGTGCTCGATTGGGCCCAGGAGGGTGAACTCCTCGGGACGGGCCGGCCGGATGTCGGCCACCACGCTCAGGTCTTCTTGCGACGCGGTGAGGGCTCCTTCACCATTCGCGAGACGAGCTGACGAGAGACGCCCCATCCCCGCGCGATCTCGGCCATGGTGCTGCCCTCGGCTGCGGACAACTTGAACTGGGCCTGCTGAGCCCGATGGCGCGCCCCTTGGACCTCCCGGATAATCGAAGACGTGGCCGCCCGGGCCTGCGCGGCATTGAGCAGTTCCGCGACCTGACGAGCCGGCCGGCCAGTCTCGACCAGACGGCGCGCCCGCCGCAGGGTGGACTCCATGGTCTTCAGCTGGTTGCGCGTACGAACGACCGCCTCTTCCATCTCGAGCATGGTCCGCATCGCCTCCTGGCGCAGGAACTCGAGCCGGGCCGGCGATATTCCCTTGGGCTTGGCGACGTTCGGTTTGCTCGGCATGGTCGTCCTTGGGGTCTTGAGAATCCGTCGTCAGGGACGGCGAAGGTTCAGTCGGCGCGCGAGTGCCCTTCTCGTCTAGTGGTTTTGAGGAAGCGCCCGATCAAGCGCTTGAAACTACTCACTCCGTGGAACTGCCGGCCGAAGAGCGGCCACATCTGACTGCGGGACTGGTTTCCCGCACCGGGTGCCTAAGAAGCCTTCTTGCGCGCCGTGCGGCGCTGCGCCTCGCTGGGTTTGGACGCCGACGTCGCCGCCGGCGGTTTGGCCGGCCTCGTCGCGGTGGCCTTCTTGGCCGTCTTCGACGTCCTCGCGGCCGTCTTGGACGCGGCCCCTCCACCGGCCGCCTTCACGCTGGCCTCGAGCGCCGCCATGAGGTCGACGACCTTGGGGGCCGGTGCCGGCGCCTCGAGGACGATCTCGTGGCCCTCGTGCTTGCTCGCCACGAGCTCTTGCACCCGCTGACGGTGGGTGTCGCGGTACTGCTCGGCGTCCCACGGTGAGGTCATGGCGTCGATCAGCTGGCGGGCGATCGCCAGCTCGCGGTCGCTGAACCGCTCCTCGCCGGGCAGGTTCGGGAGCTCTTCGGCGGGCGAGCGGACCTCGTCGGAGAAGAACATGGTCTGGAGGATGAGCACGGAATCGGGCCCGTCGGGGCGGACCGTCACCAGGTACTCCTTGTTTCGCATGACCAACGAGGCGATGGCGACCTTGGCCTCACCGGCCATCGCCTCACGCAGCAGCGCATAGGCGCGGCGTGCGCCTTCCCCCTGGGGAGCCAGGTAGTAACCGGACCGGTAGTGGAGGGGGTCGATATCGCTCGCGTCGACGAAATCCAAGATCGAGATCGTGCGCGAGCGCTCCGGGTCAGCGGCGGTCAACTCCTCGTCGTTGATCATCACGTACTCGTTGTCGGCGACGTTGACGCCCTTCACGATCTTGGACTGGGCCACCTCGCGGCCGGTCCGCTCGTTCACCTTCTTGTACCGGATCCTGTCCGAGGTGCCCTCCTCGAACTGGTTGAAGTGAATCGTCTTGTCCTGCGTCGCCGGATAGAGCCCAACGGGGACATTGACCAGCCCGAAGCTGAGGGATCCCGACCAAATCGCCCTTGCCATGGCCCTAGTCTTACCCAGCCCAGGGATGGGGTCCACCATCCTGTTACACCCATTCGCCACACTGGCCCCATGGCAACGGCGCCCAACCCGATGAAGTTGGTCTCGCTCGTCGCCCGGGGGTTGGCCGGGTTGGCGGACGACGACCTGCGGGGCAACCAGCTCAACCTCGAGCTCGAGGTCAGCGTGTGGTTGCGACGCTCTGGTGCCGAGTTGTCAACGGCCCCGAGGGCACTGCTCGCGTTGCGCCGGGCGATGCTCGAGGTGTCGGCGCTCGACTGCGACAGCGAACCGATGCCGCTCGTCATTTCCGACACCCAGCAGGCCGTGCCGAACCTGTGCGTCTATCTCCACGGCCTCATTGGCCGAGGCGCAGCGTCGATCAAACTCGAGCGCGGTGAGTTCGTCGAGGCCGCGCTGACCCACCTCGGCGTCGCCGCGGCCAGCGCGCGACTGACCTCGTAGCGTCCCGTCGTACCGCCGGTCGCCCTGGCGGTCGAGCGGTCTTGGACCCCTCCGGTCGCCCGCTACCGTGTTTCGGCCTGGGCCGGGCGGCGGTCGTGCAGTTCTCGCGCGGCTGTCCTCACCGCTGCACCTA
>PKYA01000015.1 GCA_003133545.1 Acidimicrobiaceae bacterium | reverse complement strand
TGGCGGACGGTCGCCCTGCTCGCAGCGGGGCGTTACCCACATGCTCAGTTATCGAAGTGACCCGGGGCGATACGGGCCGATACCGAGCAGGCCCATGTCGTATCCCTTCATGCCGGCCCGGGGTTGGCATTTTTCGGTTCAAATGATTCCCTGCTCATTTCCCCGGGTGGCCCGGAATCGCCCCCAACGTTCCCGAAGGGAGCGAGAATGACCCTGGACGTTATGTACAACACCACCACAACATTGTACGATATGACTCATGGCAAAGATGGCTGTGAGCGAGGCTCGAGACAAACTCTCTGAGGCGGTGGAACTTTCTCGAAGCGAAGCGGTCTTTCTGGAGCGCTATGGACAGCCCGCCGCAGTGCTCGTGAGCCCCGATCGATACGCCGAACTGATGGAGGCCCTTGAAGACGCCGAAGACATCGCAGCCTTTGACGAAGCTATGGCCGAAGAGGGTGGCAACATCCCCTGGGACCAGGTCAAGTCCGATCTCGGCTGGGTGTGAGCCTTTATCGGATTGAGGTTCGTCCGGCCGCAGCGAGAGCGTTACGCAAGGTAGATCCACAAGTCCGTCCGCGCATCCAAGGAGCGATCGCTCTCCTGGCTCAAGACCCGCGGCCGCCCGCTGCTCGAGCATTACGCGGTCGACCGGGTTATCGATTGCGGGTGGGGGATTATCGGATCATTTACACGGTCCTCGACGATGCCCTGCTCGTGGTCATCGTGGCACTCGGTCATCGACGAGACGTGTACGAACATTGAAAGTGCTATAGCTCTGACCAGCTACTTTCCACTACCACGGGGCGTGGACTTCGGTTGCCAGTCGGTCCTCCGACACGCTCCAGGTCCACGCCCCTCTGGTCTGTGACCTGGGAGTCTTGCGAGTCGCCGTTTCCAGCGACTTGCTCCAGGTCCACGCTTCGCAGTGTCGAGGTGAGCTTGACCTCTTCGGTCGCACCGATGCGGCGATAGCGCACCGTCAGCCCGAGTGCCTTGTAGAGGGCAGCTCGGTCGGCCTGTTCGATTCGCCCGAGTAGCTCGGGCAAGTCTCGTAGCGCTGTAAGGGTCTCGAGCACCTTGTCGAGACTGAGCGGCGCCGGCGCCGCGGGAGCGGTCGCCAAGACGGATTCGGCGGCAGATTTCTCCCGTCGGGTGGCTGTGATCCGAGCGGCGATGACCTCGGCAGGAATACCTGCCTCCAGACCGTCAAGGTGTTTCGAGAGCTTGCGCTCGCACTCGGTGAGTGTCATCCGGGCCCGGGTGGCGGCCGGCTCTTCCCGGTGACCCTGGGAGTCGACTTCGACGATCTGGGCTGCGGTTGCCTCGACGCGCTCCGGAGCGAAGAGCCCGCAGAGCCACGCATCCACATGGGGGAGCAGTCGGTCCTCACGCACGGCCAGACTCCGAGGGTGGAGATTCATGGCCACCGGGTAGTCGCTGCTGATCTTGCAACGGTAAAAGGCGTGTCCCCGGACCAGGTTGCCCTGCAGCTTCTTCCCGCAGCAGTCGCAGACCACCAAGCCCGCAAGCGGGTAGCGAGAAGGTTCGGACCGGCGCACCCCACTGCGTGTCCGGTGCTTTGCGGATGTAAGGACATTGGTGCGGGAGTTGGCGGCAATGAGTCCGGCCACCTGGTGCCACCTTGCCTCGTCCACAATGGCTTCGTATGTCTGCACCGAGGCCGTGTGGGAATGTCAACTTGATTTGGCCCCACTGTGATCATCAGATTTGGCCCCACCCCTGAGCTGGCGGTTTGTCTCCCCCGTAGTCTTCGGGCATGGTCGCTCCAGCACGACGTAGACCGAGTAAGACGGTTGTCCAGCTGCGCGTATCGCTGATTGAGCACACACCGACGATCTGGCGCCGCCTGCTGGTGCCCGGCGAGATCAAGCTTTCCAAGCTCCATTCGATCTTCCAGGCGGCGATGGGGTGGGAGGGCTACCACCTGCACATCTTCGAGATCGGCGAGTCTCGCTATGGCGAACCCCATCAGGAGTACGACAACGACGACATCGACGAAGAGACCGTGGTCCTCGCCGACCTCATCACCGCCCGGATGCGGTTCGTCTATGAGTACGACTTCGGGGACTCGTGGCGACACGAGGTCGTTGTCGAGTCGTTTGAGCCTGTCCCGCTGATCTTGAAGTTCGCCGTCTGTCTCGACGGTCAACGAGCGTGCCCACCAGAAGATTGCGGTGGCACCTATGGCTATGCCGAGTTCCTTGAGGCCATCGGTGATCCCGATCACGAAGAGCACGAGGATTATGTCGCATGGGTCGGTCATCCCTTCGACCCCGAAGCCTTCGACCTGGCCATGACCAATGCCGCACTCCAGCGAGTGCGCTGAGTCAGCTCGGCGCCTTGGGGCCTCTCTTGGCCTTGGTCGAACGCAGTCGGAAGCTCTCGGTCCCGGTTTCGACGATGTGGGCATTGGACGTGAGCCGGTCGACGATGGCGGCGACAAGGCGGGGATCACCGATCACCTGACCCCATTCGGAGAACGGGAGATTCGAGGCTGTGGCCACCGAGGCCTTCTCCTCGCGCTCGGTCAGAATCTGGAACAACAACTCAGCCCCTTTGGCGTCGAGGTGGGCTACATCCCCTTCGAAGCTGAGGCCGCCAACCTGTTCTTCCAGCTGGCCTCAGCCCGCTACGAACGAGCCAGTGTGATCGTGACCTCCAACAAACCCTTCGGACGCTGGGGTGAAGTCTTCGGCGATGCCGTTGTCGCCGCAGCCATGATCGACCGTCTGGTCCACCACGCCGAGGTCGTCTCCATGAAGGGCGACAGCTACCGACTCAAGGACCGAGATCTCGGGAGGGTGCCAACAGACGACGCTGCATAAGCGCGGACCCCGGCCGGGGGGTCAATTTTCAACCGGTGGAGGGGGGTCAATTTTGAGCCGGTGTGGACAACCCCATTGCCACGACCAGTCTGGTCGAACTTTGGCAGCGCGATCGAACGCCCGAGTCCGCCTGCCGAATTTGAAGAACGACTTCCCGAGCTGGCCCGCTCGACGGATCTGTAGTGCGAAAAGTGCCCCATGTCGCGCGACCAAAAGTTCGGTTGAGGGTGCCCTGTCCAGCCGGGCGGGAGCCACTTAGATTTAAGTAGAAGGACCGGCTCACTGGGCTAGAGGTATAGGGCCGCCAGGGCCTTTTGGACCGTATGAAACAAGGCATTTCCCATATGAAAGCACCCGGCCGAGCTGTCGCCGCTGCTCGACCCCCGCCGGCTGCCCTGAGACCCACCTGCCGCCCAGGGGGGTCTAGGAGGGTGGTGTCTTTCT
>PKYA01000076.1 GCA_003133545.1 Acidimicrobiaceae bacterium | reverse complement strand
CTATAAGACACCACCCACCTAGTGCACCACCGGGCGTTCTTTGACCTGGGCGCGTGTCGAGCACGTCGGGGCAGCGGACCACCCCCGGCACCGAGCGAGACGGCGCTTCGCCACGTCATGCGGAAGAGAGACCAAGGAGTTCCGCTGCCTCTTCATGATTCGCCACTGGTCGGCCAATGTCGGCACACAAGGACGCCGCTTCGAGGACCAACTCCTCATTGCTCGGTGAGCCCGCGCCAGCCCAATCCTCCAGCCCGATGTGCAGGTGGCCACCGCGTTCGAGGGCTGCGCGAGCAATGCCACTCTCTACGACATCGCCCCCCATTACGGCTACCGACCAAGGCAAGGGACAGCCCTCAAGCATTTCCATATACGCATCGAACGCTGCTTGCGTTGGTGGCAGGCCGAACACTCCGCCCAGGTATCCCTTCTCACCCCCAAAGTACAGTTTGATCATGGCGCTCGGCGGCAGGCGATCGTCCTGCCACAACTGAAGCGCCAGCCTGAGGAAACCTGGTTCGAAGATCGCCATGCTCGGTGCCAATCGATTCTCGCGACATATGCCGATTTGGTGGTCAATATCCGAGGTCGAGTTCGCATAGACAAACGGCCCGAGATTGACCGATCCCGCATCGATGATCCCGATGCGGCAGCCGGCAGCAGCGAGGAACGGAAAGTGAGCGAAACTCTGTTCCACCGGCCCTGCGTTGACGGTCGGATACAAGATCGCCTCCGGCACCTTGTCCCAGACCGGGCGCCAGCACTCGAGGTACGCCTCAGCCGATGTCGGTCCGTCCACCATGACCACGTCCACGTGATTGTGCACAATGGTTGCGCCAGCGGCGAGACAGCGTAGAGCATCATCGGCGATCTCTTCAGAGGCTCGGGGCACTTTCGCATGTTGTACTTTTGAAGTGACGCCATTGAGGGCGGCTTCAATGATCGCCGGTGACTCCATGCTAAAAGATCACGCCCTTCCAGATCTCACGCATTGGTCCGTCGGGATCGGTCAGGACATGGGACTCGGTGTTGAGTTCCATCACCTCTCGATTCTCCGCTGCATACTGTGGCCAAGAAGGAAGACTGCCGCAATTCGGATCTCCCGTTCGTGCGAAGGTGGCCCAGGCATCTTGCATGGCGAAGGCCAGTTCTGACGGTGCCTCATACCCGTCGAGAAATCCACCGGTCTCCCCCGAACGCCAAAAGAGGAATGGGATATCCATCCCATGGCAGGCGCCGAATGTGTTGTTCTCGGCCGGCGATCGCCATGAGAACCTGGCCATCCAGATACGGGGGTCATGCGGGGCGCGGACGTCGGCAAATCGAAAGTCGGGCATGTGATAGGTCTGGTCGGTCAAGTACGAGATAAAGAAATCCTTCAATGAGCCATCGGGTTCCGCCTGCCGATATGCCCCGACCGCTGCGGCTGTGTCGACAAGGCCCATGGACATGAACGCACGGAGCTCTTTCTCATCGCTCGGATCGGGGAGAAACCCCATCGCATCGAAGAGCCTGATTTCATCGCGGGTGTGGCATATGAGGATGGGCACTTGGGGCGCCCTCCCCGCTGCAACCTCGTCAATGACCTCGCCATGCAGGACGACTTGGTCGAGAGTCGGGGCGAACGGGAATGCGGCGACGCCCATGGAGCGCGGTCCACCTCCGGGCGAAACGGCACCGGGAGGGCGCATGGGCAATGCAGCCTGCACGGCCAGGATGTCGTCGACACCTGACGCCAGCAAGGCATCAACCGATGACACGTCGAGTGTGGTCATGAGGTTTGTCGTCACCTCCTCGGCCCATTGGATCGAACGCAATCCCCAGCCCGAACTGCTCTCAAGGATGCAGCGGTGATAGAGGCCTTCGGCGTCGGGGCAGGTGAGGAGGCAACCCACGCTATGGCCCCCGGCTGACTGCCCGAAAATGGTGACGCATTCCGGATCGCCGCCGAAGGAAGCGATGTTGTCCCGGACCCAGCGCAGCGATTCGATCTGATCGCGGATCCCGGCATTGGCTGACCCGGCATAGTGCTCGTCAAGGTGCTGGAGATATGAGAAGCCCAAGACACCAAGGCGGTAGTTAACGGTGACCACCACGACATCTCCGCGAGCCACCATGCTGGTGGGATCGTAGGTTCCTGCCGATCCAATGGTGAAGCCCCCGCCGTAGAACCACACCATGACGGGGCGCCGGGCGTCGTCAGCCGCCGGTGTGGTGATGTCCAATTCAAGGCAATCTTCGTCGCCGGGTGCTTGATCTCCGGAGTCGATGAGCACTGGAGATGGCAACTGCGGAGGCGATGTTCTCGACATTTTGGCTGACCGCACCCCGGCCCACGGTGCGGGCGGGGACGGTGCCAAAAACCGTCGCTGGCCCAGCGGGGCGCCGCCGAATGGGACGCCCAGAAACCTCGCCACGCCGCCTTGCTCCATGCCTTCGACGATCCCGGCCGTCGTTTCGACGTTTAGGCCGTTCATCTGCTGCTCTGACGCATCGTGCACCCCCTGATT
>PKYA01000163.1:24619-24786 GCA_003133545.1 Acidimicrobiaceae bacterium | reverse complement strand
GGTCGACGCCGCCATCGCCCGTATCGAGAAACTGAACCCGACGCTCAACGCCGTGATCCATCCACTGTTCGAACGCGCCCGCACGGCCGCCGCCGGCGCACTCCCCGAGGGGCCGTTCCGCGGGGTGCCCCTCTTGCTCAAGGATCTCGGCGCCGAGCTGGCCGGGA
>PKYA01000163.1:0-24520 GCA_003133545.1 Acidimicrobiaceae bacterium | reverse complement strand
GGCGGCTCGGCCGCCGCGGTGGCGTCGGGCATGGTGCCGGTGGCCCACGCCAACGACGGGGGCGGTTCCATCCGCATCCCGGCGTCGTGCTGTGGGCTGGTGGGGCTCAAGCCGACCCGGGCGCGCGTCTCGACGGCACCCCAGTACGGCGACCTCATGGGCGGGCTGGTGGCCGAGCACGTGGTGACGCGCTCGGTGCGCGATTCGGCTGCCATCCTCGATGCCGTCGCCGGACCGGTGCCGGGCGACCCCTACTGGGCGCCTCCGTTGCGCGGGCCGTCGTTCGCGGCCGCCGTAGATGCCGAGCCCGCGTCCCTGCGGGTCGCGCTGCTTACCTCGTCGCCCACCGGCAGCCCCGTGCACCCGGACTGCGTGCAGGCCGCCGAGCAGGCGGCCGCGCTGTGCGAGTCGCTGGGCCACCGCGTCGAGGAGGCCACGCTGAAGGTCGACGGCGACGCCTTCGTGGCCCACTTCATCAACATGTGGGCGGGGGCCAACGCCTGGACTCTGCTCGACTGGGAGCACCGGGTCGGGCGCACGGCCACCGAGGACGACGTGGAACCGCTGAGCTGGTCCTTGATTCAGATCGGGCGGTCCCTCGACGCCGGGCAGTACCTGCGGTCGGTGCAGGAGCTGCAGAAGTTGAGCCGAGGGGTGGCCGAGTACTTCGAGGGGATCGACGTGCTCCTCACGCCCACGCTGGCCGAGCCCCCGGCGCCCCTGGGCACCTTCGACTCACCGCCCGGGGATCCGCTGGCGGGTCTGTTGCGCGCCGCCGCCTATGTCCCCTTCACCCCGCCGTTCAACGTGACGGGGCAACCCGGGATCTCGCTGCCGCTGGCGTGGAACGAGGCGGGCCTCCCCATCGGGGTGCAGTTCGTGGGCCGCTTCGGTGACGAAGAGACGCTGCTGGCGTTGGCCGGCCAGCTGGAGCGGTCCGCCCCGTGGGCCGGCCGGCGCCCTCCCGTCAGCGCCTGAGTCCGGGCTCGGTGACCAGGACGCAGCGCGTGCCCGTATAGATGGTGGGCATGCACTTGTTGCAGTGGATGCACAACGACGACGTCGCCGCGCCCGCCTCCAGGCGGGCCACCAGGTCCGGCTCGCGCAACAGCGCGCGGGCCATGGCCACGAAGGCGAAACCCTCGTCGAGTGCCGCCTCGATGGTGTCGAGGCGGGTGATGCCGCCGAGCAGGATCAGCGGTGTCGACAGCGCGGCGAGGAACTGGCGGGCGTAGGGCAGGAAGAACGCCTCCTCGAAGGGATAGCTCTTGAGGAAGCGGTGGCCGATGACCTTGAAGCCGAGACGTATCGGACCCGGCAGGGTGGCCCCGAATTCTTCGAGAGGTGCTTCGCCGCGGAACAGGTACATCGGGTTGGCCAGCGAGCTGCCGCCGGTCAGCTCGAGGGCGTCGAGCACCCCGTCGGCTTCGAACAGTGTGGCCACCTCGAGGCTGTCCTCGAGCCAGAGGCCGCCGGGCACCCCGTCGGCCATGTTCAGCTTGGCGGTGACGGCCACCTTGTCGCCCACGGCGTCGCGCACGGCGCGCAAGACCTGTCGGGCGAAGCGGGCGCGGTTCTCCACACTCCCGCCGAAGGCGTCGTCGCGCCGGTTGAGCTTTGGGCTCAAGAAGGCACTGAGGAGGTAGTTGTGACCGACGTGGACCTCAATGGAGTCGAAGCCCACCTCGGTGGCGACCAGCGCGGCGCGGCGGTAGTCCTCGGTGATGCGCGCGATCTCGGCTACCCCGACGGCGCGCAGGCGGGTGCCCATCGGGGTGAAGCCGCCCGAGGGGGACAGTGACGGGGCGCGGTTGGAGCGCGCGTTGGCCACCGGGCCGGCGTGCCCGATCTGCGCCCCCACGGCGGCGCCCTCCGCGTGCACGGCGTCGGTCAGGCGACGGAGGCCGGCCCGCGATTCCTCGTTGAGGAGAACGCAGTGGCGGTCGGTGCGGCCCTCGGGTGCGACGGCCAGATACGCGACGGTGGTCATGGCCACCCCGCCCGCGGCCACCGTGCGGTGGAAGTCGATCAGCTCGTCGCTGACCCGGCCGCGGGGCATGACCCCCTCGAAGGTCGCCGCCTTGATGATGTGGTTCTTGAGGGTCAGCGGCCCGAGGCGCGCCGGCGCGAAGGCCTTCGCACCTGCCGTACGGCCGCGTGGTGGCATGCCCCAGCCTGGCGCAACGGCCCCGCCCGTGCACTCGTGGTGCCCGGGCGAAGTGCGCCTGGGCCAAACCTGACTAAACTCATCGGATATAGAGACTACTGGACCCAGAGCACACGAAGAGGACCTGAGATGACGATCACGCAGGAGCACACAAGGCCGGGCCGGGCCGGCCCATCCACGGTCCGGCCCGTCCTCGGCGCCCTGGGCCTGCTCGACCTGTTGGCGGACTACGTCGCCGAGACGGCCACCGTGCTCCCGGTGGCCCCCGCCAACCTGACGACGCGGCACTACGAGCTGCTCGAGCGCAGCGACCACGTCGAGATCTGGGCCATTCACTGGCCGCAGGGACAGGGACTTGAACTGCATGATCACGGCGGCTCGGTCGGTGCCCTGTGGGTGGTCAATGGCAGCCTCGAGGAGCACTACGTCCAAGTCGGCCGTGCCGTGGGCCGCCGGAGCATCGTGGCGGGTGGGGGCGCCGCGTTCGGCCCCCGCTACGTCCACGACGTCGTCAATGTCGGGGCCGATCCGGTGACCAGCGTGCACGCCTACTCTCCCCCCATGGAGTCCATGAACTTCTACCGCCAGGAGGTCGGTGGCCTGGTGCTCGACCGCACCGAGTACCGGGTCGATCCGTCGTGGGCGCCGTGAGCGCGGTAGACCGGCTCCTGGCCGAGGCGCGCCGCGTCCTTCGCCGGGTCGACCCTGCGGAGGCGGCGCGGATCGCCGGCGAAGGCGGCCTCTTGATCGACATCCGACCGGCGGCCCAGCGGGCCGAGTTCGGAGCCATTCCTGGCGCGCTGGTCGTGGAACGCAACGACCTCGAATGGAGACTCGATCCCTACGGTGCGCACCGCATCCCCGAGGCCGCGGACCCCGACCGACCGGTGGTCGTCATCTGCCAAGAGGGGTACGCCTCCAGCCTCGCTGCTTCCAGCCTGCTGCGCATCGGCCGCGCCGCGGCGACCGACCTCGACGGTGGCTTCGCCGCCTGGAAGGGCGCGGGCTATCCCACCGTGGGCGGACCGGGCGCATAGCTCGCCCGCCCTGTCCGTCCCTCAGGTGGACGGCTCCTTTGCCGCCACCCGGGCCGCCTCTTTGGACTGGAGTGGCGCGCCGTCCAGCGCGCAGAAGTAGGGGCGGAGGTGGCGGAAGAGCCGTGCCGCATCCTTGGGATTGCGGATGGTGGCGGCCGCCAGGAGGCCGCCAGCGGCGCAGCTGAATCCGGCGATGAGCACCGCCGTCCGGAAGCCCGCGGCGAGATGTGCCGGTTGCAGGGCGGCCGCGCCGGTGATCCCCGCCAGCAAGGGGAGCACGGCCACGGCGATGAGCCCGGCGGCGCGCGCGACGACGTTGTTCACGGCCGAGGCCACGCCGGCGTGCTCGGCCGGAGCCGCGCCCATGGCGGTGGCGGTGAGGGGCGCCACGGTGAGGGTTAGCCCGGCCCCGAAGACGACGACGGCGGGCAGCACCATGGTGACGTAGCTGCCGCTGTGGGAGGCCCGGGTCAGGAGGATCAGACCGGCGCCGACCACGATCGGCCCGACGCTCATCTGCAGGCGCGGCCCGATGCGGGCGGCCAGCTGTCCCGAGCGCGCCGAGAAGCCCAACATGAGCACCGTCACCGGCAACAGGGCGAGCCCTGAGTTCAGCGCGCTGTAGTGCCTGACCAGCTGAAGGGTGACGGGGAGGAGGAACAATGCCCCGCCCAGGCCCCCGTAGACGATGAAGGTGACGGCGTTGGCTCCGCTGAATTGGCGGACGCGGAAGACGCCCAACGGGAGCATGGGATCGGTCTTGGCCCGCTCGACCAGAAGGAACACCGGTCCGGCCACGGCGGCCAGCACCAGTGCGGCGAGCACGGCCGGGCTGGCCCAGCCGCGGGTCGGGGCCTCTATCAGCCCGTAGGTCAGCCCGGCCAAGAAGAGCACGGCGAGGGCGGCGCCGGGTGTGTCGACCCGGCCCGACGCCGTGGGGTCGCGGGTCTCGGGCACGTGACGGGCCGCCACCACCAGCACGACGACAGCGACGGGAAGGTTGATGAAGAAGACCCAGCGCCACGACCCGGCGGCGATGAGGTAGCCGCCGACCAGCGGGCCGGCCGCCGCGGCCACGCCGCCCAACCCTGACCAGGCACCGATGGCTCTGGCGCGATCGTCGTGGCGGAAGGACGCTTCGAGGATGGCCAGGCTGGCCGGAGCGAGGAGCGCCCCGCCCACGCCCTGGAGAAGGCGGGCCCCGATGAGGACGCCGGCGTTGGGGGCGATGCCGCAGCACGCCGACGCGAGGGCGAACCAGACGACCCCGACGGAGAAGACCCGCTTGCGTCCGAGCCGGTCCCCGAGAGAACCGCCGAGGAGTAAGAAGGCGGCCAGTGTCAGCGAGTAGCCGATAACGACCCACTGCAAGGTGCCGATACCGCTGTGAAAGGACCGGTTGACGGCGGGCAACGCGATGCCGACCACGGTGGCATCGAGCGAGGCCATCCCCGATCCGAGCACGGTGGCCGCGATGACCCATCGCCCCTGGCGGGTTCCGAACGAGAGCTGGACGTCCCCGGCAGCGGCACCGGGCGCGTGGCGTTCGGTCACATCACGGTGTTCGCATCCACTCCCAGAGCAGAGGGTGCCGTGGCGAAGCTGCGGACCATGGCCTGCACCGAGTAGGACGCCAGCAGACGGCCGTCCTGGCTGAAGATGGTGCCCTCGCCCTGGACCAGCCCCCGGCCCGCCCAGATGGCACGGTTGGCGTAGAGGAACCATTCGTTGACCGGGGCATCGTCGTGGAAGGCCAGGGCGACCGACATGATCCCGGTGGAGAGCGTCACGTGGGCGAGCGCCTCTCCCATGCCCGCGTGCGGGCGCATGGCGGCGGCGATCGTCCAATGGGTGGTGGCCTGGGCCACCAGGGCACGGCGCAGGTACAACTCCACGGGGTCGTCGCGGAAGCGGACCCAGGCGTAGAGCTCGGGAGGTCCGACGCGGTCCGGGTCGGGGGAGTAGGCGCCGTCGACGATCCGCAGGTCGCGCCCGGTGACCCGCATGTCGTAGGGCTCCGACTCGTAGGGACCGGGGACATCGGGCATGGGCAGGGCGTCGCGCATGACGTCGGCGGCCCCGGCATCCATCAGGATCAGGCCCGGGCAGACCAGCGCCCCGTCCTGTTCCGCCCGCACGCCGACGGTGGAGAAGGTGCGGCCGCGGCGCAGGGGGTCCACCGTCACGTCGATGGGTCCGTCGAACGAGGCCGCCTTGGGGAAGGTCACGTGCGCCGAGACGACCTGCTGTGTGGGGATGGCCTTGGCGGTCGCCACGATCGCCTGCCCCAGGAGCTGGCCCCCCTCGACCACATTGCGGCTCCGCTCGTGGTACCCCGGGGCGACGAAGCGGAGGTCGCCGTCGGGCTGCACGTCCATCAGGGTGAGGAGGTCGACCTGGTCGCCCCACACCGGGAAGCGGTGCGTGGTGACCGCCCGTGGATCGTCAGGCCAGCGCGTCTCGAGCTCGACGCGGACCTTCTCGTGGTAGACGCCGAGGAAGCCCGCTAAGCCGGCAACCTGTGGGAACAGGGCGCGGTAGGTCCAGAACACGTCCTCGACGGGCGGGTCCGACGTGGCGAGCGACCAGTAGTCCGCCTGACCCTTGAACGGGCAGATGGTGTGGTGGTCGTTCGTCTCGAGCAGGTCGAGGCGGACGTCGGTTTCGGGAAAGTACAGCCGTTCGACGTGGTCGGTCTCCCAGACCCGCAGGGCAGCGCTGCTCTCGGCCAGCAGCAGGTCGCCGTGCCACACCCGGGCGACACCGGGGTAGGGGACCAGGTCGATCCGGTAACCCGGGTGCGCCTCCCACGCCGATTCGATCACTGCCATGTCTGCACCTCCACTGTGTGCGCGGGCGCCGGTCCGAGGCCATCTTGCCACGGGCGCCTGCGGATCCTCGCGTGCCTGAGGGGATCGTAGGATCGGGGCCTGCCGACCGTGACGCACGGAAGGAGCTGGCGTGGCACGTCCATCCTTGTTCGCGTTCGCCGGGGGCAAGCGCGCCTTCCTCGCCCTGGCGGCGGCACACCACGCGCGTTGCCTGCAGGACCCCGTTTTGGAGCATCCATTCTCGCATCCGGGGCGTCCGGACCACGTCGAGCGGCTGGCCCTCTACTGGGCCGAGGTCCTCGGGGGCCCTCCGCACTATTCGGAAGTGTCCGAAGGCCAGCCCGGCCTGTTGCGCCTGCACGCCGGCATGAATGCGGACGACGACCTCCCGATCCGTTTCCTGCACTGCTTCCTCATGGCGATCGACGACGCCGGCCTGCCCGACGATCCGGCATTCCGCCGCGCCCTGCGCGCCTACATGGAGTGGGCGGTCCTCGACGTGCACCGGTACTCACCGAGCGGTTCGGTGGTTCCGGAGAGGACGCCCGTCCCCCATTGGTCCTGGGATGGGCTCGTGGCCGATCGGTGACCGCCCTTGTCGCAACCTTCATTGGCACCTTTTCCCGCCCGGCGGCCTTTACAGTCAGGGGGATGGCTGGTCGAGCGGGGGTGGTGCAGCGACGCCCGTCCTTCCCCTGTTCGCCTTCGGGGTCCGAGACCCACCGGACGGAGGTCCCGCCGTGCCGACCGTGACCGCCAAGCGCCGCCGGGCGTCGCGGCTCCCCCCCTACATTCGAGGCCCCAATCTCCGCCGGCGGACCGAATTGGGTCTTCTCATCTACGCCGCCCTGGTCACCGCGATGCTGTATGTGATCGCGTCATTCGCCCAGGCCTCCCGCATCCCCCCGCACATCGGGCCGTTCCTGAGCATCTTGCTCGGCCTCGCGCTCGTGGCGCATATGGGCAACCGGTGGCTGGCCCCCAGCGCCAACCCGGTCCTTCTCCCCCTGGTGTTCCTCCTCAACGGCATCGGCTACGTCGTGATCGCCCGCTGGGACCCCGGGAGCGCCAAGGTCCAGGCCGGCTGGACGGCGCTGGGAGTGGTGATCTACCTCCTCACCCTCCTCTTCGTCCGGCGCTCGCGCGATCTCGAGCGCTACCGCTACATCCTCCTGCTCGTCGGCGGGTTCCTGCTCGTCGCCCCCCTGATCCCCCATCTCGGCAAGGACTACAACGGTGCCCGGCTCTGGGTCGGCGTGGGCTCCTTCATCGTCCAGCCCATCGAGGGGGCCAAGATCCTTCTCTGCATCTATTTCGCCTCCTACTTCGCCGCCAACAAGGAGCTGCTCTCGATTCCCACGGCGCGCGTGGGGAACCACCTGTTCTTGGATCCGCGTCCCTTGGTGCCGATCCTCGTCGCCTGGCTGGCGTCGATCGCCGTCATCGGCGCGGAGAACGACATCGCCTTCGCCCTCCTCCTCTTCACCCTCTTCATCGGCCTCTTGTGGATCACCACCGGGCGGATCGGTTACCTCTTCGGCGGCCTGGTTCTCTTCGCCGGCGGGGCGGTGTTGGCGAGCAAGCTCTTCGCCCAAGTCCACGAGCGGGTCATCATCTGGTTCAACGCGGGCAAGTACCCCACGGGAGCGGGTTACCAGCTGGTCGAGAGCTGGTACTCGCTGGCCGCCGGCGGGCTCGGTGGGACGGGCCTCGGTCGGGGCTCCTCGGGCACCTACCTGCACCAGTACGTCATCAGTGACCTGGTGTTCACCAGCATCGGCGAGGAACTCGGGCTCATCGGCGCCGCCGCCGTGGTCATCGCCTTCGTCCTGATCGTCGGGGCAGGGCTCAGGGTGGCCCAGACGGCGCGCTCGGACTTCTCGCGGCTCCTCGCCACCGGCTTGACCCTGCTCTTGGGGTTTCAGGCCTTCTTCGTGATGGCGGGCATCCTACGCATCCTGCCCTTCACGGGCATCACGCTGCCCTTCGTGGCGTACGGCGGATCGTCGTTGTTGGCCAACTACGCACTGATCGCGGTTCTGATGCGAATCTCCGACGAGGGCGCACCCACGGCCGAGGAGAAGCGCTCGGGCCTCCGCCAACTGGGCGACAGGCCATTGGTGACCAATCCGAAATAGACAATCCGAAATAGAGGGCGCCCTCCCGTGGCCTCATGCTGCGCCCTCACGCAGTTCGCTCCATGCCCCGGCGAAGTGCCGCGTGGCTTCTTCCGGCGTCGCTCCCAGCTGGAAGGCAGCCAGCGCGAACTGCATGGCGGCGTCGGTCAGCCGCCTCTTTCTCTCGCCCGCATCGAGTGTGCGCGGCCGCGTGGCGACCAAGGTGCCGTGACGGCCGCGGCTCTCGATGGCGCCGTCGCGCAGGAGGGCCTCGTATGCCTTGCTGACGGTCCCCTTGGCCAGCCCGAGATCGCTCGCCAGTTGCCGGATGGTCGGGAGCTGGGTGCCGGGAGCCAGTGTCCCGGCCGAGATCATGGTGAGGAGCTGCCCGCGGATCTGCTCGTAGACCGGCGTCGGGTCGCCGGGGTCGATGCGCAACATCACCGGAGCATCGCCGCCGCCGCTCTGCCGCGGGTGCGCTGATCCGGCTGCACCATGCGGCGGGCCTGCAGGGCCAGCCCCACCGCCCAGAAGAAGAGGACGAACGAGAGGGCCAGGAACAGCGAGCGCGCGAAGTACGGCGTCACCGCCACGCCGAGCGTGCTCTGGTCCGACCCGGAGTGAAATTGGAACGCCGGCGCCTGTAGGGGAGCCACCGAGACCAGGATCGCCTCGAACGCGGCCAACAGCGTGATCAGGCCCGCCCCGCCGTAGGAGATGGACCACGAGGCCATGCGGCGGATGGCCTCATCGGCGGCCCGGATGTCAGAGCTGACGGCCGGCCGTGCCCGCTGGGCGATGCCAATCTGGCACGCCTCCGTGACGAGCAGGGTCACGCAGGCGAGGACGCCGAGCGCAATGACGACGTTGCGATGCGGGCTCGGCCGGGGGAGGACCTCATTGGACACGACCAGCCCCAGGGCGAGCACCGCGGTGACGCGGGGCAGGACGACCATCCGCCGCGGCAGGTAGTGGCGCACGCCGCGCACTTCGAGGCTGGCGAGGCGGGGGCCGTTGAAACGGGGGCGCAGGTTGTACATCTCGGATCGGACCAAGCCGACGAACCAGAAGCCGAGCGCCATCAAGAAGACGTTCGAGGTGGGCGGGAACACGATAAGGCCCCAGGTGGGGCCCGAGGGTGGCCTCCACACGAACGACAGCCCGAGGGATGCCGCGATGCCGATCCAGGTCCAGGCCTGGCGAAAGCGGTCGGACCGCTGCAGATAGCGACCCATCAGCCGGAGGGCCGGGTCGGTCGGCGGGACGCCGAAGTCCGCGCAGAACGCGCGCAGCAGCGGGGTGTCGAACCCGGCGCGCCGTTTCATCTGGAGGCGCACTACGCCGACGAGCAGCAGGGCGATGACACCGCCGAGCACGAGGGACCCGATGAGCTCGGACTCGCTCATGGCGCACCGCTCTCGGCCGGCCGCACCGGGTCGCCGGGCCCTCTTGACTGTCTCACTGTCATAGGACAGTATGACAAAAGTGACAACGGCGCAAGCAATCGACGCGAAGCCTGGGGCGTTTGTCGACCCGATCGACCTGCTCGTGCCCCCGCCGCGCAGCCCGCGCCGCGCCGCGTTGAGGGTTTTGGCCGTGGCCGTCCTCGTGACCGTCGCCGCCGTGCTCTGGGACACCGGGCTGGTGCGCCCGAGGATCGGGCTGGTCAGCGCCTCCGCCTCCTGGGTGCAAGCCGGTCCCGGCTCGGACCCGGGCGTGACATTCGTGCTCCGCAATGACGGCAGCGTGCCCTTCCGCCTCGAGGAGGTCGATGCGCGCGCCCCGGGGTTGGGTCGTCCCCGGTTGGCCGTTTCCCTCCTGCGGCCCGACGGCACGTCCGCGCGCGGCGCCGGCGGTTTGCCGGTCGTCGGTGGTGGCGATCAGATCCGGGTGGTGCTGACTTTCCTGTCGTGGAACTGTGACCGCATCGAGAATTACGGCAGCACCACGGTGCCGGTGCACGCACGCGGCCCCCTCGGCCTCAACGCGACGACGTCACTCGACCCGGGCTTTCACTTCGATCCCCCGGGGGTGGCCACCATCGACAGCCAGAGCGACCCCGATGAGATCGGGTGGGCCGCGGCCATCACGTGGACCGCCTGCCATCCCGGCAGTCCCGCCCCGCACGGGTTCATTCCCTGAGCGACCGAAGTCTTAAAGGGCGAGATGCTGTGCCAGGAAGGCCAGTGAAGGCGGCTCCTGGGCGTTGAAAAAGGGCCCGGTGTGGCAGCCCGGCGAGAGATCCACCTGCGCGGCGTGGGGAAGCCGCGCCACCAGCAATTCGACGCCGGGATGGAAGGGGTCATCGTTGC
Source organism: Acidimicrobiaceae bacterium (assembly GCA_003133545.1). Taxonomy (GTDB): domain Bacteria; phylum Actinomycetota; class Acidimicrobiia; order Acidimicrobiales; family RAAP-2; genus Bog-473. Next base: position 14,056 of record PKYA01000163.1, on the reverse strand, counting down.
CCGAGGCCACGCGTACGGGCGTGCGGGCCAGTGCAGCGGCATGGGTGATCACATCGTTGGCGGCGAAGTCCGCCGCGGACGCGAATGCCCCGGCATTGGCACCGTGCGCCTCGGCATATGTGCTCCATACAGCCGGGCTGATGGCCGCCACCGCCGCGATGACGTCAGGGTACTTCTCGGCAAAGAGGAGGGCCCCGTAGCCGCCCATGGAGATCCCCATGGTGCCGATGCGCTGGGGCGTGCGACCCAGGCCGATGGATTGGGACATGGGGATCAGTTCGTCGAAGACCATCGCCATCGGGTTGTCATCCGGATGGGGATTCCAGTACCCACCCCCGCCGTCCACGGTGACCAGCGCCATGGGCGCGAGTGGTTTTCCGTCAACTCTGAGGGCGACGGCTTCCGCCGGAGTCAGGCTGGCCAGCGCGTTCGAATGGTTCGCGCCATAGCCATGCAACATCACGACCAGGGGGAGCGGGTCTCCCCGCTCGTGGCCCGGGGGGTAGCCGATGGTGTAGCCCACCTCGCAGTTGCGGGCTCGGGACCGGAAGCTCCCCGAGATCGACGGGCCCAGGGCCGAGAACGCAAACGGCGCGCTGGCCACCGAACAGGCGCCGTCGAGCTCGTCCAGTTCCAACTTGCCGGGCAGTACGCCGTGGGACACGAGCTCGATCCCGAAGGCACCGGTGGCACCGACTGCGGCCACGCCGGCGAGCCCCAGCCCGAGGACCTTCCGCCGCGATATCCGCACCGAGTCTGGTGCCGCGGTGCCAGGCCGCGTCGGACGGGGTGTCATCGCCGCGTCGGTTCAGCGCGCCGGGAGTGCCGGGCCACCGCCCAGCCGCGCGCGACGAACGGCGCGGTAGGCGATGGCGATCGACACGGACATGGCGGCGATTCCCGCCACATCGATCACCCCGATATGGAAGAGGCCACGCGGGCCACCACCGTTGACGACCCAGCTGGAGGCCCCCCCCACGAAGGCGATCATCAAGAGGCCGGCAGCTTCGGCCAGCACCATCTCGAAGCGCAAGATCCGAAGGGGTAGATCGATCCGGCGGATGATCTTCGTGACGCCGACGACGGCGCAGATGAATGCGATCGGGCTCACGACCATCCAGGCGATCTCGGCCGGGGGAAAGGACATCAGGCTGGCCGGGTGGGCCCAGTACGACGTCACCGAGAGCGTCAACGCCCACGTGAAGGCGGCTACCCCGCCGGGCACCAGTCCCTGGTGCACCCAGGGATGAGCTCCCGTGCCGGGCCAGCCGTTGCCGAAGTGGCGACTCCCGGCGATCAGGACCGCCACCGCGGCGATGAAGAGCAGCAGCGGCCGGGCGAGACGGTCGGCGCGTCGGCGGACGAGGGAGTGCACGAGATGCCCGGCGATCGGGATCGTCGCCAGCAGGGCGAGAGCGAGGAAGAGCGCCATCACCACCGACATCACGACCATCGCCGCGATCGTCGCCGAGTCCGGCTCGGACCACTGCCAGCCGATGCCGAGCTGCGCCCAGATGGCAAGGCCAAAGGTCAAGAACCCGGCGAGCGCGCAGCCGAACGAGGCCAGGCTGGCACGCGCCTGCTCCGACGGGGGAAGGGCATGGCTGCTCAGCCCCGCGCTCGTCAGGCGCGCCAGCAACCCGCTGGCGCAGACATTGGCGATCCGCCGGATGGAGCGTGGACTCTCGGTGATCTCGGCGACCAGGAGCTCCGTGAATTCGACCCCGTAGCGCTTCCGCCACTCTTTGGGATAGCAACGAACCAGCCGTTCGGCCCGGCGACTCGCGTTCTCGATCGAGCCGTTCATGTCGTCCCCCAGTTACGGGCCAACCTGCGCAGGCCGAGGTCGGCCACCTTGCGTTGGGTGCCGAGGTGGGCGCGCAGCGCGACGGCCCCCGCCGCGGTGAGTCTGTAGGGTCGTCGGCGATCATCGCTCTCGAGACCCTCGATGAGACCTTGGCCTTCGAGCCGGCTCAGCGCCTCGTACATCGTCCCGGGGGCGAGGCGGACGCCGGCGAACTCCTCGATGTCCTTGGTCAGGGCATACCCGTGCTTGGCGCCCTCGGCCAGGCTCGAGAGGATCAGCGTCGCCGGTCCGGCATAGCGCCCGAATGTCCCGAGCGAGGGTGACGCGGGCGCGCCCTCGCTGGCCTTAGCCCTCGCCACCGGCGCCCCTCCGAAATTGACCGCCCCGCTCGGGGCCCAGGTCGGCGCACGTCATGGTGGGACAGGATAGTCCGTCAGACGATATAACGTCAAGCGGTATATCAGGAGTCGTGCACGGGACCACGCAGTGCGCGCGCCAAACGCAAGGGCCAATTGCCGCCACCTCTGACTTCGCTGACGGATTCGCGCTTGTCCCGGCCATGTGACGTGCGTGAGGCTCGAAGAGTGAGACTGGCCGGGTGATGGCGGTCGATGGAGGCGAGGAACGAGCCGAGCGCTTCGAGGCGTTCTACGGTGCCCACCGCCCTGCGATCGCCGCGTATGCCCGCCGACGGGTCAGCCGGCCGGATGCCGAGGACGTCGTTGCCCAGGTATTTCTGGTCGCCTGGCGCCGCTTCGAAGTCGTGCCACCGCACCCGGAGGATCGGCTCTGGCTCTTCGGCGTCGCCCGTCGCATGGTCGCCGACCATCGTCGTTCGACAATCAGGAGGCTCCGGCTCCATGATCGGCTCAAGACGGAGTTGCGTGAGCCTCCCGACAACGGTGACAGCTTTCTCGTTCTGCAGGCCCGCATGGAGAGCGCCTTACAAGCGCTCAGGCCGGCCGAACGGGAGGTCCTTCAGCTCGTCCTTTGGGAGGGTCGCAACCACGCCGAGACGGCCGAGCTTCTCGGATGCACGGCCAATGCCGTCGAGATCAGGTATCGCCGAGCGCGGGCCCGGTTCAGCGAAGCACTCCTCACCCGCGTGCAACAACCCCGCCTAGAAAACCCGCTGCCAACCGTTTCGAGCCCTCGACCGTCGAGCGGCCATCCTTCTCAAGGAGGTTTCATGCCACGCGCCCTCATCACAGGCATCACCGGCCAAGACGGTCGCTACCTCGCGGAACTCCTCATCGGCAAGGGTTACCAGGTTCACGGGATGATCCGTGGGCAGAACAATCCAAAAGCGAGGATCGTCCAAGACGAGATTCCCGAAATCGAATTGATCGACGGCGACCTCACTGACCTCTCTTCTCTCATCTNNCGGACCTGTCTTCGCTGATTGCCGCAGTCGAGCAGGTCCAACCCGACGAGGTCTACAACCTCGGCGCTATCAGCTTTGTCAAGCTCTCGTTCAGCCAACCCGAGCTCACGGCCGACGTGAGCGGCTCGGGCGTCCTCAGAATGCTCGAGGCGATCCGCATCGTCGGCGGCACGAATAATCGAATCCGCTTCTATCAAGCCGCCACATCGGAGATGTTCGGCCAGGTCCATGAGGTACCCCAGCGCGAGACCACCCCCTTCCATCCTCGCTCTCCCTATGGGACGGCAAAGGTCTTCGGGTACTACACGACGGCGAATTACCGCGAGTCCTACGGCGTTCACGCCTCGAACGGAATTCTGTTCAACCACACGAGTCCGCGCCGCGGGCTCGAATTCGTGGAGCGCAAGATCTCCAATGCGGTCGCACGAATCTCTCTCGGGCTCCAAGAGACCGTCACGTTGGGCAATATCGACACCGCGCGCGACTTTGGATACGCGGGCGACTACGTGGATGCCATGTGGCGCATGCTGCAACAGGATGATCCCGACGACTACGTCGTTGCGACGGGGAAGACCTGGTCGATTCGCCAGGTCCTCGACATGGCCTTCAAGTCCATCGGCATTGAGGACTGGTCGTCCTATGTGGCCACAGACGAGCGATTTCGCCGGCCTGCCGAAGTAGACCACCTCGTGGGCGACGCCTCCAAGGCAAAAGACATCCTCGGATGGGAGCCGAAGGTCGACTTCCCTCAGGTGCTCGAGGAGATGGTCCGCAGCGATGTCGAGTCCGAGCGCGCAAAGGCTGGGCTGGCCTGAGCAACCCACCGCTCAGTGGCTCGGACGCGTCCCTGGGAGTGGTTGCCCAGCCCCAAGGGAGACAAGCGAGGCGCGTCGCGAGTGCGGCGATTTGGCTGCGAAGGAAGGATTCGAACCCTCGACGACGGTGGGCAACGGCCACCCGCTCTGCCGCTGAGCTACTTCGCAATGCGCGCACTGGATCACGTCATGCCCGCAGGGGAGAAGGCATGCCGGCTTTCCTTGTGTGTTGTCCACCGCGGGCCCGGAGGCCCACAGGACGGACCGGGGTGCGCGGCTCCGGCCGTTGTGACCCGTGCAGGATTCGAACCTGCGGTCGCTACGTGAGGGCAGCCGTCCTACCATTGGACGAACGGGCCATGGTTGATCCCCCGCCTCCTGGTTCAGAGTGGAGTGTGCCTCCCATCACCACTCTGGAAAGTGCGTCCCGGAGGATCGAGCTCCAAACCGCGGGGCACGGGCATGCCCGGTTGCCAGTTACCGCAGACACAGGGGGAGGCGGGAGCCCGGCCGCTCGTGAAGAGCACGGCGGGAGGTACCGGTCGCCGGGTGGGCCGCTGGGGTTCGGCCTGTAAGAGAGCACCCGGCCACAGCCAGGGCTCCCGCCAGATCGCGTGCGGTGAGGGTCGAACTCTCATGGACTGGTCCGCCGCCACGACCACATGGAGTTGGCCAACGCGGCAGGGCATCGAGTGCCCTGCCGAAGGTCAGCCCGCTGGACGCAGACAGGTTCGAGCCGTCTCGTGCGTTCTCGCAGGACTGCACTACTTGTGCCTTGGAGGGGAGTCCGCGGGACAGGAGTCGAACCTGCGAGGTCATAGGCGCCTGGGTTAGGGCCAGGTGTCGTCCCACGACGACAGCCCGCGATCGGGATCGATAGACGGCTACGCGGTGGCAACGACGCGGCCAGATCCCATTGTTGGAGATCTCTTCAGTTGTCAATGTGCTATTTGGGCGCGAGGAACCAAGGCCATATAGGCCCAAACGCTCTTCGCACTCGCAGGGGTGCAGGGGATCGAACCCTGTCCTCAGCCGTTTTGGAGTCAGCGTGGCTACCGGTGCCTCACCCCATCGTTCGTGCTGTGTTGTCGTAGTGGCCCAGGAACCAAAAGAGCCGCCTCCTTTCGGAAGCGGCTCTCGACGGTCAGCGGACCTGTAAAAGTCCATTTCATACCGTAGAGAGTGCCTCCCGCATCCGAAGATGGGCATTCTTCGATCGGCCAAATACGTCGCCACACATCACTGCAGACATACAGCGCGACGTCGTCAGGACGTGAAGGCCGTCGGACCACCGGGTTCCCGGTCGAGATTTTGCCGCGCCATAGGACATGGCCCAGATTGTAAGCAGCTCGGATCAAAAAGGGAAGAGAGTTTTGAAGATACGCACAAATGAACCCATCGATCGCTCTAAATGGCGTGCCATCTCAACAAATCGTACGGATGACAATCCTTGACGATGATTGTGTGCCGTTTCGCGGTCGACGTCGACGGCCTCAACCGCGCATGTCCACCGCATTCACCCGGTGCGGGACGATGCGCACGACAACGCGGCTCTCGCCTGGTTGGTCGTGCACGCGTAGATCGGCGCCGTACTTGTGTCCGACCCGATCGGCGAAGGTGTAGTCCACGTCGAGCGCAACCTCGGCGTCTCCCCGGAGCTCGAGGTAGCGCTGGGGCACCGCGAGGTCGAGGATGAACAGGCAGCATTGGGGGCGGGCCACGAGGTTCTTGGTCTTCTGCCGGCTGGAGTTCAGCGAAAGCGCGATGGCGCCGTCCTCCGCGAGGAACCAGACCTCGGAGAGCTGGGGCCGCCCGTCAGGGCCAATGGTGGCAAGCGTGGCGACGGTGGTCTCGAGGAGGTCGCGGTGAGAGTCGGGAACCTGGGTCATGCGCTGGTCCTTAAGGTCGAGGAATCTGGATCGGGCTCTTGGTCCCTTTCTTGAGGCCGTCCGTACACAGGGCGGCCGGACGAGTTTGGCGAATTCTAGGATGTGTGCCGCTGCTGTGCAGCCTCGATCTGCAGAGTGCGTCCGGTCTGTTGGCAAGAGTGGGTAGTTGGGTCACCGTGAGGCCGATGTGCAGCGTCGGATCGCCCATCGAGGTGACCGCCAACGCTGGTCAGTCGCCTGCGGCAGGGCGGGGTCGTGCGGCTTACCGCGAAGCAGACGGGCCCCAGGCTGCCACCAAGACCTGCTGCGTGAGCTTCACGGGGGAACGGTCTCCCACGCTCCAACGATACAAATACGTCTTCCCGGACGTCGTCGGGGCGCCGTCAACGAAGGGGATCGCTCCCGCCACCAGGACGCTGGTCCCCGCATTGTCGCCAATGACCAGGTTGCTGAAATCGGACGAGCAAACCTTGCTCCCGGCCGCAGATGCAGTGGTGCAAATCGCGGCTGGCACGCTGAACAATCGGGCTGTGACCCGGCCAGTCGAAGGATTGATGGTGACGACCTGCTGGCTTCCCGAGGCGGAGGTTCGGATACCCAGCCCAACGGCACCGTATTGTCCCCAAAAGCCGTTCCATGTGACCCCTGCGCCACGCAGATGGATCTGTTCTGCTGTTCCCAAAGAGCCAGCGTCCCCGGCAACCGTCCACGACGTCGTGACGTTCGTCGTGGGGTTCAAGAGGTCGAACGAGAGATACTGGGAGTTACCGGACCACGACAGGTCGCTCAGCCCCTGGTTCAACTGCAGCGGGCCCGGCGCGAGCGTTCGTACGCTGGCGATAGTTCCCTGAGCCGAAAGCGTGGCAATGTCGACGCCGACGGGTGGGACCAGGTACGGCGCTTCACCACTTTGACCCGCCGGATCAGGAGAGATGAAGGCGAGCAGGTGCCCATTCGGGCTGATCTGCGGGTCGGATCCTGCGGTGACCTGGCGGACGGAGCCGCCAGTGACTGGGACGGCGAAGATCTGATCTCCCCCATTCACGTCATCGTTGGACGTCGTCGGCTCCGATGACTCGAAGAAAACGGTGCCGTTTGGTGAGACCGAAACATTCGGCAGGCCTGGCGCAAGAATGGCCACATCGGATGCCAGCGTGCGTTCCACTCGCCCCGTCTCGGTTGAGATCACCACCAGGCGGAAGTCCGAAGTCCAGCCGACGATGGCACGAGGTGCACGGGATGAGACCACATCTGTGGCGGAGACGATCGATGTGCGAAGGGGTGTTTTCGACTGCCGTAGGAGCAGCGATGCGCCGACCACCACGGCAATGATGATCAGTACCGATGTCACTGCCCACCCCACTCGCAGTCGCCGCCGACGACGTTTTGCCTCCTTGAAGAGAACCTCCGCGTCGGGGGGAGGCGCGTCTGTCGTGGGAGGAGCGACCAGCGTCATGTGCTCTCTTTCCACCCGCACTGCATAGACCTACTATGACTAGTACCATGATCTCTGTCAACATGGACCGTGAGGATCCAGGCCTGCATGGCCTGAAGAGGTCATGGCGTCGCGGGACTTCAACGAGCTCCCGAGCCTGAGCAATGCGGCTGATCAAACTGTCCGGACTCGATGCCCGAAGCCGTGACGCTGGTCTGGTCCGGTTTGCCTCCTTGCTCAGGTGATAGTCCCGCGTCCATCAGTTTCCCTGAGCTGACCGGAGTCTGATGGCATTATGGATCCTCGTGCTCGCGTCGTCGGGGCGTGCACCCAGGCGGGGCTATACGACAGGGGGGCGATGATTTCGCGTCGAGACGTTCTCAAGGTGGGCGGGATCGCCGCAACCACGCTTGGTGCTTCCACACTTCCACTACGCAGTGCCGCCGGTGCGCTCGATCGGGTGGATGCTCTCGATCCAATGGAGGCCGTGGTGGGCTACCGCCCCGCTCAGCGGAGCGGCACCGGGCCTCTTTACTGGTCCACCTACGGCTACGAGGTTCAGTTCAACCGAATCATCCCCGAGGCCGAGTGGATCGCCAACGTCGATTGGGTCGACGCCAACTTCAAGTCGTACGGCTACAAGATCCTCTGCACGGACGGCTGGATCGACTCCACCCAGGAGGTCACCCGACACGGCTACATCGTCAAGCATGACGATTCTTGGACCCATGGGTGGGCCTGGTGGGCCGAGCAGCTGTCCCGCAAAGGCATGCAGTTGGGCGTCTACTACAACCCCCTGTGGGTGACGCGCTCCGCCATAGACGACCCGTCCGTCACCGTCGTCGGCCGTCCCCACATCCGAGTGGCCGACATCGTCAATCCCAACGATCCTTTCGATGGCACCCATCAGCTGTACTGGGTCGACGTCACTCGCGATGGGGCTGAGGATTATGTCAAGGGGTACGTGAGCTACTTCCGCGAGCTGGGTGCGGCCATGCTCCGGATCGACTTCCTCGGTTGGTACGAGATCGGCTACGACCAGAGCGAAGGCACCGTTTGCATGGCGCACGGACACGAGGCGTACGCCACTGCCTTGAGGTGGATGCGGGAGGCGGCCGGTGACATGCTGCTCAGCCTCGTCCTCCCCAACCTTTTCAACCACGCCGCCGTGGAGCGGGCATACGGGGACATGATCCGGATCGACAACGACGTGGCCCAGGGGGGTTGGTTCTCAATCAGCGAAGGGCGCCAGACCTGGCAACCCATCTGGTCGCAGTGGAACAGCCCGTTCATGGGCTTCACCGGGTTCTCGGACGTCTCGGGACGTGGACAGGTGGCCCTCGACGGCGATCCGACCATCATCAGTTCCTTCTCGACCGACGATGAGCGTCGATCGGCCATCAATCTCTTCATCATGGCGGGAGCGCCCATCGCCATCGGCGACCGCTACGACACCATCGGCACAAACGCGTCGTTCTTCCAGAACAAGGAGGTCCTGGCGCTGCGCGAAACGGGCCTGGTCGGCAAACCGATCTACGCCAATGGGCACCTTTTCGACTACGACCCCACCAGTCGGGACCCCGAACGCTGGGTCGGGCAACTCCCCGATTCGAGCTGGGTGGTGGGCCTCTTCAATCGGGCCGGGTCCCTGGCCCCCGTCACCAGGTCGGTGAACTTCGCCAACGTGCTGGGTCTCCATTCGGCGGCGCAGGTACGAGATCTGTGGGCGCACGAGGACCTGGGTTCGATGACGAGCTGGAAGGTCGTGCTTGGGCCTTACGCCTCTTCGCTGGTAAAGGTGACCCCGACGGCGCGGACCCATTACGAGGCCGAGGTGGGCGCCTGGTTCGGCACGGCCCGCTTCGACAACCTGTTCGATGGCTACGAAGGCTTCGGCTACGTCACCGGGCTTGACACCCCCGGAGCCGGCGTCACCGTATGCGTGTCCGTCCCCACCGCCGGCCGGTACCGATTCGACTGCTCCGTCGCCAACGCCACCGGATCGCTGGCATCTGTGACTGTCGTGTCCTCCGACCCCGAGACCGGCGATACCCACGGCACCGGACGGCTGTCGGTGCCGACCATGTCCAGCTGGTCGTCCTGGCAGACCGTCGGAGTGACCCTGCCGCTCGCTGCTGGCGACAACCTGATCACGGTGCAGCGCTCGTTGAGTGATGTGGGCAGCGTGAACGTGGACCATCTGGCTCTAGTGGGGGGCTGAAGCCGATCATCACTGAGGGGAGCGTGGTCCCAAGCTGCCGCCAAGACAGGCCAAGACAGATTGAGTGAGCTGATTGTTCGTCGCGAGCCACCACGAATTGTTGGCTACCTGGCTCTTCCTCGGGTCCACGAGGAGGCCCGGTAGGACCTCATCGATAATGCCCTGAAGTGCTCACCCCTCCCGACAGACGGGGGCAGGCATTCACTTGATAGGCGAGCCAAATCTGAGAACGTTGCCGTCGGGGTCAACGAGGGCTCCTTCGTGTTGGCCCCATTCGGTCGCTTCGGGCATATGGATCTCGGCTCCAGTCGCACCCCATTCCTGTGCAAGCGCGTCAGCATCGTCAACCCACAGATAGGCCGAGTGCTTCGCACCTGCCGGTCCGATGTCCGGCGCCACTCCGAGATGAATCTCGATGCCGTCACGAGTCACGTATCCGTATCCGCCACCTTCGTATTCCCGAGTGTGAACACCGAGTCGTTGATAGTGCGCGAACGAAGCGCTGAGATCCCGGACCGGAAAGATCGGCGCCGCTCGCTTTATGGTTGCCACGAGAGCAAACGGTATCGAATCTGCCCAGACTGGCAACGGCCCTGTCCTGGCCTTCACCCCTTTTGGGTTGAGTCGATCGTCGACCCATGGAGCCTGAAGCTCGGCGGCTACCTTGGTCAATGTACCGTGAGGCAGGACCGGACAAGGGAGCCACGATGGGAAACGACGAATGCAAGCCCGTGTCGGCATCCCGACGAATCGAGACCCCGGCCGCTGACATCTTCAAACTTCTGGCCGACCCAGACCGGCACCCCGAGTTCGATGGCTCAGGGATGCTGCGGCCGGGTGCCAGCAATTCGGTCATCGTTGGCGTGGGGGACGTGTTCGTCACGAAGATGTACGTCACGGCAATGGGCGACTACGAAATGCATAACCGCATCGTGGTGTTCGAGGCGGACCGGTGCATCGCCTGGGAGCCTGGAAACCCCGAACTCGTCAGGAACGGATCGTGCTGGAGGTTCGACCTCACTCCCGATGGCCCGAATGCAACTGTCGTGACAGAAACCTACGACTGCTCCGATTCCCCCGCGAGTGTTCGTGAGGCCGTGGACAACGGCAATGCATGGCTGGCTGGCATGACGAAGACACTGGAACGACTGGACCAACTCTGCACGAGGCAATAGCGAAAGAGGCTGAGCCGCTAACGGTCGTCCTCCGCGGTCGAAATGAACACTTGGTACCCGAGATGTAGCGAATCATGAATATCGAATCAAAAGCCGCCGAAGTTTCCACGGTCTTGGACTTAGCATCCGGAGAGGAGGTCGAAAGGTGATCGTCGGAGTTGTTGGACGAGGTGAGGGAGAGAAGAAGTTCAGCGCTCGCGGGAGCGTGATGTTCTTCAAGGCCTTGGCACAGCAGAACGGCGGGGATTTCTCGCTCATGGAGCGCACGTTGCCACCGTCAGGCCGCCGACCACCAGCCCATCGTCACACCAATTGTTCAGAGGCTTACTTTGTGCTCGATGGACAAGTGTCAGTCGTTGTGGAGGGCGAGGAGTTGATCGTCGGTCCTGAGGGGTTTGTATTGATACCTCGTGGCACCGCTCATACATTCGGCAATGCCGGCGAGAGTGAGGCGCGGCTTTTGGTAATTCATGCCCCAGCGATGGATGCCTACTTCGCTGGACTCCACGAACTTTGGAACCGCAACGAACCACCCACGCCCGATCAAGAGAGAGCGTTGATGGGTCGTTTTGGCATGGAACCTGTGTAGGTCGCATGGCCAACCCGAACGGCGAAGTGGGCACGTTGCCGCTTCATTAGGCCGGCTGATCCGTACGTGGACGCACAGCTCAGGACCGATCAGTCGCTCTTGTAATCCAGACCCAGGACGTGCTGCAACGAGACTGACCCCAAAGACGTGGTCTGCGCCTGATTGCCCCGGACGTTGGGACTTGGTCCTGCGTGGTCAGCTGCCGTAAGGCCGGGTGAGTACCTCCATGTTGTGGCCCGAAGGGTCCTCGAAGTAGAAGCCCCGTCCATGGTCATTGATGCGGTTCTTCTGTTGGTGGCCGGGGTCAGCCCAGTAGGTGAGGCCGCGTTCTGTGACTCGGGCGAAGATGGCGTCAAACTCTTCCTCTGAGACGAGGAAGGCATAGTGATGGTGGGCCGGACCGGAACGGTCGTCGTAATCCAGGCTGACCCCATTGGCGGTCTCGACGCACACGAACGGGCCGAAGTGCTTCGGGGGGTCGAGTCCGAGGATCTCGGCAAGAAAGACGGCCGACGCCTGCTTATCTTCGACAGGAACAATGGTGTGGTTGAGCTGGACTGCCATGGCTGCTCCTTCTTACTTTTCTGCGGACTCTCATTATCGGCTTCGAGACAGCGGCTTGAATGTCACCCGGCCGGCGGTGGGGCACATTGCGCGATGGGCAGAGGACGTCGTTGGGGCCGTTCCCGACGACTTGATAGGCCACCTCAGAGTCGTCAACCGCCACGTAATGGGTCTGGTTGTGATCCATATGCTTGACCAGTTTGGCGCTTGCGGGTCAGGATTGCACCCGTTGCCGAACGGAACGTGCTCGGCTCAAGGGCATCATCGGGTCGAGCCAGCGTAGGGTTCGTGCATGAGTACCCCCTACTGGCGTGGCGCCGCCGAGGACGAGGCCATGCAGGACGAGCACGGTTTCATTTGGAAAGCGATGCTCGACACCATCGACGCCGACCTGGCAGGCAAGCGGGTGCTCGACGCCGGCTGCAACCGTGGAGGCTTCCTGCGCTTGCTCGTCGATGCCGCGGGAATCGCTGATGGGTACGGATACGACCCGGCCTCGGGAGCCATTGCCGACGCCCGCCGCCTCGCCCGAGACAGGCCGCTTTCCTTTGAGGTTGCCAGCACTGTGCCGAAGGGTTGGGGTGACTTCGAGCTGGCTTTCAGCCACGAGGTCCTCTACCTGCTCGAGGACCTCGGGGCACACGCGTCCGGTCTCTTTGACTCCTTGAAGTCCGGGGGGGCGTACTTCGCAGTTATGGGCGTTCATGGGGGGAGCGCGATGATGGCGGCGTGGCACGCGGCAAGCGCAGCCGAGCTAGGACTCCCGCGGCTCTACGAGCTCGACGAGGTCGCTGAAGTCTTCGAGGGTGCAGGGTTCTCCGTGTCCGTGGCCAATTTGAAGCTCGGTTTCGTCCCGGTAGGAGCACATCGGCACGGACATGACCATCGGAGGGATCTCCTGACGTGGTTGGACTATTACAGCCGCGAGAAGGTCCTGTTTCGATTCACCCGCCCTTCCTGAAAGTACTGGTCAAGAGTCGGCCTCGCTATGGCGAGCAGATGGGCACCCGAGCACCACCAGACCATTTCGCATGGCGAAGGCGGGCTCGCTTCCTCATCCTGATCCTCGCCGCCGATACGCTCGTTGAGGGAGGTGCTGATGGGCTTCTACAATGAACAATTGCTGCCGCGCCTACAAGACAAGGTCATGGATCGAAAGGCGACCCGCGAGGTGCGCGCTCGTGTCTGTGCCGGGCTGTTCGGAAATGTCGTCGAGATCGGTTTCGGCACCGGGCTCAACGCCCCGTACTACCCCTCCGAGGTGACCAAGATCCTGGCCATCGAACCGTCGAGGGTCTGCCTGCGCATCGCCGAGCCACGTATCGCGAGATGCTCGCGCGCCATCGAAATGGGCGGACTCGACGGCCAGCACATTGACCTGCCCTCTGACACCTTCGATGCGGTCCTCTCCACGTGGACACTGTGCACGATTCCTGATCTGCCGACAGCACTCGCCGAGATTCGACGAGTGCTCAAGCCCGGCGGCTCGCTGCGATTCGTCGAACACGGTCACGCCCCTGATGCGCCGGTGGCGCGCTGGCAGCAACGCCTCGAACCTCTCAACAAGCGCCTGGCCGGGGGTTGCCACCTCACCCGTGAGATCCCACAGGCCATCGAACAGGCCGGGTTCAGCGTCGACCAGCTCGACACCTACTACTTCAAGGATGAACCGAAGCCCTTCGCCTACACCTTCGAGGGCTACGCCGCCAAGCGGTGAGGGCGGCTACGCAAGGATTGCTGGCTCGACGTACACCGGTGAGGGAAGTTAGGAGTCGCCCCGAAATCGCCGACCTCTCTCCATCCGATAGGCATGCCTCCAACATTCGGCAAAGACCTGGGTCGTGCTGGCCTCTCCCTGCGATGCCGTATTCACGACTCGGGTCTCCGGTCGGATTTCGGGTGGCCAAGGCGCTTGACCGAACTCAACCGAGTGGGCATACTTCCCACTACTACACGATGTAGTCGGGAAAGAAGCTCTGAGGTCGAACCAGTGCCGACCTCGTCATGGGGTGTCCCTGAGCACTGGGAGGAAGTCGGGTGACAAGCGAATCAACGGTCGGTCAAGGGTTAGGGTCGCTCGCATTTTCGAGATCCGCCCTGGAGACGGCGGGGCGTCAGGTATGGGCACGACCGGACGGTCGGAGGACACTGCAACTGGTGCTGGCCACCATCTGGCT
>PKYA01000016.1 GCA_003133545.1 Acidimicrobiaceae bacterium | reverse complement strand
GCAGTTAACGCGCTAGCCCCTAGACCTTTTGTCCATTGACTACATAATGGTCACCTTCAAGAGCGGCTCTGGTGCTCAACGCGGCCAGATCGGATCCCGCACCGGGTTCACTGAAACCTTGGCACCACACCTCCCCCCCGGAGAGGAGGGGAGGCAAGAAGCGGAGCTGCTGGCCTTCACTTCCGTGATAGAGCAAGGCACGGCCCAAGAATCCGACGTGCGGAGCCGGCGGCGCACCAGCAGCTCCAATTTCATCGTTGAAGATTGCCTCAAAAGTGGCGGGTAATCCTCGCCCGCCGAACTCGACCGGCCATGACAAACCCATCCACCCTCCTTCATAAAGAGCGCGATGCCACTCTTGCCAGAAGCGTGCTCGATCCGGCCCTCCGAATGGCGCCGGATCGCGTGGCATGTGTCCGGCCAGCCAGGACCGGAACTCGGCGCGGAAGCTGGCTTCGGCCGCATCATCGCGGAAGTCCATCAGGAGTTCGCCGGTGAGTCGTGAGCGAGGCGACCGGCGGCGATGGCGCCCAGATGCACGCGTTCGTCACCGAACAACTGGCGATCCAGCAGTGCTCGGCGCAGGTAGCGGTGAGCCGGGCACTCCCACGTCATCCCCAATCCGCCCCACACTTGGATCGCGGCCTCACATACTGCCCGCCCCACCTCAGAGCAGTACGCCTTTGCAATTCGCGACGTGGACAGCGCCTCGATCGGGTCGAGCTCGTCGACGGCCCATGAAGCTTGCCAGGTGATTGAGCGGCAGCTCTCCACTCTGACGAGCTGGTCCGCACAGAGTTGTTGCACCGCCTGAAAAGAGCCCACTGGGCGGCCGAATTGCTCGCGCGTGCGCGCGTGTGTGACGGCTGCATCCAGTGTCGCCGCGGTCGTTCCAACGAGATCAGCGCAGACCAAGGCAATGCGAGCGCTTGCCATCGCAGAGAAGATCCCGGCGGGAGGGCGCCGAGGTGGTCCGAGCCTCTTCCCGCCCGGGCAAGGGCGCGAGAAAGGTCAGCCGACTCGAGCCGGTCCCCCAGACGGGGAAGGCACACCACATCGCCGTCCACACCGATGGCGAGCGAATCGGGCGCGACGTCGACCGCTATCCCGCTGGCCGACACGTCAACAAGCGATGTCTCCAGTACCACGCAGCCTGGGCGACCAGACAACAGCGCAGCGGCCTCAGTGCCGCCAGGGGTAGCCGCCTCAAGGAGATCAAGCGCGAGGACTGTACCGAGGTACGGAACGCCAGATAGCCCACGGGCAAATTGTTCGACGACCAAGGCGACATCAAAGATGGTCCCACCTATTCCGCCGTGCTTCTCGGGAACAGCCAGCCCGATGAGCCCATTAGCAACTAACGCTGCCCAAAGGCCGGCGTTGGCGCGCTCATTATCGACCGCGGAATTATCGAGGATGGAGTGATCGGCCACCATTTTTGCCGTAGTGGTGGCCAACATCGTTTGCTCTTCGGTGAGGACGACCCGGGTCATAGTTGGATCACATTACGGTGGTCGAGTCCATCCCCATCGCTTCGGGCGTCTTGGTGAAGCTACGGATCATGGCCTGCACGCTGTAGGAGGCAAGCAGTCGGCCCTCCTGGCTGAAGACGTTCCCCTCACCCTGGGCGAGACCGCGGCCCGACCAGATCGCCTGATTGGAGTAGAGAAACCACTCGTTCACCGGGGCATCCTCGTGGAAAGCAATAGCGATCGACACAATGCCCGTCGATAGGGTCACGTGGGCCAATGCCTCGCCGAACCCTTTGTGCGGACGCATGGCAGCAGCGATTGTCCAGTGGGTGGTGGCCTGGGCCACCAGCGCACTTCGCAGGTACGGCTCTGACGGGTCGTCGCGGAATCGCATCCAGGCGTGGATCACTGGAGGACCGACTCGGTCGGGGTCCGGCGAGTACGAACCATCGACGATCCGCAGATCGCGCCCGGTGACCCGCATATCGTATGGCTCCGACTCGTACGGGCCGGCGACATCGGGCATCTTCACCGTGCCCCGAATTGTGTCGGGTGCGCCGGAGTCCATCAGCACCAGCGCGGGGGCGACCAACACCTCGTTCTGTTCCGCCCGGACCGTCACGCTCGAGAATGTGCGGCCAATCCGCAGCGGGTCCACGGTCAGGTCAATCGGATCGTCGAATGACGCCGCTCTGGGGAATGTCATATGGGCCGACGTGACTCTTTGGTCAGGGTTTGCCTTGGACGCCGCCACGATGGTCTGTGCCAGTAGCTGGCCTCCTTCGACGACGTTGCGTGACCGCTCGTGATAGGAGGGGGCGGCGAATTGATAGGGCGCTCTCTCTTGCACGTCTATCAGTGTGAGGAGATCGGACTGGTCACCCCAGACCGGGAAGCGACTCGTAGTCACGGCCCGGCGGTCATCGGACCAACGTGTCTCCAACTCGACGCGGACCTTCTCGTGATAGACGCCGAAATAGCCCTTTAACCCATCCACCTGGTGGAATGGATCACGGTATGTCCAGAATACGTCCTCAACCGGCGGATCCGTCGCCGTGAGAGAGACGTAGTCCGCCTCGCCCTTGAACGGACACACAGTGTGGTGCTGGTTCCCCTCAAACATGTCGACCCGAACGTCGGCTTCGGGGAAGTAAAGGCGCTCGACGTGGTCGGTCTCAATGACGCGGAGAGCCGAAGTGCTCTCTGCGAGGAGCAAGTCACCGTGCCAGACGCGGGCGATACCGCGGTAGGGAACCAGTGCGATGTTGTAGCCAGGGTGGCTATCCCAGGCCGAGTCGATGATTGCCATGCGTGCCCTCCCTCCTTGAATATATTATATGAACTCGCGATAGCCCAGATTTACACCAATCTGCCCAGATTCATCCCCTCCTTGCGGAGCACCGGGGACGCCGCAAGGAGGGTCGTCGAAGCGCGGCATCAACTTGGTCAGCGAACTCCGACTCGGTACCCCAAAGTCCTGCAACATTGCCTCTGACGTTCAATTCGGACAGGCGAGTGGGCAGGTCAAAAGGGGCCGTGTCTACGGCATCGCCGACCGCGGCTCGGTCGAGGTAGGAAAGGCTGCAGACCTCGTCGTGTTCGATCCCGACACCATCGCGCCAGGCCCGCTGCGCCGGGTAGTGGACTTTCCCGCCAACGGAGAACGGCTCACTGCGGATGCCCCGGTGGGCATGACGCACACTTTGGTCAATGAAGTGCCAATCCGGGTAGACGGCCACTCGGTCCCCGAAGGGCTAAGGAGGCGTCCAGGCAAGGTGCTTCACTCCTGATCGTTGACATCACCACGGTGCTTTCGGGCTCCTGCGTGAGACAGTCCTGCTGAGTATTCGGTCAGCGGCGAGGCAGATCAAGAATCTCAGCAGCCTGGTCAGGTGAAGCGACGGGTCGTCCCGCCGCTTGACACAACGCAACTGCCTCGGTCACCAACTCCAGATTCGTCGGAGTGCGATCACCTCTGTAGAACTCAAGCCCAAGGTGAAGATGCCCTCCCCTATTCAAGGCGATGAGAGCGATCTCGCTCGCGACGACATCGCCACCAACGACCGAGACCGCCCATGGGAGATCGCAGTCTTCCAACAGCTCCAAGTAAGCATCAAGAGCCCGGACCGTTGGGGGCAGGCCGAACGGCGCGCCCAAGTAGCCGCGCTCGGTGGAAAAATAGAGCTTTACCATCGACCCCTGCGGCAGGCGACCGGCCCGCCACCAAGCAAGTACTGCCCGTAAAAACCCAGGCTCGTAGATAGCGAGACTCGGCCCGAGGCGCTCCTGACGACAAATCTCAAATGCCCGCTCGATCGCATCGAATGAGTTGGCGTAGACGAACCCACCGGTGGGGATGCCACGGTCGTCTGCGCCCCCCAAGTTGACCGAGCCTGGATCCGCCAAGCCGACACGAAGGCCCGCCGAGGCCAAGGGGATTAAGTGCTCATAGGAGATAGAAGCACCGAAATGAACTGTGGGATAGAGAAGAGCATCCGGCCTGATCGCTAGCACCGGCTGCCAGCCCCCCAAGTAGCGATCGACTGCCTCCTCCCGACTGGTGCCAAAACGGTCGATGTGGTTGTGGATGATCGCCGCACCGGCCTCGATGCACGCCAGGGCGTCTTGGGCTATCTCGTCGGGTTCTATGGGTACGTGAGGATTGTGCAGCTTGGACGCCGTGCCGTTGATCGCGCACTCAACAATGACTGGCGCTAAGCCACCCACCCGAACGGCCGATGGCCGCGGGGAGGTGGATTGATCATTGGCGGTACTCAGCGGAACGGCAGGAGGCAACAATGTAACTCGACTTTCAACCTCGTAATGGCATGACGTTCTGAATCGTTGAGCCTGGCCAACTTGCAGCGTGGCCTGGGTTTACCCATCGGAAATCCAGAAGGACCCTTACTGGAGTAACGCCATTGAGGCCGCCTTCAACGATCGCTGGTGGTGCCATGCTAAAAGATCACGCGCTTCCAGATCTCACGCACCGGTCCGTCGGGATCGGTCAGGACATGGGACTCGGTGTTGAGTTCCATCACGTCTCGATCCTTCGCTGTATACCGTGGCCAAGAAGGAAGACTGCCGCAATTCGGATCTCCCGT
>PKYA01000189.1 GCA_003133545.1 Acidimicrobiaceae bacterium | reverse complement strand
TGGTCGACTACATCTTCCGGCGCATCGCCCTGGACTACCTGACGCTCGAGGAGCGGACCGAACTGGGGATCCTCTCCACGTCGGAGCGCATGCAGCCGACGCTGCCCGGAGTCGAGGAGATGGCCACGCCGTCGCCCGGGATCATCGACGACGGCCTCGCGGGGGTTGCCCCAGCTCCGGGCGCAACCACGCGTCAGGCCTTGTCGCCCTCGTTNNGGCCGGCTCGTGCTACGTGTGCGGGAGTTGCGGAACGACGAGCGGGTGCTCATAATTTCAAACCGCATTCGGTGATGTCACCGCGCTCGCGATGAGCAAGCATCGCGAGCGCGGGCTCAGCCTGGGGTCGTGCGCGTCAGCTGGGCGGACGGACTGACAAAGGCGTCCTCCCAACGAAATTCGAGGCAGCGGTCGCCCATCCCCCCAGCTGGCAGACTTGGTTCATGGATGTCCATCTCGTGGACGGCACGTACGAGCTCTTCCGACACTTCTTCGGTCAGCCCCCTCGGAACGGCGACGACGGGAGCGAGATAGGAGCAGCCCGTGGCGTGGTCACCTCGGTGCTGAGCATGTTGGCAGACGGCGCCACCCACGTCGGTGTGGCCACAGATCACGTCATCGAGTCCTTCCNNGCAACGACCTGTGGCCCGGCTATAAGAACGGGGAGGGCATTGATCCTGTGCTGCGCTCCCAGTTCGAGATCCTCGAGACGGCGTTAGAAGCGCTGGGGGTGGGCGTCTGGCCCATGGTGGAGCTCGAGGCCGATGATGCCTTGGCGTCGGCCGCCGCCGTGGCGGCACACGACTCCGACGTGGAACGAGTCTTCATCTGCACACCGGACAAGGACCTGGCCCAATGCGNNGTCGGCGACTCGGCCGACGGCTTCCCAGGATTGGCCGGGTGGGGCAAGCGATCAGCGTCGGTGGTGTTGGCGCACTACCGGAGCCTCAGCGAGATACCCGACGCCCTCTCGGCGTGGGATCCCGCTGTGCGCCAAGAGCTGCGCGGAGCGGCGAAGCTGGCTGAGCGACTGGCGACCGAGCGAGAGCTGGCTCTCTTGTTCAAGGACATTGCCACACTCCGTACCCAACCCCCGATCCTCGGGAGTGTCGCCTCGTTGCGGTGGCGGGGGCCGACGAACGACTTCGCGGCCGTGTGCCGCCACTTCAGGGATCCCGGGCTGGCCGATCGTGCCGCCGCCCTGGCGACAAAGACCTGACGGCCGGCTTCCGAAATTTTCAACCACTCGGCGTAGGCTGCGCCAGGTGGCCACACTCGTGGTGGCTCAGCGAGATCACTCCGCTCGATATCACGCTGTCCCCAGACGCGAATTGTGGGCGGATGTTGACGCGAATTCTCACACAGTGTCGTGTGCGGGTTCTCAGGATCCGACGCCTGTTTTGCGCCGCGAGTTGACCGACGGGGCCTAGTGTGTCTCCCACGCTTAAGTCGCGATACCTCAGTCCTCACGTTGCGGCGGGCCTCATCGTCGCAGTGGTGCTCTCCGTCGCTTCTTTCAGCGCGGCGGCGACCGTCCAGCCGCCATCGGCCCCGAGCGCTCCGCCGATCATTCAGCCGCTCGGTCCGATCAAGACTCACCCCGCGCTCCTACAGGTCGCCAAGGCTGCCTGCGCGCGGCAGCCGGCCCTGGACCAAGCGGCCTGCACCGGGGCGGCCGCGGCCTACGTCTGGGGTTACCCGCTCGTGGTGATGTCCGCGACGAGGGATCGCATCGCCTGCCTCACGGGGATCAACGCGCTTTTCAACGCGAAGAAGCTCGCCGGGCCAACGTCCACTTCCGTCGTGGCGCCGAACGATGACACCCTGTACTCCCTCGCATGGCTCGACCTGCGGTCTGGACCGGAGATTCTGAGCGTTCCAGCCGTACTCGGTCGCTACTACAACTTCCAGCTTCTCGACATGTACACCAACACGTTTGCCGACATCGGCGTCCTCACTGATCACGGCCGGAGTGGCCGCTACGCCATCGTCGGTCCCGGTTGGCACGGTGTGGTTCCATCCGGAGTGACCCAGATTCACGCGCCGACCGCTGACGTCTGGCTACTTGGACGAACCGAGGTCAACGGCGCATCTGACTTGGCCGCGGTGGGGGCCATCCAGCAGCGCTATGTGCTGACCGCCCTGACCGGCGCCGGATCAGGGACGACGGCTGGGCCGAGCACGTTCCACTGCCCAGCTCCGACGACGAGCTTTCTTGACCAATTGACAGCCGCGATGGCAGCAGACTCGCCGCCGAACTCCGATGCCGCGACGCTCCGAGTCATGGCCGCGGCCGGAATTGGCCCCGGCGCATCGCCGAGTACCACGACGGCTCCGGCGGTGCAGCAGGCTGACGCCGCCGGCCTCGAGATCGGATCGGGCCTGGTCGACGCCGCTGCATCGACTGCCAACAAGTCCTTGCCCGGCGGGTGGACCCGAGGGACAGTGGCCGGGACCTTCGGAACTGACTATCTGACCCGAGCTCTCGTGGCCAAGTACGGGCTCGCCGAGCAGGTCCCAAGCCAAGCGATCTACTTCAGTGCCGCGCAAGATGCCGACGGGAGTCCATTGAGCGGCAGTCACGAGTACGAGGTTCGCTTCTCGAAGGGGGAACTGCCGCCGAAAGGTCCGGACGGCTTTTGGTCCATCACGATGTACAACTCCTCCGATTTCCTCGTTGCCAATCCCATCGATCGTTACTCGGTGGGTAGTCACTTGACGCGGCTCGTGCGTGGACCAGGCGGGTCGGTCACGATCATCCTTTCGGCCTCGAAACCTTCGTCGCTGCTGCTGAACTGGCTCCCCGCGCCAGCGGGACCGTTCCGGATCTCGCTGCGTGTCTATGCGCCCGCGACGACGGTGCGCGACGGCAGATGGGCGCCGCCGCCGATCGAGCCGCTCGGCCCGAGCTGAGCCCCCAGGCCCCTTCCGCCCTCCCTGTCAGCCATGTGAATTCAGGCGCCGCCGCACAGGAGTCTGCCGGAGCGGTCGTAGGCTGCAATGAGGTGGTTGGGCCCGAGCAGATTGAACAGCACGACACTTCCAGCGAAGCCCGCCTGGCCGATCGCCTCCAGGTCGACGGCGTGTCCCATTTGGATCGCCTGCTGGGCGTTCAGGTGGAGTGTGCCTTGCGGGAGGTTCATGCGGGCGCCGCGTATCCCGTTGTCCTTGCCGCGGTAGACGGAGAGCCCAAACGTCCCCGTCATGCGCTGTGCCGACGCGTGCGCCAGCTCCTCCTTGTGTATGCGCGACTGAACCCAGAGCCAGACAAAGATCAGAGGCAGAATGATCCAAGAATAGAGCGCGATGAGCACCATCCCGAGAACGCCGAGCACCACCCCCACGTTCGGGACACTCGCGACGGATGACCGCATCGGAGCCATGATCGTGCGGCCGGTGATAGCGAGCGATTCTTCGAAGAGTGCCCCTGGCCGCACCCACTCAGCCACGGCACGTTGTTGCGTCTCCGAGAGCGTGACTGTTTCCTGAGATGGAGCGCCCGGGAGTACGGGGCCATTCTGAGCGGCGTGCGGCTCTGGCTCTTGCTCTGGCGTGAGCTCTGGCTCTGGGTTTGGCTCCTCCGGCTCCTCCAGATCCTCCGGCCCGCTGTCTTCCAGAAATGATGCGACAGCTCGGCACAGCTCTTCGAGGTGCTTCTCCAATGGGGGAGTGACCGCGTCGAGCCAGTGCGGTCGAGTGAGGAAGAGGGACAGGTCGAGCCCTGGCAGGACATCCTCGATGCGGAGCGGGACGAGGACCAGCCCTCTGTCCACGGCACGCGTCACCTCGTTCGGGATCTGGTTCGAGAGGTTGGTGTGCGCGCTGAATACGAGCACCATGACCTTGGAGCCGTCGATGGCGTTGGCGACCGCTGCGGGCCAGGTTTCTCCCGGTCGTACGTCTCGGGGGGCGATCCAGCACCGAACCTTCTTCTCTTCGAGCTTGGCGCAGACAGCATCGGCGGTGAGCTTGTCCTCATGCGCGTAGCTGATAAAGACATCGTGAGCCATGGCAGGTGGTGGTTACGGTCGGCAGCTGGGACGCTTCCACGGTACTCGCGGAACGTCCCCCCCTCAACGGGGGTGTGATCTGGTCGTTACCGACGGAGCACGCCTCTGTTGGTTGCGCACCGGGTGAGGGGCGTCCAATTCGCCGACGTCGTGAGCGGTCGGCGTCCCTACTTCCATCAGTTGCTCACGGTGATGCTGACAGCCGGGCTCATCACGGTCACGACGGTGCCGTCCTGATAGGTCAGCGTGTCGACGCTCTGGAGGGAGTAGTTCCCGTCGGGGACCGTCGTCGAGTTCCATTGGGCCAGCCATCCAATCTCGGTCGGTGTGGCCGTCGCGATGACCGAATCGCTCAGGCTTCCTCCCGTTAACTCGAAGGTCACACCACCAGACTCGCCCGACACGCTGGCATCGAGGGCGGCCGCGGTACCCGACACACTCGCCCCGGCTGAGGGGACGAGCACTGCCGTTGTCGGCAGCGGGTTGTTCACCGTGACCGTGACGGGTGCACTGGAGGCCTCTTGCCCGCTGGGATACATCGCGACGCTCGCGATCGTGTACATGCCGTTGGGAACCGATTCAGTGTTCCATTGTCCGAGCCATCCGTACGGCGTGAGCGTGGCCTCGACACCGTCCTCGGCCTGGCCGCTCGACGACGTGATGGAGAAGAAGTCCACCGTATCGTTCGGGCCGTTGGCGGCGTCGAGGAGCGCCGCCGTCCCCGACTCCGTCGCCCCGCTGGAGGGGATGAGCATCTGACTTGCGGGCGGCGGGTTGTCAATACTGATCGTGGTGCCCGTGCTCGTGGTGCTCTCGCCGCTGGCGTAGTAGGCGACGCTCTGCAGGGTGTACGAGCCGTTGAGGATGGTCGTCGTGTTCCACTGGGCCAACCATCCGTAGACGGTGGGCGTGCCCGTCGCGATGACCTTGTCGTTCAAGCTTCCGCCCGTCAGCTCGAAGAGGACGCTCGTCACGTTGGCCGATGCGCTGGCGTCCACCACACTGTCTGCACCTGATTCCGTTCCGCCGCTCGAGGGCACGAGCACCGTTGTTGTCGGCAAGGGATGGTTCACGGTGACGGTGACGGGCGCGCTCGTGCTCATGAAGCCCTGGGTGTTGGTGGCCACGCTCTGGAGGGTGTACGTACCGTTCGAGACCGTCGTCGTCGTACATTGACCGAACCAGCCAAAGTAGGTGAGGTGAGCGGGACAGATGACCTGGTTGACGAAATTGCCTCCAGTGACCTCGAAGTACACCGATGCGACACCGCCCGGGCTCGAGGCGGACGCGTCGAACTGTCCCGGCTCCGACAAGGTCGATCCCTCCGCGGGCACGAGCACGGTGGTCGTCGGGAGCGTGACGGAGAGGAGGACTCCCTCGTTGGCGACGCCGACCGTACTCGCACCGACTGCGAAACACGTCGTTGTGGTCGCGCAGCTCACTCCGGAAAGCCCGGCCCCGGGTCCGCTCACGCCGGGAATGAGCACGGGTGTCGACGGAACGACGTTGTTGATCCCGGCGACCGCACCCTCTTGGCCACCGCTCACCGCGACCTGACCAGTCGCCACGCACGTGGTCACTGAGGGGCAGGCGAGAGCGAAGGCTCCCGTACCGTTCGGGATGCCGAAGGCTCCCCCGGTTGGACCTGTGTCCTCGAGGATGGTGAGCACCGGCGCATCGAGTTCGGCGGTCCCATAGCAGGTCGTCGAGTTCGGGCAACTCACGCCATAGATTGCCGTGAAGGCGTCGGCAAACTGGTTTTCACTTACGAATGTACCGTCGGGTCCGAGCGTGAGCACCACCAGGTAATAGGACGTCATGCATCCAAGGTGTGGCAAACAGAGCGTGTCCTGCTCCATCCCGTAGCCGTTGCATCCGGAGGAAGTCGGGCACGTAACGAGGTTGATGTCCTCATTCGCCGGGTAGTCGATGGGACTACCGACGACGCCGTCGGTGATCGGAACACCCTCGGGACCTCCATTGTTCCCGACGGCGACGCAGTTCGATGACGAGGCGCATGCGACGCTCTCCAAGAAGACGGAGGTCGTTTGCGGTGTGCCCGGGCTTCCACCCGTGATAGGAACGATGTTCGTGCCACCGATGGCGTCGCACTGCGTGGCGGTCGCGCAGGCGACTGCCGTGAGATTCGTGACGCCCGACACATCCTGGGGAGTGCCCGGTGTCCCGTTGGAGATGGGGACGACAACCCCTTCGCTCGTTCCGTCGACCAGTCCGCTCCCCACCGCGACGCAACTGGTCGAAGTCGGACACGTGATGGCGTTGAGTTGACTCGTGCCGGCGACGTCCTGGACGCTGGGGACGGTGGCGCTGGCGGGAGCCGCTCCGATCACGGCCAAAGGACACAGGACCGCACTGACCAACATCAGTGCGCCCAACACTCGAGTGCGCAAGGCCCGGTGGCGCCGTCCGGGTGTCGGCCGCTGCCGAGTGGCGAATTCTTCCCTCATCCGACGTCGCATCAGCCACCCCGATCACCCGAGTACGAATGCATCGTATGCCGTCCCGGAGGGAGGTGCTCGGGGCCAGCAACCTCGGGAAAAGGGCCGGTCTGTCTTCTCGCTTCTTGACGTTGCCGGAGGCCCCGATATGCGATCAGGATCAGGCGCCTTCCCGGTGCGTGGTCGAAAGCCCGCGCAGCGCGAAGTCGAAATTCGGACGGTGCAGGACCGCATCGGCGTCCCCGGAGCGCAGCGCAGGCTCAGGGAGCGCGGTGATCACCAGGCTCTCCAACGCCAAAGGTCTTGCCCTCTCGAGGCTGGCGATGATGCGCTGACGGCACGAGTCGCCCCCGAACGACAAGATCGACCCCCCGTCGACCAGGGCAAGGCTGGCGGCTCTGGAATCGAAGATTCCGATGCTGTTGCGCGGTTCCTCGCCTACCTCGAAGAAACAGATCGGGTCGGGTTCTTCGAGGGTGAGGCGCAGGTTCCAGCCGGCGAACAGCGCCGGTCGAGAGGTGACGGTGGCCCGAAGCTGCAACAGCCTCTGCAGGGCATCCACCCGCTCGGGGGTGGCCTCGTCCAGGACGGCCACCACGCCGCCACTCGCGGGTGCACGCGTCTGTTGGTTGGGCCACGTCGTGAGGGTGGCCCGCAGGGGACCGCTGGCATGGGGGCCACGCAGGGGCATAAAACCGCAGTACGCCATGGAGCGGCTCACCAGGCCGGTCGGGACCTTCTCGAATGCGACGGCGACCGTAAGGCCGGGCCGGAGCCATAAGGGCAGGACCAGGATTCCCCCGGTTTCGAGCTGGTCGTACCACTGCGGGGCGATGTCCCATGCTTCGACCGTCGCCATGATGCGATCGAACTTCCCCTTATCGGTTGCCCCTAACCAGCCGTCGCCCACGCGTACCTCGACGGCGCCGACCTTGGCTGCGTCGAGGTGCACCTCAGCCTCACGGGCGACCTCCGCATCGATGTCGAGAGAGACGACCGTGCCCGTGTCACCGACGAGGTGGGAGAGGAGCGCGGCGTTGTATCCCGTGCCCGTGCCGATCTCGAGAACGCGCTGTCCCGGCTCCACCGAAAGCTGCTCGAGCATCACGGCCATGATGTTGGGCGCACTCGATGAAGACACGGGGATTCCGTTCTCGTCGAAGTGCGTGGGGATGGCTTTCTCAGCCGTGTACGCCCTGGTCGTCGGCACGCCCGGGAGGAACAGATGGCGGGGGACGGAGCCAAACGCATCGGCCACATGTTCCGACCTGATGCAACCTTTGGCCCTGAGCTCGTCGACCATGCGGTCGAGCTGACGGCGCACCCGGTGCTCCATGCCGGTCCCTACTCGAGTTCCTTCCAGTGTTCCCTTCCGAAGAGCCGCCCGAAGCGGGCCGTCAGTGACGGCCCCTCGTCGTGGGCGGTGTCGGGATGGAGAACCAGCGATCCCCTTGGCGCAGGCAAGTTCGCGGCCTCCACGTCAGTGAGCGTGCACCGCACCAGGGTCGTCGTCATGTCGCCTATCTGGTCGCGGTCGACGAAGCGCAGCCCGTGCTTAGTTTTCACGGCTATGCCATCGAAGATGTCTTCTTCTGGGATCTGGAGAACATGTTCGACCTTGCCGAACTGGGTATCGGTCGAACTCAGCACCGGGGTGCCGACGGTGACTGCTTCGTAGGAGATTGGGCGTCCTTCGTCCACGGTGAGCCTCTTTTCTATCCGTTCTTGAATTTAGTCATGAGTGGCACCGACCGCCCCGGGACCCTCCTGTGGAACCCACTGTGCGGCGCGTCAAATGTACGATGCTGCGGTCCCGAATGGAGAGCCGCAGCCGGGCGTCTCTGCGGCCCGGCACGGAACCGGAAGGCAATGCATGGTGCACGACCGCAATCCGCTCTACCACCCGCGCTATCGGCGCTCGAATGCCTATGACCCCCAGTGGGTCTTCGAGAACCTCATGGGCCCACATCCTCTCTGGCTGGTCGAGGCGCTGGTCGAGTGCCTGCCCATCGAGCCCGGCATGCGGGTGCTCGACCTGGGGTGCGGCACCGCACTCACATCGATCTTCTTGGCCAAGGAATTCGGGGCGAGAGTCTGGGCCACCGATCTCTGGGTCGAGTCATCGGCCAACGAGCAACGGATCGCTGCCGCCGGCGTCGAGGACTTGGTTGTGCCCGTACACGCCGAAGCGCATGCGTTGCCCTTCGAAAGCGACTTCTTCGATGCCGTGGTCAGCGTCGATGCTTATCACTACTTCGGCACAGCCGATCTCTACGTGGGATATCTCGTGGACTTTCTCCGGCCGTCCGGTCGAGTCGGGATCGTCGTCCCGGGCCTTACGCACGAGATCGGGGACCGGGTGCCTGATGAGCTCACTCCACACTGGGAGTGGGATTTCTGCTCCTTCCACACGCCGGCATGGTGGGCCTTCCATTGGGAGAAGACGGGCAAAGTTCGGGTTGACGTCGCGGATGGCATCGAAGACGGGTGGAGGGATTGGTTGCAGTTCGACGAAGCCACCGCATCCCACACGCAAGGGTGGCGTCGCGAGGGCGCTGTCAAGTCTGCCGCGATGTTGCGTGCCGATCAGGGCAAGAACCTGTGCTTCAGTCGAGTGGTGGCAACGAAGAACTGAGTCGATGGCGACCCCCGCACGGTTGACGGCTCTTGACGTCCTAGAAGACTGATGATTTATTCGCAATCGGCCAAGGCCCTGTTTTCCACAGTCCTCCACGATTGCTGTAGAGGCCATAAGAACGCCCGGGATGATGAATATGACCACGTTTGAGCGGGGTGGCAGACGTGCCGCCGCTTAAATCAACAGTCTCCTAGAGCGTGCGCGGAGAGGTGAGGCGCGTCACCCAGGTGTTCTGATCACACAAGCGAGCCCAGTGGCTCTATCGGTGCTGGTGTGGGTTGGTGGTGTGAGTCCACGAAGTCCCGACGTCGGATGAGAACACCGGAACAGGCCGCTCCGACAAGGGCTACGACAGCGCTGACGACGAGCAGAACGTCGAGCGCACTGGCGAAGCTGGCGTGAATGGCCGCGACAAGTGGTGCTCGCAACTGGGCAGGCTCGGCGTTGATGGCCTGAGCGGCGTTGCCCTGTTGAATGGCGGTGACGACTCCGGGCAGGTGCCGCTCTAGGGATGGGATGCTGGCGAGGACCTGGCCCAATTTCTGGCGGAGAGCGGATGCGAAGATCGACCCGTAGACGGCGATGCCGGTGGCGATGCCGATCTGGCGGAAGGTGGTGTTGACGCCTGAGGCCATGCCGGAGCGTTGGGGGGCGACCACGCCGACGGCCGTGGAAGCGAGTGGCGGGTTGACTATCCCGCTGCCGACGCCGGCCACGATGAAGCCAGGGATCAAGTGGGTCCAGGAACTGCCCCCGTCCAGCCCGGTCATGAGCAGCAAACCCACGCCGACCAGCAGTAGGCCCGGCCCGATGAGCCAACGGACCGGCATGCGTTCGCTGAACACCCCGGCGAACATCGACGCGACAATAGAAGTCCCACTAATGAGCAGTATCCGCATACCGGTCGCCAAAGCGGAGTAGCCGAGGTCGTCTTGGAGGTAGAGGACGAGGTACAAGAACATCGCGTAGAGCGAACCGTTCATGGCAAAGGCCGCAGCCAACCCACCGCTGAAGGTGGGGATGCGGAAAAGCGACAGGTCGAACAGCGGGTGGTCGGCTCGGCGCTCCAGCGCAACGAACGCAACGAAGAACCCAGCGGCGAGGGCGAGACAGATGACCACCCCGGTGTCGCTCCAAGCGATCTCGCCAGCGCGGATAAGGCCGTAAACCAAACTGATCAAGCCGGCGGTCAGCGTTACGAACCCGGCCCAGTCCGGCCGACTGGCGTGCGGCGTCTTGGACTCTTCCACCTGCCACCGGGTGACGACAAGCGCGGCCACACCGACCGGCAGGTTGACCAAGAAGATGCCCCGCCAGCTGATGCCGTCGGTGATGACCCCGCCCAGTACTGGTCCGAGCCCGGCGGCCACCCCAGTGACCGCACCCCAGATTCCGAAGGCCATCCCCCGCTCCTTGCCGTGGAAGCTCTGAGCCAGAAGAGCCAGCGAGGTGGCGAACAGGATCGCCCCGCCGATGCCCTGGGCGCTGCGTGACAGGATCAACATGATCGGCGACTGGGCTATCCCGCAGAGCAGCGAGCCGAGGGTGAAGACGATGAGACCGATGATGAACAGCAATCGGCGCCCGTAACGGTCGGCCAGCGAACCGGCGGTCAGCAGCACCGACGCCAGCGTCAGGGCATAGGCGTCGACGACCCACTGCACGTCGCTGAAGCTGGCGTGCAGTCCCGACTGGATGGTCGGCAAGGC
>PKYA01000032.1:903-12432 GCA_003133545.1 Acidimicrobiaceae bacterium | reverse complement strand
GCCCTGGCCTCGCGCGCCAGCATCACCTGCACGGAGAACGGCGGGTGGCTGCGCGTCGTCGTGCGCGACGACGGCCGGGGCGGGGCGCAGCTCTCTCGCCTGGGGTCCTCGTCCAGCGGATTGGTGGGCCTGACCGATCGCGTGCACGCCGTAGACGGGCGACTCGACATCACCAGCCCGCCCGGCGGCCCTACGGTGGTCATTGTGGACCTGCCACTGCACGCCTAGATGACGACCCCACTCCGCGTCGTCATTGCAGAGGATTCGGCCGTCCTACGTGACGGGCTCGTGCAGCTGCTCGTCGATCGGGGCTTCGCCATCACCGGAGCAGTGGGAGACCCCGAGTCCTTGCACCGCGCCGTCGAGCGCGATCGACCGGACGTGGCTGTGATCGACATCCGCATGCCACCCACCTTCACCGATGAGGGGCTGCGGGCCGCCATTGCATTGCGCCGCACCCACGAGGGCCTCGGGATACTGCTGTTCTCGCAGTACATCGNNACGCGGCCGGCATCGGCTACCTCCTCAAGGACCGCGTGGCCGATGTGAGCGACTTCGTCGAGGCCCTGGTCCGGGTGGCCAACGGGGGGACGGCACTCGACCCCGAAGTGGTCACCCAGCTGCTCGGCGCGTCGCGGCGCACCGACTCCATCTCGGTGCTCAGCGCCCGTGAGAGAGAGGTCCTCTCCCTCATGGCAGAGGGCCGATCCAACGCGGCCATCGCCAAGGAGCTCGTGATCTCCGACGGTGCAGTGGAGAAGCATGTGGCGAACATCTTCATGAAGTTCGACCTGCCGGTGTCCCAATCCGACCACCGTCGCGTCCTGGCCGTGCTGCGATTCCTCGACTCGTGAGTCAGCGCGGATTCGCGTCCGTCGAGATTCCTGTGCCTGATGCGCCGCAGATCACAAGAACACGGACATCCGATTGCGTCATCTCCATACTTTGGCGCGGATCTCGCCTTAAGTCCGGCGGAAGGGGCATTTAGCCTGCACCGGAAGACGCCGGGACCTGTTGGGGAACCACCCCAGGCAGTTGTGAATTGTCCCTATGGCGAAACGAGGGCAAGACGCCTCTGAACGCCATACCAGATGTCCGCACCGCTGGAAAAAGACGGTGGGCCGATGGCAGCATTGACGTGAACCACGACGTTTTTGGGGTTCTGGCCGAGAGGTAGCACCACGACCGCCTCGACATGGTAGTTGCGCATGAAAGCTCTCAGGTCGGAAGTGAGATGGGCATGCGTCAAGGCCATCTGCTGAGGCGGAGTCGAATAGCCGTAGAAGGACGAACCGAACAGGGACTGGATGGAGGCGGGATTCAGTTCGGAAGCCGTTGGAGTTCCGAACAATTCATAGCCGTTTGGAACAAATGGGCGCCAACCGTAACCGCCGATCAACTTGAAGTTCAGGCCAGTCATCGCCTGGTCGAGCAGAGCATCGTCGATGCTCTCGTACTTGTAGGTGAACGGCACAGGGATGACTGGTGCATCAGGATACGGATAGGCCAGCACGACACTTCCCGGCGGTATCGCTTTGAGCGCCTCCGCGACAGTCGACGAGGGTGCTCCTGAGGGGGAGAGCTGTTCCGCCCTCGCTGGCACAAGTGGAAGTCCAACGACTAGGACGACGATCCCTACGAGTGAATACCCAATTGTCCTCCTCCACGTTGATGGCAGCGTTTTCAGTCGGGATCGATCGGTGAGCCTTCGATAGAGAGCCTCGATACCTACCGCCAGGATCATCGAGCCGAACATGGCGGTATAGAGGGAGAGTCGGGTTGATAGCAAACCGTCAGTTCCGGGAAGATGGGCAAGAACGATAAACGGCAACGGGATGTGGGTATCGTGCCCGGCGACATAGAGAACCGAACCCAGCGACAGGATGAGCGAGCATGCGGCGAGTAGCCCGGCGATCAGGACGATGCCGTGTCGCCAAAGGATGAGGACGGTCACGATGACGGCAAGGAAGAACGGTATTCCTATATAGATCATCGCCGAGTTCCCGAGATGCTGAAACCAGAACGAGGTGAGATTCGAAGTCCCGACGCGCGGGAGATAGCCCGGAACGAATAGACCCAGTAAATCACCGTGGTACGTCGCAAGGTTTGCCTGGGAGTTCGGAGGACCGTCGATGTGTCCTGGTCCGAAGAGCGTGAAGACAAGCGGATAAGCAACAAGCACTGTCCCTGTCACCATGCCGAACGTCAGTGCCTTCTTGATGTAGGGCCACTTGGCTGCGATCGCATCTCGGTTGGGAATCACATAGAGAGCGCACCCCAGCATGCCCATCAGGACCGAGCTGGCAAGAATCTCTGTCGAGACCAAGTACTGGAGGCTGCCGACCAAACCCAGTGCCGCGCCCGTACGTGACGCTCTCCATTTCTGACGGAACACGATCTCATAGACAATCAGGAAGAACAACGGGGGCAGAGCAACGAACGAAAGGTCCAGTACCGCCCCGGCATTGACCATCTCATAGGAGGAGAAGCCGTAGAGCAGACCGCCTGCGAACGCGGCTGGCCACCAACGGGTCCAACGGCGAAGCACGAGACACATCGACACCGCCGAGGCGAACACAGCGACCCTCACCATCACATTCCACGCAACAACCGGCCCGAACAGCTTCGTGATTGGCGAGATCACAACTGCCAAGCCGACCATCGACGTGTTCACCTCGGCGTTCAGCCCAACCGGGTAGTTCTGCCAGTTGGTGAAGAAGAGGTTATGCCCATGCCAAATGGCATATTCGGCCCATTCGAGCCACCAGACCTGTGCGATCTGATCGACGGTCTGGGGTCCTGTGATATGGGCCGATCCGAAGGAACTGAGATGACCGAACAGCACGATCGTCAGCAACGCATAGAGCCCACAGCAGATCGTAGGTGGCACCCAACGGCGAATCCCCGAACCGAGAGCGATGGTGTCTGGAGGCTGGAGGGTCTGATCACCAGAAGCGGCATCCCGCACTAACTCAACAGAGTGCTCATCAAGCGCCACCCCACGACCCCTCGCAGTCGGACGAGTCTTGACCCGTCATTGGCTACCTCGTCTGTCCAGAATTGGAGTGGTACCGGCGAACGCCGCACAATCTCGGAGCGAGGACGAATCCTCCGCAAGTTCCCATAGCGAGATCCTCCAGGCGATCGCCAGGGCCATGCCGTAAGTCTGGCCCAATTCCCCAGGCTGCGCCTTTCGGAAGCGCCCGAGCGGATCTTCGACGCCGTCCGAGCGGTGATCGACGCCACCGGGGTCTTGAAGGGCAAGACCCGCCGGGCGCTCGACTCGACCCTCCTCGACGACGCCGTGGCCACCCGAGACACCGTGACTGCCTCAAGGGACTGATGCGATACGGGACACCTTTGCAATCAAGACATCCTCGTTCATTCCGTCGCACCTACTTTCCCCATCGGTATGCAGAGGGGATTTGTTACTCGGCTACGTCAATGCTGAATGGAGTGCAGTTAGTCGAGGTGTTCTCGACGACTGCATTACTGCTGGACGGGCGGAGCACCACGCTCAGAGTGGTGTTGGTCCAAGACCAAAGGTACGTGTCGGCTAGATTTTTTTGTTCGTACATCGGCAACTGGGACGATGCCCGTACGCTGCGTGATGGTCGAGCGGAAGTCACCCAGAACGGTCGACCAGCGAAAGGTGCAAACGATTGGGATGATCATGAGGGCGATGAGAAACGCTGCAGCTCCTCAAGGAGCGCCTATCGACAGTCTGACCGGACGGCTGACCGCATCAGTTCGTACGAGTCGAATGATCCAATCGGAACATAGCTGGAGTCCAATGATCCAGTCGGCAAGTAACAGCATCTGCAGCACAACGACCACAACCACGCACACTGCTCGCGACGAAATGGCAGCATAAGGGATCACGGATTGCCAAGCGGATCCCTATAAACGTCAACGGAACGGCAATGAGTAGCAAGATCCAACGGAACCACTTCATGCCGGGTATGCGTCCGTAGAGCGCGGCCCATCCGAGGAGGAAGAATGCTCCCACGGACAGAATGACAACCGATGGAGAGACGTTAAGAAGATGTGTGAATCGGGGTTGGGCCAGAACACGAGGGTCCACACCGCTCCTCCCAGAACGACCACCGAGAGAACCATTACGACAATACTCACTCTGGTGGCTACTCTGAATCTTGATCCGGACCAGAGCTGTGCCTGCAAGTATCACTGCACACGCCACGATGGACTGATGCGAGAAGAACAAAAGCCCCGTGGAGACGACCGCGAGCACCGCGTTCGCACGAGACCACGGAGTGGTTTGGGTAAGCATCACCGACGCGAGCACGACCAAAGGAAGGGCAAGCGTCAACTCTCTCACACTGAAGAAAATCGAAGTAGCGAAGCACAAGCCGCATGAAATGGTCACGAGCGTAAATCGCACTCGTGACCCACGAGTGTGGACAATCGCTATTGTCCACACAACAGCAGGGAATACTACGAATCCGATCCCTTCCAATAGGGTCAGGACATGCGTGTTCGTGAGGCCAAGGTGTAGTGCGAGTAGCCGAGGCCCTCACGCACAAGATTGATCCCCTGGCGACCAGGGGTAGGGAAGGGCTCGCGCGTCTGTATCGCATGAAGCAAATAGTAGGACCCGTCTCTAACAAGTGACGAGTTCGTCACGATCAAGATAAGAGAGCCCCCGACTTCGGCCGCGATACAAACCAGTGCAATGCCGGGAGAAACGTTTTCGCTCTCAAAAAGAGAGCCGGTCTGGGTTTCGATGGTCTTCTGCATGTGTCTGCTAGCGAATTCGGAGATCGTTACAGGCCTGTGAAGTATTGCACCTGCCCTCCTCAGCGCGTTCCGAGCAGAACGCCCAGAAGGTAGCCAGGGCGAGCACACGCGTGCCCCCGTCGGTAACGAGAGCGGAGATGTTCTGCCATTTCACCGTCATTGGGGTGCCGCGAGATCCTTCTGCCAGAAGGTGGCGGTCGCCGCCACCTCGAACCCCAGCATCTCGTTCACGGCGATCATCGGCGCGTTCTCCTGCGCGTTGCCCGTGATGACCAACCGCGCCTCGGGAAACACCGTCGCCAGATAGTCAAGGTTGGCCAGCTTGACGGCCAGGCCCAGGCGGTGGCCCCGGTGCTCGCGCCGCACGAGCGTGGCCCACTGCCAGGCCTCGGTGGGACGCTGGCCCGGTAGCGCCAGCTCGGTGAAGGCCACCAGGCGGCCCGAATCGATGTGTTCGGCCACCGCGGCCAACCTCGTCAGTCCCTGCGCCGCCAGCAAGTCGTCGGCCTCCTCGACGCGCGCCGCATCCCATGACTCCTCATCCTCGTGAGCGTCACCCGATGGCGCATCGGTCGACATGCGGCGGCGCAGTTCGCACTGGTCGTCGAGATACTCGATGGGCCATGGCGTGGCGAAGGTGAAGATGCGGTACCCGACGGCCGCCACCGCCACCTCCGCGCGCCGGGGCGCCAACCGTGTCGCGTCGGGAGGGAGAGACAGGTGTCGGCGGTGCGCCGTCTGGGTGGGCGCGAAGCCCAGGCGCCGGGCGAAGGGTGCCGAGGGATCCGAGGCAAGCATGTCCGTGGGCACCTCGCAGAATCCGTTGACCATCGATCGTCCCTCCGCCGCGTTCCGCCGCTCGGCCTCGGCCACGATGGCCGTGCCGGTGCCGCGACGGCGATAACCGGGAAGGACCCGCACGTCGAGCGACGTGCGGCGCAGGTTGTCCCGGCGCGCCAGCTCGAACAGGCCGATCCCGACCGTGGCCCCCGTCTCGTCCGTGGCGGCCAGGCACTGGTACTCCGTCGCCCCGCCGGCGTGGCTGGCCATCGCGTGGATCTCGCGGCGGCTCCATCCCGGGATCCGGGGCCAGCGCTCCTCGTCGGTGACGCGCAAGACGGCATACCAGGCGTCAAAGGACGCTGCGTCGTCGGGATCGATCTGCTGCACGTGCACGCATACACGATGCCATGCAGGTGCTGCTGCGCCCGACCGGTGTCAGCGCAGCGCCGCGCCAAACTGGGTCACGACGGCCTCGATACAACGGGCCCGCAGCGCACCGACCTCCTCGTCCGTCAACGTGTGATCGAGCGAGCAGAAGCGCAACCGGTAGGCCAGGCTGCGCTTCCCGTCCCCGATGCCCGGGCCCCGGTACACGTCGAAGAGCGCGACCGATTCGAGCAGGTCGCCGGCCGCGGCGCCCAGGGCGTCCGCGACCACGTCGGCCGCTATGCCGTCTTCGACGACGAGGGCCAGGTCGACGTCGGACGACGGGAAGCGGCTCACCGCGGCCGCCACCATGGCCCGGCGTTCCACCACCTTGTCGTCGAAGAGGAGTCCGAGATCGACCTCGAGCCACCCGACCCGTCGCGGCGAAACCCTGGTGCCGGCTGTCCTGGTGAGCCCGAAGTCCGCCGCGACGGCGGGGTCGATCTCCCCGGCGGCCCCGATCGCCCGCCCCTCACCGGCCACGAGCCGCGCCGAACGGGTGGGGTGCAATCCGGGCAGCAGTCCGGAGGCCGCGTCTGTATCCACCAGGCGCACCCCGCGCACCCCGAAGGCGTCGGCCACGATGTGCCAGGCCGCCGTCGCCGTCTGCGCGTCGTCGTCCTGGTAGGCGAACACGGCGCCGAGAAGCTCGCGTTCGCCGGGCAACAATGCCGTGTGGGACCCCCCGCTCCCGCTGCGCTCGACCACGCGGGGGAAGCCCTCGTCAGGGTGGGAGAACACGACGCCCACCTCGAAGAGGCGGATGTCCCCCTGCCGGCGGCCGGCGTTGTAGGCCAGAGCCCCGAGGAGTCCGGGCATGAGCGAGCGCCGCAGGTACGGCTCTTCCGCGATGAGGGGGTTGGAGACCCGGACGGCCGGGCCGTGCAAACCCACCCGGAGATGCGACTCCTCCGAGACGAATGTGTTGGTCCAGGCCTCGGAGGCGCCAACACCGCACAACACCGTCTTGATCAGGCGACGGTCGCGCTGCAATGCCGTGAGCCGACCAGGTTGCGGCCACGTCGGCGTGTGCCGTGGGATGTTGGCGTAGCCGAACGTCCGGGCCACCTCTTCGATGACGTCGTCGATCCCGTACGGGGCCGGGCGCACATCGGGCCGATTGGTCGGCACGAGCACCGTCAGCTGGTCCTCGGATCCGGCGTCGGAGCCGGCCGAGTCCACGCTTCCGGACCCGGTGCTGAACCCGATGGGCTCGAGGAGCGCGGCGATCTGGGCGCGGGTGAGCGGCACCCCCACCTGGCGCCGCACGCGGGCGATGGGCACATCGAGTGTGAAGGGCTCCGGCACGTCGCCCCTGATGTCAAGGGTCCCGTCGGCCACCGCGAGGTCGGGGACGCTCTCGGCTAGCAACTGGCTGAAGCGGTGGACCGAGGCGTCAATGCCCCAGGGATCCGTGCCCCGCTCGAAACGGGCCGACGCCTCGGTGCGCAAGCCCAGGCGCTTCGAAGTGCGGGCGATGGCCATCGGGGTGAAGTAGGCCGCTTCGAGAAGGACCTCGGTGGTGGACTCCGCGATCTCGGACGAGGCGCCGCCCATGATCCCGGCGATCCCCACAGCCACGTTGTCGCCGTCACAGATGACGCAGTCCTCGCCGGTGTCGCCCAGGCTGCGCCCGGGCCGCCCCAGGGTACGGGTCACGCCTTCGAGCGTCTCGAGCGTCTCACCGGGCTGCGCCCGCCGGACGATCAGGCCGCGACCGCCGAGGCGTTGCAGGTCATAGGGGTGCGTCGGCTGCCCGCGCTCGAGCATCACGTAGTTCGACGCGTCCACGACGTTGTTGATGGGACGCATGCCGGCCAATGTGAGGCGCTCGGCGATCCAGCGGGGTGAGGGCCCGACGACCACGCCGGTGAGCACGGCGACCGTCAGGCGGGGGCACAGCGACAGGTCCTCAACCGTGGCGCTGGCCAGTTCGGTGACGGGCTGGCCGCCCGATGGCGCCGGCGGCTCGGGCAGCGCGAACGGGAGGCCCAGCCGGGCCGCCAGGTCACGGGCGATCCCGGCCATGCACCAGGCGTCCGGGCGGTTGCCCTCCACCGTGATGTCGAAGACCGTATCGGCCTGCAGGCCGAGAGCCTCCATCAGGGGCGTGCCGGGTGGGGCATTGACTTCGGCCCCGAGGACCAGAAGCCCGGCGCCATCATCAGAGAGGCCGAGCTCCTTCCCCGAGCACAACATCCCGTTGGAGACGACGCCACGCATTTTGCGCCGACCTATCTCCATGCCGTTCGGCAGCACGGTGTCGACGGGCGCCAAGGGGACCCGGTCGCCCACTTCGAAGTTGAACGCGCCGCACACGATTTCGACCGGCCCGGCGCCGGCGTCCACCACGATCCGGCGGATACGGTCTGCCCCCTTGATGCCCTCTATTTCGGTCACCTGGCTCACCACGACGTCCTCGAGCCCCTCGCCGACGCGTGTGACCCCCTCCACCACGAGGCCCAGGTCGTCGAGCGCGGCGACCAGAGCGGGGGTGTCGTCGGGGAAGGTGGCGAAATCACGGAGCCAGCTGAGCGGAGCGAGCACGGGGGTCTTTCTCTAGGGGGCCAGGTTCCGTCTCAGAATTGAGACAGGAATCGGATGTCGTTCTCCATGAAGGAGCGCAGGTCGGGAATCTCGTGGCGCATGAGCGCCAGGCGGTCGATGCCGAAACCAAAGGCGAAGCCGGACCACACGTCGGAATCGATTCCGACCGCGGCGAAGACCGCTGGGTCGACCATGCCGCACCCACCGAGCTCGACCCAACCGACGTTCGAACATGTGCGGCAACCGGCGCCGCGGCAGATGGCACAGGTGATCTCGAACTCTGCTGAGGGCTCGGTGAACGGGAAGTAGGCGGGGCGCAGCCGCGACTGCATTCCTTCGCCGAAATAGGCCGTCGTGAACGTCTGGATGGTGCCGGCCAAGTCGCCGAAAGTGACGTCCCGATCCACCACCAGCCCTTCGATCTGGTTGAACACCGGCAGGTGGCGCGCGTCCGGCGTATCGAGCCGGTAGCACTTTCCCGGCATGACCGCATGGATCGGCAGGGTGTCGTTGCGCACCGCTTCCTCCATCAGATGGATCTGCACCGGTGAGGTGTGGGTGCGCAGCAACACCGTCTCGGGCTCGCCGATGTCGAGGTACATGGTGTCGTACATGCCGCGGGCCGGGTGGGCCGGTGGCATGTTGAGCGCCTCGAAGTTGTACCAGTCCGACTCCGCCTCGGGTCCCTCGGCCACCTCGAACCCCATGCCCACGAACACGTCTTCGAGTTCGTCGCGGGCTTGGGAGACCAGGTGGAGATGGCCGCGGGAGAGCGGAGACCGGACCAGGTTCGGAATGACCTCGCTCAGATCGAGCCGATCTGCCACCAGGAGTTCGGCGCGCTCGGTCGCAGCCAGCGCGTCGTGCCGGTCGGCCACCTGCGCTTCGAGGGCGCCCCGCACCTCGTGGAGCCGGCGGCCCGCCGCAATGCGCTGGTCCGCCTCGAGTGCCCCGAGGGCGCGATGGGCGCCCGACAGCGCGGAGCGCTTCCCGAACAATTCGGTCTCGACCTGCACCAGGTCGTCGGTCGACGAGGCGGCCGCAATGGCCGCCTCGCCCTCTCGGAGGATCGCCTCGATGTCGCTCTGCATCGCCTCAGTCACCAGTCTCCGTGT
The DNA here is from genome assembly GCA_003133545.1 of Acidimicrobiaceae bacterium. GTDB lineage: Bacteria > Actinomycetota > Acidimicrobiia > Acidimicrobiales > RAAP-2 > Bog-473. Next base: position 2,803 of record PKYA01000032.1, on the reverse strand, counting down.
CTCTGCATCCACCCGAACCCAACAAAATGGTAGATCGCCCCGCGCGCTCCCCCGTCGACCGTGTCACGGGGCCCGCAGCGTACGGCGCTGCCGCAATGCCTCGAAGCACAGGACCGCGCAGGCCACTCCCACGTTGAGGGACTCCGCCCGCCCCACCATCGGGATCCCCACCGCACCGCCCAACACCTCGGAGACGTCGGGTCCCAGGCCGGCGGCCTCGTTGCCAAAGAACACGGCGGTAGGCACGGTCCAGTCGAGCGCGGCATAGTCCTCGGCGTCGCGCACCATGGCGGCCAGGGTCCGGTAGCCGCGCCGGGCGAGCGCAGTGGCCAAGGCCACCGGGTCGTCGTCGACGCCGAACGGCACATGGAAGAGGGAGCCGGCGGACGAACGTACCGCCTTGGGGTTGTAAGGGTCCACCGATTCACCGCTGAAGATGACGGCGCTGACACCGGCCGCGTCGGCCGTCCGCAGCACGGTCCCGGCATTGCCGGGATCGCGGACGTCCACCAGGATGACGAGGAGCGGGTTGTGCGCCGGCACCACCTCCCCACCGGCGCCACTCCCGCCGGTCCACAGATCGACGGACCTCTGCTCCATCATGGGCAGGACGGTCAAAACCGGTTGGGGTGTGACGGTGTCGGCCACACGTTGGAGCACACCCGGGGCGAGAGAGAAGAGCCGCGCCCCGGCCTGCAGAGCGCCCTCACAGGTCTGCCTGGTCAGCGGGTCGTCGGCCCCCTCAGGGGCCAGGTATACCGATTCGATCGGCGTCCCGGCCCGAAGGGCCGTGCGCAGCAGCTCGGCCCCCTCGGCCACGAACACACCCTCGGCCCAGCGGGCCGAACGCTTCTGCAGCAGCCCCCGCAAGCGGCGGACCCGCCGATGCGTGAAAGCCAGCTGCTGGCTCAGGAGGAAAGGACCTCGGCGGGCTCCTTGGCGTCGGCCTGGGCCGGGAGCGCACCCTGTGCAGCCAGCACCAGCGCACCGAATGCGTCGGGGTCACTGACCGCCAGATCGGCGAGGACCTTGCGGTCGACTTCGATGCCGGCCAGGTGCAGTCCGTTGATCAGTCGGCTGTAGCTCATGCCGTGGAGCCGGGCCCCCGCATTGATCCGCTGGATCCACAGCTTGCGGAAGTCCCCCTTTCGGGCGCGGCGGTCGCGAAAGGCGTACTGCATGGAGTGCATGAGTTGCTCGTTGGCCGACCGGTAGGAGCGGCTCTTGTTCCCGTAGTACCCCTTTGCCTGCTCCAGAACGGCGCGATGGTGCTTGCGCCCGTGCACGGATCGCTTGACTCTTGCCATGCGGGGTCCTCCTCTCTTCGGTTCGTTCTCGTGTCTGTGGAGCGCGTGCCTCGGCGAATCAGATTCCGAGCATCCTCCGCACAGCTTTTTCGTCAGCCTTGGCCACTTCGGCCGCGCGGCCGAGGCGGCGGGTGCGCACGCTGCTCTTGGTCTCGAAGTTATGACCCCGGAAGGCTTGGTCGCGGCGCAAACGCCCGCTCCCGGTGACCTTGATGCGCTTGGCAGCGCCCTTGTCCGTCTTCATCTTCGGCATTGCGTCATCCTTCTTCGATCGTTGCGGCAGCCTCGTTCGTGGCGGCCGGCTCAGTTGTCGCAGTGACCTCGGCCACCGTGTTCGTCACCTCGGCTGTGGGGTTGCCTTCGCTCGGGGCCGCTTCGCTGCCGTTTGTCGCCGGCGGCGCGTGCTTCTCGCCCCGATGCTGGTTGGCCGACCTCGACGCCGCGGCTTGACGAGCCCGCTTGTCCGGGGCCAGCACCATGATCATGTTGCGATTGTCGAGCTTGGGCTCGGCCTCGATTTTGGCCACGCCCTCCATCTGCTCGGCAATCCGGTCCAGGATCCGCTTTCCGTGCTCGGGGTGGTACACCTCGCG
>PKYA01000032.1:0-861 GCA_003133545.1 Acidimicrobiaceae bacterium | reverse complement strand
AGTCCATGATCCGGCAGACCGGCGGGTTGGCCATGGGGGCCACCTCAACCAGGTCCAGATCGAGATCTTTGGCTATCGCCAGGGCCTCGGGCAACGCCTTGATCCCCAACTGCACACCATCGGGATCCACGAGTCGGACTTCACGGGCACGGATTCGATCATTGATCCGGTGCTCAGTTGTTGTTTCAGCGACGATGCGGCACCACACCTCTCACTTGGGCCCGCGGTCCTTCCGCAAGCCATTCGGTGGGAGCGAGGCCGACCAGCGGGCAAAGCCCGCGCCGGAAATCCATCGACCTGGCGCACGGCGGCAGCTCTGAGAGCATTTGTGTGGCCAGGTGGAGGCCTACCGGTGGTAGGCCCCGCTTCCAAGTACTCAAGACGCATATTGTACCAGCATGAGCAGTCTTTGGACACCTTCGGGAGAGCACTTCCCCTCAAATGAAGGCGAAAAGGGAGGCCCCGGAGCGGGCCCACCGCCCTCGTCGCCACCCTCCGGGCCACCCCCATCGGGGCCACCCCCCGATGCCGACGCCCAGGCAGAGATCGACGCCATGCGCGCGCAATTGGCCGGCACGCCGGCAGAGGTCGTGTTGGCCAACCACGCCTATGGGATCTTCGAGCTGGCCACCATCTATCTCTCCCAGGTCCCTCCCATGCTCTTCGAGGCCCGGCTGGCGATAGATGGACTGGGCGCCCTCATCGAAGGGCTCAAGGGCCGCCTGGGCCAGGCCGAGAAGTCACTGCTCGAGGCGCTTTCCCAGCTCCGACTGGCGTACGTCCAGCTCGAGGGTGCCCAGCGGGCCGCGGCCGAGACCGCTGCCAACGCCGACCAGAACTAGCGGGAGTTTCCTGGCTATC
>PKYA01000066.1 GCA_003133545.1 Acidimicrobiaceae bacterium | reverse complement strand
ACCTCTGTCGCCTTGCGCCGAAGACGCACGAGCTCGGGCCCGTCGCCGATGAGCACAAAGCGACCTCCGGTCACCGGCTGCACCTCGCGCCAGGCGTCGAGGAGAAGGTCCACCCGCTTGTGGGGAACCAGTCGGGTCAGGGCCACGAAGAGCGGCGTCGGTGACTTGGCGTGGCCTCTCGTCGGGGAAACGTCCACACCGGGCTCGATGACCCGGATGCGCCGCTCGTCCACACCCATCTCAAGAAGCCCTTCTGCGGTCGACGACGAAATGGCCACGAAGGGGCGACGGCGATAGACAGCCGGGATGACGTGTTGCTCGACGGCGCGCGCCACGCTCGCCACTGGGCGTGGGAACCGCATTGCCCACTGATCGCGGTGGTTGTGCAGCACGAGGCAGACCGACGGCCGCCGCCGCCATAGCGGTGAGAAGTACGGCACCCCGTTCTCCACATCAATAACGAGATCGACCTTACGGAACAAGGTGCTGCACACGAACGGCGCGCGCAGGTACTGGGAATAGGTCCCCCCGGCGTCGTAGACGGGATACTCGCGCTCGGCCACGGGACCGCCGCACACCAGTGCCACATCGTGACCGCGCTCAGCCAAGCCCTTGAGGAGCCTGTCGATGAGCAATTCACACCCACCGGACAGAGGATGCGCGAGATCGCGCCAACTGACCACTACGATTTGCACTGGCTTCAATTCCCCCGTTGTCGCGTCAAGCCGAGCCGGCCAAATTATACGCGCCCATCGAAAAGACGGTGGCCGTCGGCCTGGCCCAGGGCCAAAGCGAGGCCGGTCTTCCGAGGTCGTTGGACGAAGGCCAGGATCAAGTTCCCGATGCTAATCCATGGTGATTCGGAACTTGGCGGGGGGTCTGGACCGGTTGTTAAGTCATTCGCTCGTCAGCACCTTCCACGGCTTCGAACGGTGAACTATGCGTACGCCTGAGGCAGTCCTCGATTCCGGCGTGGCGGCTCGTCCGGAGGTGCCCTCGGTTCAGGCTGCTCGTTCCTATGCTTCGTTCGGCTATCCGAGGCTGGCGACCATTGGCCGACGATGCGGCCATCGCGATTGGAGCCTGGCGTCTGGTGACAAGTGGAGCACGGTGAGAGCCGGACGCAGTACAAGGTCCACCTTGACCGCGTGAGCGCTCTCGGGTGTGAGCGTCCCGACCCCAGCGAATGGAGTAACCATCGAGATCACCTAATTCCACGACACGACCGGTGGGAACGGGCACCCACACCGAGTTTCGTCTTGTGGCGCTGGGAGCCGAACGGCTTACCCGCTCTTGACGAACCAATAGGGCTGGTACACCGGGTAGTACTTGAAACCCGTGATCCTGGTTCCCTGCTCGGTAACGGCAACGAATGGACTCTTCGGGTCGATGGGCATGCCGAGAAGCTGATTCGCCTGTGGCTCCATTCCGGGAGACCACCCATCAGTCAGGAGCAGATAGGCCACCCCATGCTCGTCTGTCGTCGGCTGATAGAAGTTCGGGCCCGTGTAGACGATCCCGATTCCGACCTTGCCGCGCGCCACATGGTGCTCGATGTAGGCGGTCATGTGCTGTACCCGGCCCACCGCCGGCCAGTCAAGGAGGAACTGGTCCCCATAGGGAAAGACGGTGACCAGAGTTCCGGCCAGGCCGGCGACTCCCAGAACAGCCACAAGGGCAAGGCGCCTCTGTCGGCTGGAGAACCGAGTCGGCTTCCGGCCCAACTCGGTCCGCACTTCGGTCACTTGGGTCCGAATCTCAGCCGGCAGCGGCCGGATGGCTGTGAATATGGCCAAACCGAGCGTCAGCCAGATGCACGTTCCCACGAGCCAGACCGCCAGATTGACCCACACGAAGGAGAGGAGATCGTTGGTGGGGGTACGGGCGAACAGGAACACAATCCCGACCGCCCCGGCCACGGACACCGTGCACATGCTGACGAGTGCGGAGTCCCGCCTTCTCCATGCCCAAATGGTGATGCCCGCCAGTACAACGAACACAACCAGACCGAGCAGTACGCTCCGCTGGGCAAAGTCCGCATAGGCGGAAAGCTCAAGGTTGGGTCGTGGCGCAGCCCAGATTGGGCTCAGAGATACCGCTCGGCTCATCGCTCGCAGTCCGAAGACGAAACCTTCTGTCTTCGGTGACGCCCCGAGGAGGAGCGACAGGTTGGGTCGGTCGTCGAAGAACTGCTGGTACAACGGCCCCACCCAGCACACCGTGGCGACCACCACCGTCCATCCGAGCCATCGTCGATTCGCTGGGCGTCGAGTGTGCCAGCCCACCACCAATGAGGCCACCAAGAGCAGCCCGATGGTGGGGAGATACTCAAGATTGGAATCGACCGCCACTGATCCGACGAAAAGCAGGAGCGGAAAGAAGCGCAGATTTCCCCGTGCGACAGCGAAGGCCACTCCGAGATATGCGGCGAACCAGAAGAATCCAAATGAGTTGTTCCACACCGGGTCGACGAATGGAGTCGGCGACACGATGGCCATGTCCACGATCACGAAGGTGAAGATGACGGCGGCCCACGTGCCGCTGGTCCTGCGCAGCACCTCGATGGCGACCGAAAGAACCAGCGCGCAGAGAATGGCCGATCCGATGAGGACCCCCTGGCCCGGATCGAGATGGACGAAGGGGCCCAGTACCCAGTACTCGAGCGGACCGGGATCGGAGGCGTTGACTCCACCGACGGCTGAAGTGAGTTGTCCGAGCAGTGGCGGATGGAGGGAGAGAGCTCTCCATGCCCCAATGGCGATGGTGGCGTCGTCTGACAGCGGCCGCCAGCCCCGAGCCATNNGAGCCATATTTTGGATCATCGGTGCCAGTAGAAGCGTCCAAACAACAACGTGAGGGGCGACGTGGAGGACGCGGCCGGAGCGCTCTAATGGCGCTGAGGGGGAGTCGCCGTCAAGTTCGGTGTCGGTAGCCATCGCGCGTGTGCTCATGAGTCTACCGTTCGGGTATCGCCGCCAGAATCCATCACCGAGGGTAGCTCTCTCAATGTCGGAGAGGCATACCGCCAGTCCTCATCGCGGCGTCTCGGTCACTCACGGTGGTAAGGGCTTCAGTCGCCCAGCACCTGGCGGAACTCACTGCCATCACGACGGCGGCACCCCCTCAGCCGGCTCACGTCGCGGCCGTCGGCCAGTAGTGACCGCGTTGCACTGGCATCGCCCGCCCGGGACACGTCGCGAAGGCTCGGACCGCATCGGCGAACGTGGTTTCCGGCGCCCCGAGGCCGGGAGCGAGGATAGAACCGCGCGCCGCGAGGAGATCGAGCTCGGGTTCGAGACGGGTGGGACCGACTACCACCCAGTCGTTCAACTTCCCGATCTCGCTGAGGAGCAATTGGTCGACACTCCGGTCGGACTTGTCGCGCGCCACCCACCTCCTCAGAAGGCGGAACCACCCCCTGGGGGTGCCGTCGTGGTGGTGGTGGGTGGCGCCGTCGTCGTGGGGGTGGTCGGCTTGGGTGGCGCCGTCGGGGCCGGGGCCGGGGCNNGCCGGCGCGGTCGAGGGGGTGGTCGGCTTCGGTGCGGTCGTTGTCGGGGGTTGCGTGGACGTGGTCGGCTTTGCCGGCGTCGACACGGAGGGGGTCGTGGAGGACGAGCCCGGCGTCGGCACCGATGTCGCGGGAGGTGTCGTCGTGTGGATCGGCGTAGTGGGCGAGCCCGACTGCACCAGCCTCGCCGTCCCGAGGACGGACCACTTGCCCCAGACGTCGGTCACGCCGTTGCCGTTCGCCTGTCCCGCAGACGTATCACCGACGAAGAAGTAGACCGCCTTGCCGGAATAGGTCACTTGGACCGCACCGCCGGCGACCTTGCGCGTGCCGAGCTTCGCCGCCTTGACTCCGGTCCCGGGTGTCGCCTTCTTCACTCCCTTGGGGAGGACCAGCTCCGGCCAGATCTTGCGGCACTTCTTGTCGCAGTTTCCCGTGTTCACGCTGTAGAGGGCTCTGCCGTTGCTGACCAGAATGGAGCCGAGCGTGGCATTCTTGCTGACCGCGACGACCACCCGCTTGGCTGTTCGGCTGCTTGCCGCGCCTGCGTGACGCGTCGCCACGACCGACATGGAGAACCCTATGATGGCAATAAGGGTTGCGGTAAGGGCGACCCGCCTGAGCGAGAAAAGTTGCGCGGTCGCCACGTTGCGCGTTGTCATCTCCACGTCGTTCTTCTCCTCATGCTCGCCGGCACAGGTTCTACGAATGAGGACCGAAAAGGGATCGGTTCAGAACGAGGGAATCCATTGCGCAGGCTCGCCCGTAGTACCAAGACGGTTCATGAGGAAGCACAAACAAGCGGTGAGCAGCCCATCTGCGCACCGCACGATGAGGAGAAGAGCAAAATGGGACAGTCAATGCGGAATCGAATGAGGACGCACCGTACAGCGGGTGGAATCGCGGCCACCGCATTCGCTTTGGGAGGGTTGGCCGCGTCGTTTCTGGCGGTGGGGCCCGCCGGCGCCGCGACGCAACATGCATCGGGAAGCGTCAAGATAACGACACTGAAGAACAAGGCGTTCGGCACCATTCTCGTCAGCAGCGGCAAGACCGTCTACACGCTGAAGGCGAGCAAGACGGCCTGTACGAGCGCGTGCATCCAGGTCTGGCCCGAACTTCTCCTGCCGAAGGGCGTCACGAAGGCGACGGCGGGGAGTGGCGCCAAGGCGTCACTGCTCGGGAGCGTCGCGCGCTCGGGCGGAGAGCGCCAGGTGACCTACAACGGCAAGCCTCTGTACTGGTTCGTTGGCGACAAGGCCGGTCAGGTGAACGGCAACATCACCGATACGTGGGGCCGCTGGTCTGATGTCGTGACGGCAAAGCCGGCGACGAGCTCGGGTGGCGCCACGACACCGACGACTACCCCGCACAGCGGCGGAACCGCGTTCTAGCGTTCGAGCTACCCGAGGAGTCCTGAGGTGTCTCTCATCATCGATCGGTCGTTACGCCCCGCCGCTCCCGCTCTGGCGGAGTGGCGGGGCAGGCGAGCCAGNNCGAGCCAGCGGAGCGCTGTCCATTGTGCGGGCGCGGGTCTACGTCCCCGCGTTCGGCATCGCAGCCGTGGCCGCCGTCATCATCGCCATCGGATGGGCGAGTCGATGGGGCGGCGAGAGTCTCATCAGCTACGCGACAAGCCTGCGCGTCATTGTGATCGGCCCGGCCACGCTGGCCGNNGATCGGGGTGCTGCTCGTCGCCGAACGCGTGTGGCCGGCGCAGCAGGATCGGCCACTCTTCGCCCGCGGCTACCGCCAAGACCTCTTGTACACGGTGTTCAACGCCACGCTCGTCGTACCGTTCGTCGCCGCATTGACGCTGGCGTTCTCCGAGCTGATCCGGATGCATCTCCCGTGGCTGACCCTGCCCAGAATCGGCACACTGCCGCGGCTCGGCGCCATCACGGCGATCTTCGTCGCCATGGATGCCTGCAATTGGTTCGCGCACCTGGCGAACCATCGCGTCCGAGTCCTGTGGCGCTTTCATGAGCTCCATCACTCGCAGGAGGACATGAGCGNNACCACTCCCAGGAGGACATGAGCGTGCTCACCGTCTTCCGCACCCACCCGTTCGTCCATGTGGTCTACCTCATTGCCCTGCTCCCCGGGCTGGTGCTCCTGTCCAACGGGGCATTGCCGACAACACTTCTCGTTATTTATGGTGCGGCCGTCGCACTGGCGCACTCGAACATCCGGCTCAGCTTCGGGGTGATCGGACGGGTCTTCGTCAGCCCGAACTTCCATCGCATCCACCACCGCGTGGAGGGGCGACAAGACGTCAATCTCGGGTTCGCCCTCACGATCTGGGATCAGCTGTTCGGCACAGCGGTATTTCCCACGCGCGACACGGTCGGCCTCGCCACCGGGCTGCCGGGACGGCCTCTGGCCGTCGAGCACGGCTCGCCACGACCACGTCATCTCGCCGTGTTCGGGGCGCAGCTGCTCGCTCCCTTCCGGCCGGTTGCTCCCAGCGAGGCTGCCCTGCCCCGTAGCGCGAGTACTCGGACGACGGCCCCGCGCTGACCAGCGCTCAGGCGCCGAGCACCCGGCGGAATTCGGCGGCCATCGCTGCGGCAGTGTCCCGGAGGCGGCCCACGTCCGGTCCGTCAGCCAGCAGAGACCGCGAAGCGCTGGGCATCACCCGGTCCGGGCACGCGGCGAAGACACGGGCCACATCGGCCGGCGTGGCTTCCTGCGCGCCCACCCCGGGAGCGAGGAACATCCCGCGTGCGGCGGCGAGGTCGAGCTCAGGCTTGAGGTGCGTGGGGCCCACGACCGCCCCGACGGGCCCGATCCCCTCCGGCTCGAGCGCGGCGTTCCACTTGCCGATCTCGGTGAGGAGCACTTCTTCGACGCTCCGGCCGAACTCGGCGCGCGACGCCTGGAGCCACCTGCCTTCGGGGTTGGTCGAGCGGGTGACCACCAGCACGGAGCTCCCCGCCTCGTGCGCCCGCGCCACGAAGGGAGCCAGGGCCGCCAGGCCCAGGTAGGGGTGGACGGTGACGGCGTCGGCTTCGAGCGGCGCCCCCGGCCCGAGGAACGCGTCGGCATAGGCGTCGTTCGTCGTGCCCACGTCCCCCCGCTTGACATCGAGCACGACGAGGAGGCCGGCGCTGCGGGCGTCGGCGATCAGGCGACCGAGGGTCCGGATCCCCCTCCAGCCATGGCGCTCGTAGAAGGCGGATTGGGGCTTGACGAGGCCCACGGTCCCGACGGCAGCTTCCAGGACGATGTCGACGAAACGGTCCAGGCCTACGGCGCTGTCGCCGAGCCCCCAGGCGTCGAGCAGGGAACCCGCCGGGTCCAGACCCCAGACGAGGGGACCGAAGCTGGAGCGGGCCACGGCGAACCGAGAGGCGAAGGAGTCGGCCACAGCGCCAGTTTCGCGCGCCCGGNNGCCTCCGCACCGTCGGGGACGGGGAAACCGAGCTGCTTGCGCTGCTCGACGATCTCGCGCACCTGGCGCTTGAGCTCGCGCAACAGCGCCACGGTGCCGGCGTCGGCATCGACGATCCGGCCCGACACGCACACGGACTCCTCGACGTGCCACGCCTGCAGGCGCGCCTCGGTGAGACGGTGCGTCCCGGCCGCCACACCGGCCAGCATGGTGGCGTCGCCCTCGGCCATCACATCGGCGGCGCGCAGCCACCCGTAGTCCTTGTTGATCCGGAGCAGACCGGGCTCGACTTCGAAGTAGCCCACCACATCGACAACGGGGTCGATGGTGACGAGCGTGGCGCCCGGCGGGAGGGCGACGTCGAGATTCTCGCGCTGGCGCTCGGTCAAGGCGATGGCGCCGAGGGCGCGCAGGCCGATGTTGGCCGCGTTGTCCTCGGCGTAGTTGCGCTCCTCGCGTTCGATGCGCAGCGGCACGGCCAGTACGGCGATGATCCGGGAGGCACCGAGCTGCGCTGCCGCGCGAACGGGCACGACCTGGAGAACCCCGCCGTCGACATAGTCGTCGTCGGCCAGACGGCGCGGCGGGAAGACCAACGGCACGCTGGCTGAGGCGATGACCCCGTCGAGCACATCGACCGGCCCGGCGGAAGCTCCCGGCGCCGGCGTCACGGCATCGTCCTCGACGATGGTGCCGTCCTGAGTGACATAGCGCAGCGCGCCGGCCCGCAGTGCGGTGACCGCCAGGCGGAGCTGGAGCCCGGGCCGGGCGATCAGGCCCGGTTCGACGCGGTGGATCCCACTCGGCCCACCCTGGCGCAGGGCGTTGGCCAGGGGCGTGAGGTTCAAGACGGCGCTGCCGCTCGTCCGCAACTTGCGGCGGGCCCGAGGCAGGCGCACGGCTGCTCCAGCAACGAGACGTTGGACCTGGCGGCGCCGGCGGCGGCGGTCCCTCCTGGCGGCGCGCCGCGGCGAGCGCGGTGCCGGCGGATCGGGGGCGATCGCCGCGGCCACGCCGTCGAGGCCGTCCATCTGCAGCGGCGGGACCACAGGTCGGGTGCCCCGGGTGAGCCCGAGCCGGATAGCGCCACCCAGCGTCGTGCCCTCCAGCGCGCGCAGCCAGGCCTGCTGGCCGAAGACTTGATCCCCGCGGGTCATGGCCAGGACGTCGTCGTCCACCTCCTCGACGCGCTGGGCGAACTCAGGGTAGGTGCGGGCCTGGGCCAACACGGAGCCCGCGATAGCGCCCGCCGAGGTCGCCGTGATGATGTCGGGAACGATCCGCTCGATGCCGATCAGATACCGCAGCGCGCCCGCTTCGAAGGATCCCTTCGTCCCGCCCCCGGCCAGGACGAGCGCTGTCGTCCCCTTTCCGGCCGCACCTGACATCTGCGCAAGGCTACCCACCGGCGGCGGCGGTAACGATCTCTATGGGCGACCCAGGCCGCACCGGTGTGACGGACCACTCCGAGCGCGGGATGATGCAGCGATCGACGGCCACGGCGATGCCCCGGGGCTCCACATCCCCGACGAGGNNCCGTTCACGGTGAGGGTGAGCTCGCTCACTGGCCGGCACCCCGAGCCGGGGCGTCGGCCGACAGGAGCCCGACCATGGCGGCTGCGGTGTAGGGGGCCAGCAGCATGCCGTTGCGGAAGTGCCCGGTGGCGGCGGCGACGCCGGGGAGCCTGGTCCACCCGATGTAGGGCATGTTGTCGGGCGTGGCCGGGCGCAAGCCTGCCTGCGCTTCGCGCAGCTCGAGCTCGTCGATGCCCGGNNGGCACCAGGTAGATGGAGCGCCCATGCACCAGGGCGCGCACCGTGCGCGTCAGCAGCGGCGGCCCGGCAGTCGGCCCCAGGCGCAGGATATGGCCCTTGACCGGGCGTATCTCGGGCAGGCCGGCCTCTGCCATGCCGCCGATGTGCGGGGTACCGGTCCCGGCCGCCACGACGACGTAGTCGGTACCGAGGCGGCTGCCATCCCAGAGCTCCGCCACCGGACCGGGGGAGAGGGCCCGTACGGACTGGGAGACGAACCGGACGCCGCGGGAACCGCAAGCGGCCACCAGAGCGCCCAGCAGGGCGCGGTTGTCCACGTGGTGATCTCCGGGCACCTCGATACCCCGGCACAGCGCCGGGGTCAACGCCGGCACCAGGGTGCGGCACTCCGAGGGGGTCCGCCGGTGTGCAGTGCAGCCCAGCGAGTGCTGGTAGGCCAGCAGCTGGTCGAGGGCGGCGCGGTCGGACGCATCGAGCGCAACCGTCAGCGTCCCGGACTGGTCGTAGCCGACGTCGTGCCCCGATGCCTCCTCCAGCGAGGTGGCGAAGGCCTTCCAGCCTTGGGCCGCCTCGAGCAGCAGCGCGGTCAGGGGCGCCTCCCCGAACTGGGCCTCGGTGACCGGGGCCAGCATCCCGGCCGCCACCCAGGAGGCACCGTCGCGCCCGGGGGTGGAGGCGACCAGCGTGACCTCGTGGCCGTGGCCGTGGTCGGCCAGCTGCCAGGCGCAGGCGAGCCCGATCACCCCTCCACCCACCACGAGCACCCGCGTCGCCATCGCGCAAGCCTATGAGGGCGCGCACGAAGGCCGGCGTCTCCTTCATCGGTGGCTCGTCCCCCCTCCCGGCGGCGTGCCCTGGGCCCGGTGGGCGGGCGCTGCACGTGGCCGAGCCTGGGGGAGCGGTCGTGTATTCTGTAGGTTCCGCTTCTGGGCCAACGCCGTCCCGGTCGACCTTCAGTACCTACTATCCCGAAAGGGCGACGGTGAGCACGGGCCTCTACGATTCCACGTACGAACACGACGCCTGTGGCGTGGGCATGGTGGCCGATCTGTGGGGTCGCGCCGACCACGACATCGTGGACAGGGCGCTCACCGTTCTCGAACGCCTGGCGCACCGCGGCGCCTCGGGAGCCGAGGTGTCGACGGGGGACGGAGCCGGGATCCTGGTCCAGGTGCCCCACCGCTTCTTGGTCGGGGCGGCCGAGCGGGCCGGGTTCTCTCTGCCCGCCGCCGGCTCCTATGCGGTCGGCCTGGCCTTCCTGCCCACCGAGCCCGACGACACCGCCAAGGCCAAAGCCACCGTCGAGATTCTGGCCGCCGAGGAGGAATTGGCCGTACTCGGATGGCGGGAGGTCCCCATCTCCCCCGAGGGGCTGGGCCAGACGGCGCGGCACGCCATGCCGGTCCTGCAGCAAGTCTTCGTGACAGCGGCCGGTGGGCCTGATGACGCCGATGGGCCCGATGGCAACGTCGACACGATGGCGCTCGAGCGCCAGGCCTTCGTCCTGCGCAAGCGGGCCGAGCACGCCGTCGACGGCCTGTACTTCCCCTCCCTTTCGGCGCGGACGCTCGTCTACAAGGGCATGTTGACCTCCGAACAGCTGCGCGTCTTCTTCCCCGACCTCGAGGACCCGCTGTTCGAGTCCGGACTGGCACTGGTCCACTCGCGCTTTTCGACCAACACCTTCCCCAGTTGGCCGCTGGCGCACCCGTACCGCTACATGGCCCACAACGGGGAGATCAACACCCTGGCCGGCAACCGCAACTGGATGCGGGCTCGTGAGGCGCTCCTCTCCACGCCCCTGATCGCCGGTGACCTCGAGCGCATCTACCCGGTGTGCACGCCGGGCGCGAGCGACTCGGCCAGCTTTGACGAGGTGCTCGAGCTCTTGCACCTGGCCGGCCGCTCCCTCCCGCACGCCGTGCTCATGATGATCCCCGAAGCCTGGGAGAACCACACCACCATGGACCACGCCCGGCGTGCGTTCTACCGCTACCACGCCTCGCTGATGGAGCCGTGGGACGGGCCGGCCGCCGTGTGCTTCACCGACGGCACGGTGGTGGGCGCCGTGCTCGACCGCAACGGCCTGCGACCAGCCCGCTACTGGGTCACCGACGACGACCTCGTCGTCCTCGCCAGCGAGGTGGGAGTGCTCGACATCTCGCCCGAGCGCATCGTGCGCAAGGGCAGGCTGCAGCCCGGGCGCATGTTCCTGGTCGACACCGCCAAGGGCAGGCTCGTCGACGACGACGAGATCAAGGCCGAGTTGGCGGCCGAGCATCCGTACGACGACTGGCTGGCGCTCGACCAGATCCGTCTCGACGAGCTACCGGCCCGCGCCATGCTCACGCCCCAGCACGGGCGGGTGGTGAGCCAGCAGCGTCTGTTCGGCTACACCACCGAGGAGCTGCGCGTCATCCTCGCCCCGATGGCACGCACCGGGGGCGAGCCAGTCGGGTCGATGGGGTCGGATTCCTCCATCGCCGTGCTCTCCGAGCGCGCACGGCTGCTCTACGACTACTTCACCCAGCTCTTCGCGCAGGTGACCAACCCGCCGCTCGACGCCATCCGCGAGGAGCTGGTCACCTCCCTCTCGGCCACCGTGGGCCCCGGAGGCAACCTGCTCGAGGCACGGCCCGGTAGTTGCCGGCAGATCCTCTTGCCGCTGCCGGTGATCGACCGCGACGACCTGGCCAAGCTCATGTACGTCAACGAGCACGGTGAGACCCCCGGGTTCAAGGCCTTCGCCATCGACGGGTTGTTCGAGGTGGGACAGGCCGGTACGAGCGGGGCGCCGACCGAGGCCGGTGGGCAGGCGCTGGCCCGGGCGCTCGAGGACGTGCGCCGCCGGGTATCGGAGGCCATCGCCGACGGGGCCAACCTCATCGTCTTGTCCGATCGCAACTCGACCGAGGAGTGGGCCCCCATCCCCTCACTGCTGTTGACGTCGGCCGTGCACCATCACCTCGTACGCCAGCGCACCCGCACCCAGGTCGGCTTGGTGATCGAGAGCGGCGACGCGCGGGAAGTGCACCACATGGCACTGCTCATCGGCTATGGGGCGGCAGCGGTCAATCCCTACTTGGCGCTGGACACCATCGACGACATGATCTCCGAGGGACTGCTCGAGGGCGTCTCGCCCCTCCAGGCCCGGCGCAACTTCATGAAGGCGTCCTGCAAGGGCGTGCTCAAGGTCATGTCCAAGATGGGGATCTCGACCATGGCCTCCTACACGGGCGCCCAGGTCTTCGAAGCGGTGGGGCTCGATCGGGCCCTCATCGACGAGTACTTCACCGGCACGGCCAGCCGCATCGGCGGCGTCGGCCTCTCGGTGCTGGCGGCCGAGGTGGCCACCCGCCACCGTGCCGCCTACGAGGCCCGGCCCACCGAGCGGGCCCACCGGGAGCTCGAGGTGGGTGGGGAGTACCAGTGGCGGCGCGAGGGGGAGTACCACCTGTTCAACCCCAAGACCGTGTTCAAGCTCCAGCACGCGACGCGGTCCAAGCAGTACGCCATCTTCAAGGAGTACACCGCGCTGGTGAACGACCAGTCCGAGAAGCTGGCCACGCTGCGCGGCCTGCTGCGGCTCCGGACGCTCCCCGCCGACCCTCAACCTCAAGTCGAGCGTGATGGTGAGACGGACAGTGAACCTCTTGTTGAGGATCAGGGTCATCAGGACGGCGGTAAGGCCGGCGGTAAGGACGGCGGTAAGGACGGCGGTCGGGTCGGCGGCGGGAACTCTGGGGACCGGCGGCGGCGCCCCATTCCCCTCGAGGAGGTGGAGTCGGCGTCCGCCATCATGGCCCGCTTCTCCACCGGTGCCATGTCCTACGGATCGATCTCGGCCGAGGCGCACGAGAACCTGGCCATCGCCATGAATCGCATCGGCGGGCGCTCCAACACCGGGGAGGGCGGGGAGGACGCCGACCGCTATACGCCTGACGCCAACGGTGACCTGCGGCGCAGCGCGATCAAGCAGGTGGCCTCCGGACGGTTCGGCGTGACCGGCGAGTACCTGGTCAATGCGGACGACCTGCAGATCAAGATCTCGCAGGGCGCCAAGCCAGGGGAAGGCGGCCAGCTGGCCGGCAAGAAGATATGGCCCTGGATCGCCCGCACGAGATTCACGACTCCGGGTGTGGAGCTGATCTCGCCGCCGCCGCACCACGACATCTACTCCATTGAGGACATCGCGCAGCTCATCCACGACCTCAAGTCGGCCAACCCGCTGGCCCGCGTGCACGTCAAACTGGTGGCCGAGGTGGGCGTGGGCACGGTGGCCGCCGGGGTGGCCAAGGCGCACTCCGATGTCGTGCTCATCTCGGGGCACGACGGCGGGACCGGGGCGGCGCCGCTCACCTCGCTCAAGCACGCCGGCATCCCCTGGGAGATCGGCTTGGCCGAGACTCAGCAAACCCTGTTGGCCAACGGCCTGCGGGACCGCATCGTGGTCCAGGTGGACGGGCAGCTCAAGACCGGGCGCGACGTGGTGATCGGCGCCCTCCTCGGAGCCGAGGAGTTCGGCTTCGCCACGGCGCCTCTGGTCGTCTCGGGCTGCATCATGATGCGCGTCTGCCATCTCGACACGTGCCCAGTGGGGATCGCCACCCAGCGGCCCGAGCTGCGGGCGAAGTTCAGCGGCAAGCCGGAATTCGTCGAGACCTTCTTCGCCTACATCGCCGAAGAGGTGCGCGAGCTGCTCGCCTCGCTCGGCCTGCGCACTCTGGAAGAGGCGGTAGGGCGGGTCGACCTGCTCGACGCCGACCAGGCGGTGGAGCACTGGAAGGCGGCCGGCCTCGATCTCAGCGCCGTGCTGGCGCAGCCGGACGTGCCTGACGACATGGCACGGCACCAGACGCGCCTGCAGGACCACAGCCTGGAAAAGGCACTCGACCACCAGTTCATGGAGGCCTGCACCGCCGCGATCGACGACGGCACGCCGGTCTCCCTCTCCCTGCCCATCTCCAATGTCGACCGTACGGTGGGCACCTTGCTGGGCTCGGAGATCAGCCGGCGCTACGGGGCGGCCGGGCTGCCCGACGGGACCATCTCGCTCACCTTCACCGGCTCGGCCGGGCAGAGCTTCGGCGCCTTCGTGCCGCGCGGCATGACCATGCGCCTCTATGGCGACGCCAACGACTACTTCGGCAAAGGGCTGTCGGGCGGGCGGCTCGTCGTACGCCCACCGCTCGAGTCGGTCTTCGCGGCGGAGGAGCAGATCATCGCCGGCAACGTGATCCTCTACGGGGCCACCGGCGGCGAGGCGTTCATCCGGGGTCAGGTGGGGGAGCGCTTCTGCGTGCGCAACTCGGGCGCCGTCGCCGTGGTCGAAGGTGTGGGCGATCACGGGTGCGAGTACATGACGGGCGGCCGCGTGGTGGTGCTCGGGCCCACTGGTCGCAACTTCGCGGCCGGCATGTCAGGCGGGATCGCCTACATCTACGACCCCCAGCGCACCTTTGGCCAGCGCGTGAACGACGACATGGTCGACGTCGAACCGCTCGATGCTGAAGACATCCTTTGGGTCCGCGCGCTGGTCGAGCGGCACGGGGCGGAGACCGGCTCCGCCGTGGCCGCCCGCCTGCTCGAGAACTGGGAGCTCGAGCGCCGCGAGTTCGTCAAAGTGATGCCGCGCGACTTCCGGCGCATACTCGAGGTCACCCGCCGGGCCGAAGCCGAGGGCCGCCCCGTGGACGAGGCGGTCATGGAGGCGGCCGACCGTGGGTAAGCCGACGGGGTTCATGGAGTACGGGCGCTCGCTGCCGCGCCGGCGCCCTGTCTCGGTGCGCCTGCGCGACTGGCGTGAGGTCTACGAGCCCTTCAGCGCAGAGCAGACCCAGGAGCAGGGGGCGCGCTGCATGGACTGCGGTATCCCGTTCTGCCATGACGGCTGCCCGCTGGGCAACCTCATCCCCGAGTGGAACGACCTGGTGTACAAGGACGACTGGTCCGACGCCATCGAGCGCCTCCACGCCACCAACAACTTCCCCGAGTTCACCGGCCGACTGTGCCCGGCACCGTGCGAGGCGGCCTGCGTCCTCGGGATCAACGACGACCCGGTGACCATTGAGCGGATCGAATACGAGATCGTCGAGCGAGCCTGGAGCGAGGGATGGGTGACCCCGCAGGCGCCCACGGCGCGGACGGGCCGCTCGGTGGCCGTGGTGGGCTCGGGACCGGCCGGCCTCGCCGCAGCCCAGCAACTGGCCCGGGCCGGCCACGCCGTGACGGTCTTCGAGCGGGCGGAAAAGCCCGGCGGCCTGCTCCGCTACGGCATCCCCGAGTTCAAAATGGAGAAGGCGGTGCTGGACCGGCGCCTGGCCCAGATGGAGGCCGAGGGCGTCACCTTCGTGTGCGCCACGTCCGTGGGCGCCGGAAGGGGACCGGCGGACAGCTCGGGTGGGAACGACGGCGAAGACGGGCCGGACGGGCCGGTCGAGCCCGGGGAGGAGAGAGGACTGGGCACGGCCTGCGCGCCGGATGTCGCCGTACGCGCCGCCGCCGACCTCCGGGCCGAGTTCGACGCCATCGTGCTGGCCGGCGGGGCCACCCTCCCCCGGGATCTGCCGGTACCCGGCCGCAGCCTGCGCGGCGTGCACATGGCGCTCGAGTACCTCAAGCCATCCAACCTGGTACGCGAGGGGGCCCTTCCCACCTCACCGATCAGCGCACGCGGCAAGCGCGTCGTCATCATCGGTGGCGGCGACACGGGGGCCGACTGCCTGGGCACGACACACCGCCAGGGCGCGGCATCGGTGCACCAGTTCGAAATCCTGACCGAGCCCCCCGAGGCCAGGTCGGACACCAACCCGTGGCCGCTGTGGCCGCTCATATTGCGCACCTCATCCGCCCACGAAGAGGGCGGCCAGCGCGTCTTCTCGGTGACCACGACCGAGTTCGTCGACGACGGCTCGGGTGCGGTGTGCGCCCTGCGCGGCCACGAGGTGGAGACGCTGGTGGAGGACGGGCGGCCGGTGTTCTCCAAAGTGGTAGGCACCGAGTTCGAGTTGGAGTGCGAGCTGGTGCTCCTCGCCATGGGCTTCCTCGGCACCGAGCGACGCGGGGTCGTCGCCGAGCTCGGCCTCGAGGTTGACGGGCGCGGCGCCGTGGCGGCGGACGAGAATTGGGCTACCAACGTCGACGGCGTCTTCGTGTGCGGGGACCAGACGCGGGGCCAGAGCCTCATCGTGTGGGCCATCGCCGAAGGGCGCGCCGCGGCGGCGGCGGTCGACCGCTGGCTCATGGGCGACACCTCGCTGCCGGCGCCCATCGTGCCGGGGCAACTCGCGCTGCGCTAGCACTAAGGCGCGAGCCATTTCGGCCCGTGAACTGCCGAAATACCTCGTTGCCGGTACGAGGCCCTCGGCCCGTCGCCACCCCCCTCGCAACCGCGCTGCGATCTTGCTGCAACGCACGTGGTCGATAATTGGGCCATGGCACCGAAGGTCGCGCGCGCGCCGCTCGATGCGTCTGCGTCCCTAACGNNCGGCCTCTTCTGTCTGTTCCGGGCGCTCCATCTCATCGCGGACGAGCCCTACTGGCTCTACGTCGTCATCGTCACGGGCGGCGGCGCGCTGCCCGTGCTGTGCTCGGCCCTGTGGGGCGAGGGCCGCAAGCCCTGGCACGTATGGGCCAACGTCGGCGCCGGCATGGCCTCGACCGCCGTCGTCGCCTACTGCACGGGATGGGGCCCCATCTTGTCGATCGGCTTCCTCTTCGGTTCCGCCTCCGCCATCCGGATGTTCGGGTCGAAGGCCACCAAACCCTGCCTGGTGTGGACGACTTTCTCCATGACGATGGGCCAGGTCGCCATTGCACTGCACCTGGCCCCGACGTTCATCCACGAGCCACAGGTCCAAGGCGTAGCCGGACTCGGCCTCACCGGCGCGCTGCTCGTCATCTGGTTGCTCGGCGACTCCACCGTAGAGCGCGAGATCCTCGAAGTCGAGCTGCGCCGTTCGGAGCATCGCTTCTCCGCCCTCGTCACCAGCTCGAGCGACATCGTGCTCGTGGTGGGACGAGACGGGGTCTTGTCGTATGCGAGCCCGGCATTCGAGGCGGTGCTCGGCTACTCGAGCACGGCGTCCGAAGCGCTCATGGGCGAACGGCTGATCCATCCCGACGACCGGCCGAGGCTGCAGGCCGCCATGGCGGCAGCCGGGGGGACCGGTTCCCCGGTCCACGAGGAGATACGCCTCCTGCGCGTCGATGGCCAGCCCCTGTGGTTCGAGGCCGCCATCACCAACCTGTTGTCCGACCCCGCCGTTGAAGGGTTCGTGGCCAACCTGCGCGACATCACGCGGCGCAAGGACGCCGAGGACCGGCTCTCACATGCCGCCCTCCACGACTCGCTGACCGGACTGCCCAACCGCGCCCTCATCCACAACCGGGCCGAGCAGATGCTGGGACGGGCCCGGCGCCATCGCACCCCGGTGGCTGCCCTGTTCCTCGACGTCGACGACTTCAAGGACATCAACGACACCTTGGGGCACGAGGCAGGCGACGAGCTACTGGCCGCCCTGGCCACCCGTATGGCCGGGGCGGTCCGGGCCGGGGACACCGTCGGGCGCCTGGGCGGGGACGAATTCGTTGTCCTGGTGGAGGGCGACTCGTTGGCCGCCGGAGCAGACGTGGTGGCCGAGCGCATCCAGGACGTCTTGGCCACTCCGTTCGACATCTCGGCCAGCCACGCGCCCCTGGACGTCACCGTGAGCATCGGCATCGCGGAGGGCGACCGGGCCCAGTCCGGAGACCTCCTCCGCGATGCCGACATCGCCCTTTACCGGGCCAAGGCGGCCGGCAAGAATTGTGCCGTGACCTTTTCGCCCTCGATGCAAAAGGTCGTGGACGACCATCACCACATGGAGCTCGACCTGCACCACGCCCTGGCGGACGACCAGTTCTTCCTGCTCTACCAACCCACCGTCGATCTCAGCACCGGGGAATTCAACGGTGTGGAGGCGCTCTTACGCTGGCGCCATCCCGAACGCGGGATCGTGCAGCCCAACGATTTCATCTCGATCCTCGAGGCGAGCGGCCTCATTGTGCCGGTGGGTGAATGGGTTCTGCAGGAAGCCTGCCGGCAGGGCGCGCGCTGGCATCGCCAGGGCTTCCCGATCAAGGTCTCGGTCAACATCTCGGCCGTGCAGCTCGAGCGGGACCGCATCATCGACGACGTCCACAACGCGCTCTCGGCCAGTGGCTTCGACCCCTCCATGTTGATACTGGAGCTGACCGAAACCACGCTGATGCATGACGTCGAGGAGACCCTCACCCGGCTCAAGCTGTTGAAGGCGATCGGCGTCCGCCTGGCCATCGACGACTTCGGCACCGGGTACTCCTCGTTGGCCTACCTCCGGCAGTTCCCGGTCGACGCCCTCAAGATCGACCGGTCCTTCNNTTCGGCACCGGGTACTCCTCGCTCGCCTACCTGCGCCAGTTCCCGATCGATGTGCTGAAGATCGACCAGTCCTTCGTCTCCGGTGTGGCCGAGACCAAGGAGTCGGCGGCCATCGTCCACACCCTCGTCCAGCTGGGCAAGGTGTTGGGGCTCGAGACCGTCGCCGAGGGCGTGGAGTCCGACGAGCAGCGCAAGAAGCTGGAAGCGGAGAACGTCAACGTCGGGCAGGGGTTCCTCTTCGCCCGCCCGCTCGATATACCGGCCATGGACGAGCTTCTCGGGTCCGCCGCCTTGAAGTTCGCCTCTGACCGAGCGGGCTGAGAAAGCGGACAGGCCGCGGGGTCCGGCTCGGCAGCCAGGCCGGCACGGGAGCGGCACCACTGAGCTGCTCGAGGACCGCGGCCAGTCGGGCGCGGATGTGCGCTGCCTGCACCAGGCCCTCCGCGTCGAGGTCAGTCTGGGCGAGCGGGAGGTCGGCGCAGGCCGGCTCGACCACTCTCGCGCCGAGATACCTGAGCACGCGCCGCAAGGAATCGTGGGCGTGGACGGCACCCCGGGGGGCCACGTTGACCCACGCAACCGGCTTCCCGTCGAGTGAGGCGGGCTGGTCGTCGCCCACGGCCCAGTCGAGAAGGTTCTTGAACGACCCGGGGAGGGCACCGGCATACTCGGGGACCGAGAACAGGACGGCGTCCGCGCTCCTGATCTGCGCCCGCAGGGCGAGGACGGGCGCGGGAGGCGAGCCCGTGTCGTCGTCGGGGTTGAAGTGGGGGAGACGGGCTGTCCCCTCGTAGAGGACGGCGGCCACCTGGCGTGGGGCAACCAGTCGGGCGGTACGCAGCGCGGCGGTGTTCGTCGAGCGCTGCCGCAGGCTGCCCGAGATCAGCAAAATCCGCCGCGACTCTCCCACGCCCGGTGCAACGCCAGGCGACTCGCCTCTATGCCGGCGGTGGGGCTGACACCTGGGTGGGCGTCCCGCCCCGGCGCCAGCCCGGGGAGAAGAGGTGCAGACCAGGCGAAACCAGGTTGCGGTGGGTCACCAGCACGACAGCGGCCGCGGCGTCGACGTAGAGCGCATCGATGAGGTAGCGCCAGGCGGGAGTGCGGCCGCCGAAACTTCCGAAGACCCCGGGCCCGGCGAGTGCGAACACCAGATAGGCCACCGCGACAGAGGCGAACAGGAGCACCACCATGGAGAGGAAGGAGACAGCCGAGACATAGCTCTGGCCGACCCGCCGCGACGGGCTGGAGGCATCGGGCCCCACGAGGGCCACCCCCTGACGCAGATGGGTGCGGAGGAGAAAGAAGCTCACGAGCATGATCAAAGCCCCGAGCACGACGGCGCGCGACGTCGCGTCGACCACGCTGCCACCGTGGTGGCCGATCAGCTGCACCATTGACACCACGATCACGATCGACCCCATGATGGCGGTCACCAGCGTCACGAAGGACACCGCGAAGAAGTACACCGACTGCGGCCGGCGCCCGGTCGGGTCCGGTTCGGCCCGGTTCGCCACCACGATGATGACGAAGAATCCCACGATCGCCATCAGGGCGAGCAGGGCGGCCACTTCGACGATCACACCGGCGACGGCCCCCAAACCGACGGACGACGTCAAGGACGACGTCGGCGAGGAAAAGACCGTGCTCGCGCCTGAACTCGTGCTCGCGCACACTGTGCCGGTGTTCGTCGTGATCCCGGTGCCCGAACAGGTCACGGTGTCGAGTACCGCTGCGATGATCATGGTTTCCCCCTCCGTCCGCGCCGGGCGCGAATGGCCCCAACGGTAGTCCTTGGAGACCCGCCTATTGCTCGGCCAGGATGGCGGCGATCTCGGCCAGCGGGTTGCGCACCACCGGACCCGTCACTTCCACCACCGCCCGCACGATGGTGCCATTGAACGCGAAGGGCGCCTCGTACCCTTCCCCGACCGCCGGGCCCCATTCGTACCCGCAGGTGAGTCCCACCCCCACACCGTTGAATGCGGCCGGGTTGCTGCGCGCGATGGCCCCCTCGGCCACCACTTCGCCGTCGACCAGGAGCCGGGCCGGCCCACCCAGGCCGTCGTCCTTCGTGAACTCGAACGCCACCAAGTGGCGCCCGGGGCCGAGCGGCGACGGGCTCACCAGCTCGTGGCGATGCTTGCCGTAGAGGTTGTGCACGTACCGGAGGCGCCCCTCGAGGCAATGCAACGAGAAGCCGCCGAGGGCCGATCCCAGGGCGAGCACCACGCCGTGGGGGACGACGCCCTCGTCGACCACCACCTCGGCCCGCAGCGCGTGGGAGCGGTTCTGCACCTGTACGGCGACGGACTCGGGCACCGGGGCTCCCCCCGGGAAGTAGCGGAACTCGGCGCGGTCGCGGCGTGCATCGGGCTTCTTGTGGATCAGCGCCCACAGCGGCCGATTGTCCAGAGGGAGGACGTCGTTGCGCTCGGCCTCCTCCCACCACAGCGCGATCAGCGCCGCCAGGCGCTCGGGTTCCTCGGCCGCCAGGTCGTTGGTCTCCGAGAGGTCCGCCGCGACGTGGTACAGCTCCCATACGTCGTCGTCGAAAGGTGCGTTGGGATTGAGGCCGTCGTCGTAGACGGGGCCCACCGGGTGGAAGGTCACCGCCTTCCAGCCATCGTGATAGATGGCCCGGGACCCGAACATCTCGAAGTACTGGGTCGTGTGGGCCGCGGGGAGGTCGACACCGTCGGCACCGAGCAGGGCGGCGAAACTGACCCCGTCGATGAGGGACTGGGGCACCTGCTCGATGTGGGAGGGTGCCGACGCGCCCACCAGCTCGAGCACGCTGGGCAGCACGTCGATGGCGTGCGCGAACTGATGGCGGATCCCGCCCGCCGCCGCGCCCAGGCGCGCCGGCCAACTGACGATGCACGGATCGGCCACTCCACCCTCGTGCACCTCGCGCTTCCAGCGCTTGAACGGCGTGTTGCCCGCCATGGTCCATCCCCACGGATAATTGTTGTGCCCGAGAGGTCCGCCGATCTCGTCGATGCGCGCGTGCATCTCGTTCACCGAGGCCGGGTCGAGGTTCTCGAGCCGGATGTCGTTGATCGAACCTTGCGACCCGCCTTCGGAGCTGGCGCCGTTGTCCGAGACCAAAATGACCAAGGTGTCCTCGAGATCGCCGACGTCCTCGAGGAACGAGATAAACCGGCCGAGCTGGTGGTCCGTGTAGGAGAGGAAGGCGGCGAAGCACTCCATGAAACGGGCGGCCAGGGTCCGCCCCACCTCATCGAGGTCGGCCCAGGCCGGCACCCAGGGAGGGCGCGGGGAGAGCGCCGTGCCCGCCGGGAGCAGCCCCAGCTCGAGTTGGCGGGCATAGGCGCGGGCGCGCCACTCGTCCCACCCACCGTCGAAGGCCCCCCGGTACCGTTCTATCCACTCGCGAGGGGCGTGGTGGGGGGAGTGGCAGGCCCCGGTGCACAGGTAGAGGAAGAACGGCTGCTCGGTGTCGACGGCCCGGAGGTCACCCACGAATTCGATGGCCCGGTCGGCCAGGTCGGCGCTCAGGTGATAGCCCTCGTCGATGCGCCGCGGCGGCCGGACCGCGTGGTTGTCGTGGAAGAGAGCGGGCACGAACTGGTGGGTCTCCCCACCGTGGAAGCCGTACCAGCGGTCGAAGCCACGCGCCAGCGGCCACGTGGCGCGCGACGAGGCCATATCCGTTTCGTTCTCCGGGCTCAGGTGCCATTTGCCGACGGCATAAGTGGCGTAGCCCCGCTGGCGCAGGATCTCGGAGAGGTAGCCGTTCTCCCGCGGCGGCTTGCCCCAGTAGCCGGGGTAGCCGACGGCCAGGTCGGCCACCCGCCCCATACCGCTGCGGTGATGGTTGCGCCCGGTCAGTAGGCAGGCCCGTGAAGGAGAGCACAGGGCTGTGGTGTGGAAGTTCGCCAAGCGCAGCCCCGTGGCGGCGAGTCCGTCGATGACCGGGGTGGCGATGTCGGAGCCATAGCAGCCCAGCTGGGCGAAGCCGACGTCGTCGAGCACGAGGAGCACCACGTTGGGTGCCCCCTGCGGTGCCACGGTCTCGGGGGGCCACCAGGGCTCCGAGTCGCGCCAGTCGCGGCCGATGCGGCCGTGGAATTCCCTCTTCGTGGTCATGCCTGCTCCTTGGGTCGGCGTGCAGCTTGCCACCCCGCCGGGGAGAGGGTCGGGACCCGGGCCGGTCGCTACGTTGTCCTGTAGTGGTGGGCGAAGCGCACCGCCGCGGGCGGGGGCGCGCCCAGCTGCACGATGATCCGGCATCCGGGATCGCCGACCGCGATGGGCTCTTCGAGGATCACAGCGGTTGGCGCGGCAACAACCGGCCAGAGGGAATCTACCCAGCAACCCTGTCGTGTAAGCGTGGTTATCCGGTGCAACCGGCCTCCGGACTAGCCGATGATCTCGAAGACACCCGTGATGCCGGTCAGCTCGAAGATCCGGCGGACCGTCGGCGGGGGATGGCGCAATTCGACCACCGCGATCCGCTCGGCCGTGGCCAGGAACAGCGAGATACCCGAGCTGTCCATGAACCGGAGCTCGCTGAGATCGAACGCGATCTTTGGTGGGCGTCGCTCCATCACGGGATCGATCGCTGCCTGGAGCGTCGGTGCGCTCGCCACATCCAGCTCGCCGGTGAGCTTGAGGGCCGGGAGGCCCGAGGGATCCGCTATGACCTCCACCTTGAGCGCGGCCGCTCTGTTACTGGCCGTCGCCGCGGGATGGTGGCCGGCCCGTCCGGCCACTAACTAATTGGCCCGAGTGAGGTCGAATACAGCCGTTCCGTTGTTCGAATTACTTGCAATAGCATGCACGGACCAGGAGCCGAACTTTTTTGTTGCATCAACCGGAGGGTTGCCGAGTCCGTTCAGCCAGTGGCCAACCTTGCCCCCGACATAGTGAAGGATGATCTTCGCCGCCGCCGAGTCCATGCTGGCAACGATATTGTTGTCAGCCTTCGCACCCGTCAATTCCAAGGACACCCCGTTGGGGTATGCCCCCAGGGTCAGTATGCCGGTCTCTACACGAGTGCTGACGCCGCCATTTGTAGAAGCGCACAGACCGCCGGAGGAGCAAGACTTCCATTTTAGTGGCCCGACAAGGACTTGGTTTTCTACTTGCTTGTTCATGAATTGCTTTTCGCTGTTGACGACAGATGAACCAGCAGATGCAATTCCAGCGCCAATGAAGAGGCTGCTTACTACCAATAGACCGGCTATGAGCTTTTTCACTGTCTTCCCTCTCTTAGATTTACGATGGCTTTAGATTTACGATGGCTTTAGATTTACAATGGGCAGCTGGCATTTGTTGGTCGACGCGTGGGCCCAGGTCCGTCAATCCGCCAACAACACCGTCAAGGGTTGGAGGGGTGGGTGCCGTTTGCTCATTCCCCATCCGCCACTCCCCCCCGCCAGGCGCCGTTGTGAGCCTCGGTCGGGATCAGCAGCTTACGGAGTGGCAAGCTGCTGATCCGCGAAGGTAGCTCTCAGTTCGGTTGACAACCACTCGTAGCATACCTGTCAAGAGTGCGAGAGTGCTTCTGCGAGATTGCTTCATCGGGCACAGGCGCAGCCCAGGTTCGTGAGAGGTGTCGACACGCTCCCGCCCGGCTTCTCCGTTACCGTGATCTGATCGGGCGTCACGGTGATCACTACAGGCTCCGCCTTTTGCCTTCTCTGGGCCGGGTCACCGACCGTGCCGCTGAGACAGTCAGCCGGGGGAGGTCACTGAGCCCGGGCACCCTCTCGTGGCCGAAGCGGAAGACTCCGGCGCGGTTGGGCGCCAGGCGCAGCGACTGCACCATCTCGGCACCCGGATCTCACTAGCTCAACCACCGCATGCCCAAGATGGCAATGTCGTCCTCGGATGCGTCATCGCCGACCAGTGTGATGACCTTCGTCAACAAGTCTTCCAGCGAGGAATGGTCGCCGCGCGTTGCGTCCTGGAGCCGCTGCAGGCCGACGTCGATGCTCTCGCCGCGGCGCTCGATGAGCCCGTCGGTGAACGCGATCATGGTTGACCGCGACGGCACCGTGGCGGTGGTGGCGTCGTAGGTCCCGCCGGAGAGTCCGATCGGCAAGCCGACCGAAGTCGCAACGAAGTCCGTGTGCTGGCCGTCGATGACCAGCGGGTTGAAGTGCCCGGCGTTCGCCAGGGTTATCTCGCGACTCGTGACGTCGGCCACCCCGACGAGAATGGTGGCGAAGTGTCCATCGGCCAGGACGCTCAACTGGCTGGAGCATTTCTCGAGGATCTCGCTGGGCGAGTACCCCTCCAGTGCGTAGGCACGGATGGTGAAGCGAAGGCGAGCCATGACCGATGCCGCGCTGATCCCCCGACCCGATACGTCCCCCACGACGAAGACGAAATGCTCGTCGTCGACGGCGATGACGCTGTACCAGTCTCCCCCGATGTCGACCCCGCCGACGCCCGGCACGTAGCGCACGGCTAACTCGAGGCCGGGGATATCCGGCGTCTCGCGGGGAAGGAGGGCGTGCTGGAGGGTCTCGGCGATACTGCGCTGTTGCCCGTAGAGCTGCAGGATCTCGGCCGTGTCCCGCTCCGCCCGGCGCCGGCGGTAGACGAGGCGCCCGGCCGTCCATGCGGCAGCGACCGTGATCACGACGCCGAGCACCCCGAAGATCCAGGGAAGCTCTTGGGGCAACGTCCCACCGAGCGGCCCGGCCGCCGCCGTCACCACCGTGAGCGCCGAACTGCCGAACGGCACGACGACCTTGTCGCTGTTCCCGGTCACGGGCAGGCGGGGGAAGTCCGTCGTCAGCAGGTTGGCCGCACGCTCGGACCGCCCGAGGTAGAAGGCGTAGTGCAAGTCCGAGAAGGCCGAGTTCTTCGCCACGGCCGACTGGCGGTCGGCCGGGATGGCGCGCTCGGCATACACGGCATAGCCGCCGGTGCCGCCGGGCACGGCGTAGGCGAACCCGATGTGCGGGGGGTTGGCACCGAGGATCGGGGAGACGACGAAGGTCGCGCTCTTGTATGCCTGCATGACGAAGGAGCTCGTGGACGTCGAAGCCGGGCCGAGTTCCGGCGGCGGGCCCACCGCGGCCAGCTGGCGCACGCCGGCGCCGCTGCGCTGCCACAGCGAGGCGGCGACGAACTGTCCCTTGGCTTCGACGTAGGGGGACATGTACTGCTCGAACTTGCTGACGTTCCCGCTCGTCGCCTGCGCGATCTGTGCCGCGGTCACCAACGGAATCTGCGTGCTCGGGATGGCCGCCGTCAGGACAGTGCCGACCTGCTGAGTCTGACGATCGAGTAACCGGGACTCGTTGCGATCGTTGAGCGTCGACGCCGTCCACGCCACAGCTGCCGTCACGGCCAACCCGATCAGGAGCACGACGACGACCGCGCCACCGGCGCGGGAAGCCGGAGCGGGGGTGTCGGGCGGGGCGGGGGAGACCTTCGGAGGACGGGCGGCGCCCATCTCGAGGCCTGGCGCCTGCGTGTCAACGACCACCATGCCTCCTCTCGGCGACGCCGACACGCCATGCAATAGAGGCGGAGCTGGCCCCCGCCTAGGTCCGATCCAATTTAGGAGGCTGCGTACGATACCGTACAAAGGGCAATGGGGGGTTGCACTTTGAGAAGTGCTGCGGGGACGCGCAAGGCCGCCGATCGGAAACGAGCGTGCGCCCTACGCTGACGAGATGGCCACCACGCAGCTGGGCGACATTGCCGTGTACTACGAGCAGGCCGGGGCCGGGGAGCGGCTCTTGTGCATCTCGGGGACCGGCGGTGACTTGAGGAACCGGCCTTCGGTCTTCGAGGGGCCGCTGGGTCGCCACTTCGAGATCCTGGCCTATGACCAGCGGGGGCTGGGGCAGACCAGCGTTCCCGACGGTCCTTACACCATGGCTCACTACGCCGACGATGCGGCGGCGCTGCTCGCGGACCGGGGGTGGGACTCCTGCCTCGTCATGGGCGTGTCCTTCGGCGGCATGGTCGCGCAGGAATTGGCGATCCGCCATCCCGCCCGGGTGCGGCGGCTGGTCCTGGCCTGCACGTCATCGGGCGGGGCCGGCGGCGCGTCGGCGCCCTTCGATGAACTCGCCGCCCTGCGTGGTGCGGCCCGCGCCACGCGCCAGATCGAGATGATGGACACCCGTTGGGATGACGCCCGGCGCCGGTCCCATGCCACCGAGTGGAAGACGATGGTCGACGCCATGTCGGGATATCTCCGGAGCGGCGAGCCCACACCGGAGGCCACCCGGGGAGCGGCCCTTCAGCTCGAGGCTCGCCGGCACCACGACACGTGGGAGCGCCTGGCCACCATCGGTTGCCCGACCCTGGTCTGCGGCGGCAACTTCGACGGCATCGCCCCATCACAGAACGCCAGGTTCCTGGCGGCGCAGATCGCGGGCGCCGAGTTGGCGCTGTTCGACGGGGGTCATCAGTTCCTCTGGCAGGACCGCGCCGCCTATCAGCGCATCCTCGAATTCCTCAGTGGCGCGCCCCGCAGGGACGGCCCGCCGGGGGACCAGGCAACGCAAGGCACAACCATGAGTGAGGTACGACCGTGATGATGGACCCCACCAGCCTTCCCGAGTGGCAGGCGCTCGGCGCCCACTTCGACGACGTGGGCGACCTCCACCTGCGCCAGCTCTTCTCCGCTGACAGCGATCGGGCGACGCGGCACACGGTGGCCGCCGCCGAACTGGTGCTGGACTACTCCAAGCACCGGTTCACCGACGAGACCCTGTCCTTGCTGTTCGATCTCGCCCGTGCCGCCGGCGTCGAGGCCCGGCGTGACGCCATGTTCTCGGGAGAGCACATCAACACCACCGAGGACAGGGCCGTGCTGCACGTGGCGCTGCGCATGCCCGAGAGCGAGGCGCTCACGGTCGACGGGCAGAACGTCGGGCGCGACGTGCACGCGGTGCTGCGGCGCATGGGCGACCTGTCGGACCGCATCCGCACCGGCTCCTGGGTTGGCTCGACCGGGCAGCGGATCCGGACCGTCGTCAACATCGGTATCGGTGGATCGGACCTGGGACCGGCCATGGCCTACGACGCCCTCGTCGACTATGCATCCCCGGGCCTGGAGTGCCGTTTCGTCTCCAACGTCGATCCGGTCGACCTGTATGCGGCCACGCACGACCTTGACCCGGCCACCACCCTGTTCGTCGTCAGCTCGAAGACCTTCACGACGCTCGAGACCCTGACCAACGCCGCGGCGGCCCGCAAGTGGCTCCTCGATGGGCTGGACACCGCGGCCGGCGGCGGCGCGGTCGACTCCGGTGCCGTGGCCAAGCACTTCATCGCAGTGTCGACCAACACAGCGGCCGTCAAGGAGTTCGGCATCGACACGGCCAACATGCTCGAGTTCTGGGACTGGGTAGGCGGCCGCTACTCCTACGACTCGGCAATCGGCTTCTCGCTCATGGTGGCCATCGGTCGCCACGCGTTCGCCGACATGCTGGCCGGCTTCCATGCCATCGACGAGCACTTCCGCACTGCGCCGCTCCCGCGGAACCTCCCGGTGATCATGGGTCTCCTCAACGTCTGGTACAACAACTTCTTCGGCGCCCAGACCCATGCTGTGCTGCCCTACAGCCATCACCTGGCCCGTTTTCCGGCGTATCTCCAGCAGTTGACAATGGAGTCCAACGGCAAGTCGGTGCACCTCGACGGGACCGCGGTCGGCGGCCAGACCGGCGAGATCTTCTGGGGCGCACCGGGCACCAACGGCCAGCACGCCTTCTACCAGCTCATCCACCAGGGCACGAAACTGATCCCGGCCGACTTCATCGCCTTTGCCGAGGCCACGCACGACAACGGCACCCAGCAGGACCTCCTCATGGCCAATTGCCTGGCCCAGACCAAGGCCCTGGCGTTCGGCAAGACCGCCGAGGAGATCGCCGCCGAGGGCACCCCGGCCGACCTCGTCCCGCACAAGGTGATGCCCGGCAACCGTCCCAGCTCGACCATCGTCGCCCCTAAGCTCACCCCCTCGGTGCTGGGTCAACTGGTCGCCCTCTACGAGCACACGGTGTTCGTCGAAGGCGCCGTCTGGGGCATCGACTCCTTCGACCAATGGGGGGTCGAGCTGGGCAAGGTCATGGCCAAGGAACTCGCCCCCGTCCTCAGCGACGAAGAAGCCCCCGATCTATCGGGCCAGGATGCCTCCACCGCCGGCCTCGTGCGCCTCTACCGCTCGCTGCGCGGACGCTCCACCTGACGGCCTAGCGCACAGCTTCCCAGGTGGCCCCGCCGGCCAGGGCCACCAGCACGACGGCGGTGACCATACGCACCGTCCTGATGTTGACCACGCGCAACAGGCTCTGCCCACCGAGCACGGCCAGCGCGGCCACCGCCCACAGCGCCAGCACTGCGCCGAGGCCGACCGAGAACGGCGCGTGATAGTGGGCGGCCAGGTTGGCCGTGAGGATCTGGGTCAGATCCCCCCACTCGGCCAAGAAGATGACAAGGAACGCCGTGGTGACGACCCGCCGGCCCGAGGCCACCTCCTTGTCGATCAGCTTCTCCTCCTGTTGCGCCTTCCGGGCCTCCCGGATGGCCAACACAGCCCCGATGAGGAACATGGCCGCCACTATCCCGTCGAGCGCCCGGTGCGGCAGCAGGTGGAAGAGCGCCACCCCGATGGTGGTGGCGATCACAACGTGGACCACGAAGGCGGCGGCCGCACCCACCCACACGGCGAACGGCTTGCCCCGGGTGGACAGAACGAGGGAGGCAAACATCGTCTTGTCGGGCAATTCCCCGATGAAGATGATGGGGAAGACGGCGGCGATGATGGCGATGTGCACTACGACCTTTCTCGCCGGAACGAAGGGTCCTCCTCCGCCCCGGCCACGACGACATGGCTGGAACGAAGGTCTCGCCCACCTGCACGCAGGTCCGGTGACCGGGCGCCCGAGCGCCGGTATGTCGATCACCGATTGAGGACTACTCCCCTTCGCCCCATACTGTAGACGGGAGCCCGGTCAGGGCGCGGGCGGCGCCGCTCCCACTTTTCCCGGTCTGGTCACGCCGACGAACTTCTCGGCGCCGCTGTGCGGGGCGTCGACCGCGGGGCACGGTGACGCCGGCCACCGCGTAGGCCGCCTGGGTGAGGCCTGAGCAGTCGAAGCCGACGCCGGGCGTCTCGCCACCCCAGACGTAGGGAGTGCCGACCTGGCCCAGCGCCCAGGTCACGGCGATGCCTCCGGCGGTGACGCCGGGGGTGAGTGGGGCGGTGCCGGGCGCGGCTGCGGCCGGCGCGGCGCTCTGGTCGCCGTTCTGTGCGTAGCTCTGGGCCAGCGAGAGGACCTGGGCCACATGACTTACTACACCTTTGGCCAATCGTGACAGTTGACTGCGACTAACTACGCCTTCTGCGAATGACGGAGGCGTTCTTTATCTTGGAAGGACGAGTAGCAGTCGTTCTCATCACCCGTTGCAGGGTCGATCAGGTTCAGGTCACCCAATGTTCCTTGGGTGGCATTACCGCCGGACAGGGCGAACTGCACCGACCCCCACAGATTGTCGTCGTTTAACATATTGAACATCTGGGTGTAGTACCAGTCGCACCAGTCCTGGCTGTACGCCTGAGTAGTGTTAACTGTGTCACTCGCGTTCGGCGTATCGTCGTACTCGCTGTCGACGATCTTGATGTAGTCATTAAGCTTTTCGCCACCGATGGAGTAATCCGACACGTTCTCGTCCATCCACGTTTGGAGATCGTTGAAACCGTCGCTCCAAGTAGCTATTTGGGTGCTGGCTTTGCTTTCGGCATTGCTCAAATCCTCAGAGGTTGCCATTTCATTTACCAACTGATCACCGATGGTTTCTGTGTCATACGTATCATTTCCCCCCGGCGTAGCAGGGAGGTACGTGTGGACGCTCACGAAATCGGGGATGTAATCGCTGTCGCCTGTGAGGTTGTATTCGGCGACCTCGTGCCTGACGAATTCCTCAATGTCCCAAAGATTCGAGGCGGTGTAGTTGTGGTCGGCAATGTCTGCAGTGTCATCGTCCCAGGTCGACCATGCGGGACCACCGATGTAGATCTCACCGAGGCCGTTAGCCCTAGCGAACGCACGCAGAGCTGGCACCACACAGTCCCAAAGGTTCTCGTAGGAGTAAGAGGTCACGTGATCGCTCTGCTCATCGCCGGTAGTAGTGCAGGCCCATGAGGGATCCCCATCATCGCGGTAACTCGATTGCATGCCCGTGTCGCAGTAGTTGTCGGGTTCGTTGCCAAGTTCGAACAAGAACACGCCGTCATTTGTTGCCTCAGTGATGAGCCATTCGTCCCATGCCAACATGGTGAAGCCCGATCCTTCACTCGAACCGTCTCCGTCCCAAGCCCAATCGCCAGTGTCGCATTGATCGGTATAAGCCGATGTGCACTCTTTGTCTTCCGGACACGTATTGACCACGGGCGGCAACACAACGAGCGGAGTGGCACTCAGGTCGCGTTCTTGAATGCCATCGAGAGCGGCGTCGACCTCTTCTGGCGTGGTGCAGCCCGTTGCGTTGTCAGTAAGGCCACACGGAGCGGTCAACATCTCGTACTTAACGACGTTGAGCCCGAGATCGCCCGCCTCCTCGTTGATCGTAGAGTTGGCAAGCCCGGGGTTTGGGCTTGTTTCTGAGCCCGTGTCAAACACGTAAAAGGATGAGCCGACCCACGACGAACAGAACATCTCGTCACGTGGATCGCCGCATGTGGTCACTGCGGCCTTGGTGTGCGTCACTGCCGTGTAGATAGCCAGACCGGAAGCGACAACCAGTAGGGCAACCACCGCCATGATGACCCTTTTCATTGGATCCCCTTCTTCGTCCCTCGAGTGAGCGCCCAACCCTCGCTCACAGCGGTGACGCTCACCGGATCGCGAAACGTTGCGCGCCCGTGGGACGCTGGAGAAGTGAGAACAGATCTACCACGTTGTGTCGGCTGCCGGCGTCACGATGTGGAGCTCTTCGAGCTCACGGCGGAGGTGTCCGCTTGCCGGGAGTGTCTGGATGTGGCGACGGAAGCTATCCAAGAGTCCCGCGAGAAGCAGGAGCCGTGACTTGGTGTGTTAAATCTATTGAGATAGCTGTGACGCCGTGATCTGTTGCCACCTACGACCCAAATCAGATCGCAGGTATCGAGCCGGCTACGCAGTCCTTCGAGGTCCCCGAAGTATGAACGGAGGTCCAACTCCTCGCATTCAAAGCCCAAGCTCGATATGTCTTCCGTTTCTCGCTCCAGGTTGAGGAGTCGGCTGTCCCCATAGAAATCGCACGCGTTGAACACCAATGCCGCGCGACCGGCTCGTCCGACGAGGTCACGGAGTACTCCGCGATCGCGGCCCAGGCGAAACGAACTCAGGTACAGCTTCACAAGTGACACTCTGCCATGGCGCCCGGCTCCCACGATCGCATCCCACGATGTTCTGGCGTGATGTCCCAGAGCTGGACAGCCCTGCCTCGGCTCGGTCAGTCTTTGAGGCGCAAGTCAGCTGCGAGGCGGTCATGTCGTTCGCCGGCGCTCCTCGGGCGTGCTCACTGACCTGGCAACGGCTCACAATTGGTTCACAGAAAAGGGGTCACCAGGCAGCACACCTTATGCAGCCGGATCCGTGATGCCGACGAGGAGGTCTGTTCCCCAGGACGCTCCTGGTGTGGTGGGCGTTTCCTCGACACGGACATCAGCGCCGGTGGAGGGGGCGTCGACCATCTGGCCGTTGCCGATATAGATGCCGACGTGGGTGACGTCGGTGGGACCGCCGCCGAAGAAAATGAGATCACCGGGTTGGAGCGGGCCGCCGGGTCCGAGTTTTGTCGTGGCGTCGTACTGGTCCTGGGCGACCCGGGGCAGCGTGATCCCAGCCACCTTGTAGGCGGCTTGGACGAGGCCCGAGCAGTCGAAGCCGACACCGGGGGTCTCGCCGCCCCAGACGTAGGGCGTGCCGACCTGGGCCAGCGCCCAGGCCACGGCGACGCCTCCGGCGGTGACGCCGGCGACGGTTTGGGCCTCGGTCTGACTGTAGAACTGGGCCAGGTCGAGGACCTCGGAGACGTAGCTGTCGGAGTGGTTGTAGGCGAACACCGCAGCGGAGAGGTTGGCGCCGTTCTCGGCGCCGTTGGCGCACAGGTCCCGCGCTGCCGCATAGACGGCGTCGGTCGGGTCGTAGGGACTGGGCGGGCTGGCCCCTCCGGGCGGCACCGGTTGGTCGTAGGCGGCGAAGGTCGACGGCTCGAATTGCATCGGCCCCTCCGCCCCCGCAGCGTTGGCCCCCGAGTGGACGCCGGGCAGGTCCGAGGTGCCGTTGTCCGACTCGACGGTGCCGATGGCCGCCAGCACGGTCCACGGCAAACCGGCGCAGGTGGTGGTGGCGGCTTCGTACAGGCGCAGCATGGCCGGCGGGATCGAGGCGGTGGTTCCCGGGGCCCCCGGAGCCCCCGGGCTCGGCGCGCCGGCCACCTCGCCGAGGAGCGAGGAGCTGAGCACGGCAGCGGAGGTGGCCATGAGGACGGCGGCGAGGATCAGGCCGGCAGCGCCAGCGGCCAGGGCACGGGAGGGGCGCATCGGCGGAGAACGGTCGCACCCGGGCACACGGCGCGCGCGCTGGCCATACTGGGGTGATGAAGAGCACCATGCAGGACGCCCCGCTCCTTATCAGCGACATCCTCCGCTACGGCCAGCAGGTCCATGGCGACAGCACGGTCATCACGATCGAACCGGGGGGCTACCGTTCGGCCACCTTCAGCGAGGTGGCGGCCCGGGCCGAGCAATTGGCCAAGGCCCTGCGGCGGCTCGGCCTGGCGGACGGGGACCGGGTGGGCACGTTCTGCTGGAACAACCAGGGACACCTCGAGGCATACCTGGCCATCCCCTCCATGGGGGCCGTCCTGCACACCTTGAACATCCGGCTCCCGGCCGAGCAGCTGGCGTACGTGATCAACCACGCCGAGGACCGTTTCATCATCGTTGACGCCTCGGTGATCCCACTGCTGGCCGCGATCAAAGACGACCTCAAGACGGTCGAGACCATCATCGTCGCCGGCGAAGGGGATACCTCCGCGCTGGGGGAGACGCTTTCCTACGAGAAGCTGCTGGCCGCGGAGGAGCCCGGCCTCGAGTGGCCCGTGCTCGACGAGCGCTCTGCCGCGGCGATGTGTTACACGAGTGGAACCACCGGCAACCCCAAGGGCGTGGTGTACTCCCACCGCTCCACCTGGCTACACACCTTGGCCGAGCAGTCAGCCTCCTCGGTGGGCATGACCGAAAAGGATCGGATCCTGATCATCGTGCCGATGTTCCACGCCAACGCGTGGGGGACACCGTATGGGGCCTGGATGGCCGGGACCGACATGATCATGCCGCAGATGTTCTTGATGGGGGAGCAGTTGGCCGCCATCTTCAACGAGCACCACCCCACGCTGGCCTGCGGCGTGCCCACCATCTGGAACGGGCTGCTGGCCCTCGATTCGCCGGTCGACTTCTCGTCGGTGCGGCACATCACGGCCGGGGGTGCGGCCGTACCCCAGGTGCTGATCGAGGCGTTCGAAAAGCGCTTCGGCGTGACCATCATCCAGGGTTGGGGCATGACCGAGACCAGCCCGCTGGCCGCGTTCGGCCTCCCGCCGGCCCGGCGGATCGAAGGTCACGACGAGATGTACTACAAGATCAAGGCCGGTCGCGTCGTGGGTGGCGTCGAAGTACGGGTGGTCTCCCCTGAGGGCGACGTGCTGCCCAACGATGGGAAGTCCGCAGGGGAGTTCGAGATCCGTGGCCCCTGGGTCACTGGTTCGTACTACAAGGACGAGGATCCCTCGCGGTTCCACGACGGCTGGCTGTGCACGGGCGACGTCGGAACCCTGGACCACCAGGGCTACATGACGATCTCCGACCGCACCAAAGATGTCATCAAGTCGGGCGGCGAGTGGATCTCCTCGGTCGAGCTGGAGAACGCCGTGATGGCCCATCCCGACGTGTTCGAAGCCGCGGTCATCGCCGTCCCCGACGCGAAGTGGTCCGAGCGCCCCCTGGTCTGCGTGGTGCCCAAGCCGGGCCGGACGCCGACGGCGGAGGAGCTGGTCGAATTCCTGGCCGGCCGCGTGCCCCGATGGTGGCTGCCCGATCAGTGGGCCTTCATCGCCGAGGTACCCAAGACGAGTGTGGGCAAGTTCGACAAGAAGCGCATGCGCGCCGAGTACGCCGAGGGTGACTACGCCGTGCAGGGCGTCGCGCTGCCGAAGTGACTTCGGCCGCCGACGCGCTGGCCGACCTGGCGGGCCGCCTCGAGGGCATGGTCGAAGAGCTGACCGACATCGCGCTCGATACGTTGCGCCTCGCCACCCAGGGTGACCCCGACTCGGCCGAGGCGGGCGAGGCCCTGGCCATAGAACGCCGTGTGGTTCGGGCCCGTCGGGCTATCGAGAAGGCGGTCTCGGTGCTGGCGCCCGCCGGCGAGCGCGCCGGCGGCGACTGAGCGGTCCCGGCGCCTCACCCGTGCCAAGCAGGCCTCCGCAGGGGTTTCATTCGGTCACAGCGCGCATCGTCGCCCTCGACCCCGGAGCGGTGGTCACATTCCTGCGCACCGTGTTCGACGCGTCGGGCGAGCTCGTCCCCGGGCGGCCGGCGGAGATGCATCTCGGGGACTCGCTTGTCATGGTGTCGGGAGCCGAAGGGCGAGAGGCGTTCCCGGCGTTCTTGTACATCTACGTCGACGACGCCGACCGAACCTGGGCCCGCGCCGTCGACGCGGGCGCGCAGAGCGTGGAGGAGCCCTTCGACACCCCCTACGGCGACAGGCGGGGCATGGTGCGCGACGCCGCCGGCAACGTGTTCCAGATCGCGCACCGGAGGACCGGCGGGTAGCCCCCCCCCGGAGGGGGCGACGCGGCGCGGAGCCGGCTCCTACGCCGGCGACGTCATGATCACCGTCGGGGTGATGGCCAACCACGGGCGCAGCTCCTCGACCGGCATGGGGTACGCCAGCAGGTAGCCCTGCGCCGAGTCGCAACCCGTCTCGCGCAAGGCGTCCCACATGTCGCGTGACTCCACCCCTTCGCCGACCACGTGGAGGTGGAGGTTGTGGCCGAGATCGACGACGGAGCGGACGATGGCGGCATGCGCCGGGTTGATCAGCATGTCACCGATGAAGCTGCGATCGATCTTCAACTCGTGGATGGGGAGGGTCGACAGGTAGCCGAGGGACGTCTGCCCGCATCCGAAATCGTCGATGCTCACCTTTACACCCAGCGCGTCGAGCCGCGTGAGCACGGCGACGGCAGAGTCAGGATCGGCGAGCAGGGCTGTCTCGGTGATCTCGACGACCAGGCGGTGGGCCGGTATGGCCGCCTCGAGGAGCGCGCGCTCGACCCGCTCGGCAAATCCCGCCCGTCCCAGATTGCGCGCCGACACATTGACCGCCACCGTGACGTGACCGGCGTCGGGACCGAACAGCGCGAGATCGCTGAGCGCCCGCTGTAGGACCCATTCCGTGAGCTTGTCGATCAGGTCCGTCTGCTCGACCAGCGGCACGAAGCGGTCCGGGTACAGCAGGCCCAGGGTGGGGTGCTGCCAGCGCACCAGCGCCTCCACCGCTTCGACATGCCCGGCGGCGAGCGTGGCCTTGGGTTGGTAGTGCAAGACGAGCTGTCCCGCGTCTATCGCCGGGCGGAGCTGGCCGATGAGGGCGAGGTTGGCGGCGTCGTAGTGGTTCTGGCCGGCGTCGTAGCGGACGACGCCGGCATGTTGCTCCTTGGCGACATACATGGCGACGTCGGCGTGTTGGAGCAGATCGTCGACGTCCGTCCCGTCCTCGGGAGCCACGACGTACCCGATGCTCGAGTCGACCGAGAGCGGGAGCCCGCTGACACTCACCTCGTGCTCAATCACCGTACGGATGCGCCAGAGGATCTCGGCGGGATCGAGGGCGTCGCGCAGGATGATCCCGAACTCGTCTCCACCCAGCCGCGCCACGCAATCCTTCGGCCGCATGAACGTCGCCAGCCGGCGAGCGAGCTCGGTGAGGAGGTGGTCGCCGTTGTGATGACCGAGGGTGTCGTTCACCTCCTTGAAGCGATCGAGGTCGACGATGGCGATGGCGGTCGGCTGCCCGCTGCGCTGGGACGCCACCAGCGCGGCCTCGGCGCGGCGGAGGAACAGGGCCCGGTTCGGCAGGTCCGTGAGCGGGTCGTGCTCGGCCAGGTACGTGTTCGCCTTCAGCTGCTCGCGCAGGCGCCGGCTCACGGAGAACGAGATGCCGAAAATGGCCGCATAGAGCCCGGCGAGGCCCAGGATCAGATCGCGGTAGAGATTGTGCAGCCCCGCGGTCACGTCCGCGCTGATCGGCGCGTACGGAAGGTAGACCTCCAGGACGCCCACCCGCCGGGCCGGGTTCCCTGCGGTCAGGGGCAGGTAGACCTCGACCGTCTCGGGGCCCGGGCTGCCCACATCGCCCGGGTCGGCATTGAGCCGGGTCAGATGGGCCTCCACTTGGCCGTACGCGGCTTCGAGGGCGTCGTCCTCGGGCTTCGCCTTCAGCTCGGAGTCATCACTGGAGAACACGACGTGGCCGCTGAGATCGCGCAGGCGGAGGCGGAGGATGTCCTGCTGGCCCACCGCTGTGCGCACGAGGGCCTCCATGGACGCCCGTTCGTCCGGGGTCAACCCCTGGCTCAAGAGGTGCCCGCTCAGGCGCGGCTCGACCGCCGTCTCCGCCACGAGCAGCGCTTCGGACCGGCCTTCGGCAAGCCCTCTCTGGCGCGCCTCGCCGCGGTAGGTCCAGGCGAGAACGACGCCCAGGAGGATGACCGGGACGAGGCTCACCGCAGCGTACGCGGCCAACAGCCGGATCGGGGAACGCTGCGGTCGCGCCGACGATGCCCCCTCGTCGCCCGGCTCCGGCGACACGCTGTGCGCCGGCGACGAATCCTCCATTGACCTTGTCCGAGACACTGGACCCTCCCGCTCCGATCCGTCGATCCGTCCGTCCGTCCGTCCGGCGGTCCGGCGGGCAGTATTCGCCGAGGAAACCGTAATGACACGAGGTTGCCGCCCGGTCGCAAGCCGGTCGCCGGACCGGTGCTGGGACTGGTGGGGCGCCTGACGGCGCAGTGAGCCTCTCAGGCCCCCGTGCACTCGTTGATGGCATCGATGAGCTGGCGCAACCGGGAGAAGTGCCACTTGTCGAAGCGGAGGGCCAGGCGGGGGAGCTCCGGGTGGTCGTTGCTGGAGCGCTCCGGGGAGAAGGCGCTGGCGATGCGGATGGCGCCGCGGGTGACGATGTCGCCGAAGCGCTTGTTCAGGTCCGCCAGTTCGGCACGGCTCGGCGCCGTCTGCACGCGCAGGACGAGCAGGTCGCCCACCCAGCGNNCACGAGTGGTAGTTGCGGTAGAAGCCGAGGATCTCCCCGGTCGCCTCCTCGACCGAGGTGGCCACCTTGAAGAGGCAGACGTCCTCCGGCGACACCCAGCCCGAGCCGATGGCCTCCTCTTCGAGGAAACGCAGCCACCCCTGCCAGTAGGTGCCCCCGGGCGTCTCCATCATGACAACCGGGGCCGGTTCCGCCTTCCCGGTCTGCAACAGGGTCAGGAGCTCGAACGACTCGTCCTGGGTGCCGAATCCCCCCGGGAGGATGGCGTAGGCGTGGGACTCCTTGATCAGCATCAGCTTGCGGGTGAAGAAGTACCGCATCTCCACCAGCTTCGGGTCCTGGGCGATGAAGACGTTGGCGCCCTCCTCGTGGGGCAGGCGGATGTTGACCCCGAAGGAGTGCTCGCGCCCTGCGCCCTGGAGGCCGGCCGCCATGATGCCCGGCCCGGCGCCGGTCACCACCATCCAGTCGGCCTGCGCCATTTGGCTGGCCAGATCGCGGGCGAGGATGTAGACCGGATCGTCCGGCAGGGTGCGTGCCGAGCCGAACATCGTCATCTTGCGGATCTTGCGGTAGGGGCGGAAGACCCGGAAGGCCTCGGTCATCTCCGCCAGCGCCGCATTGGCGATCTTGAGGTCGCCGACCGACGTCCCCTCCTTGGCCATGTCGCTCAGGGAGCTGAGCATGGCCTGGAGCTCCCGCGCCTGTGCCGGGCTGAGCGAGTGCTCCCTGGCCAGCCCTTCGAACGCCGCGTGAAGGGTCTCCTCTTCTGGGTCCGGCAGCGCGTCCGCCTTCTCGTGGGCCCGGGCGATCGGGTTGTTGCCCCCCGCCTCGAGATCGTCCACGCTCACGGCGCTGAGGCGGTGCCCGCCAGGGCGTACAAGGTGGAGCGCTGCACCAGCGGTCGACCCAGCGGCGCCACCAGGGCCTCGAGCTCCTCCACGCCCATGCGTTGCCCGTGCGAAGCGCCGGCTGCCCGGGAGATGTTCTCATCCATCAACGTCCCGCCGACGTCGTTGGCGCCGGCCTGGAGGATCTGGCGGGCGCCCTCGACCCCCACCTTGACCCAGCTCACCTGGATGTTGTCGATGTCCCCGTGGTAGGCGATCCGCGCCACGGCGTGCATGAGCAATGTCTCTCTGAAGGTGGGGCCGCGCCGGGCCTTGCGCTGGAGGTAGATCGGCGTCGCCATGTGCACGAAGGGCAGCGGGACGAACTCGGTGAAGCCACCGGTCTCGCGCTGCAGCGCGCGGGTGCGCACGATGTGGCGCGCCCAGCTGTCGGGGTGCTCCACCGAGCCGAACATGATGGTGATGTTGGAACGCAGGCCGACCGAGTGCGCCGTGCGGTGCGCTTCGAGCCACTCCTCGGTGTTGATCTTGTCGGGGCAGATCAGCGCGCGGATGTCGTCGTCGAGGATCTCGGCCGCTGTGCCCGGCAGCGTCTTGAGGCCCGCCTCCTTCAGCCGCACCAGGTACTCCGCCAGGGGCACCTCGGACCGGCGCGCCCCCTCGGTGACCTCCAGGGCCGTGAAGCCGTGGATGTGGATGCGCTCGGAGGCCGCCCGCACCGCGCCCAATACGTGGAGGTAGTAGTCCCCGTCGAAGTCAGGGTGGATCCCGCCCTGCAGGCAGACTTCCGTCGCTCCCTCGGCCTCGGCCTCGGCCACCCGGCGGGTGACCTCGTCGAGCTCCAGGAGATAGGGAGCCCCGCGCAGGTTCAGCGAGAGCGGCCCCTTGGAGAAGGCGCAGAAGCGGCACTTGAACGTGCACACGTTGGTGTAGTTGATGTTCCGGTTGCGCACGAAAGTCACGTCGTCGCCCACGACCGCTCGCCGCAGTTCGTCGGCCACTTCGGCCACCCGGCGCACTTCGGGGCCCCGCGCCGAGAACAGGGTCACGATTTCGTCGTGGCCCACCTCCTGCCCCAGGGCGACACCCTCGAGCACCTCGGCCACCGGCCCCCCGCGGTCCGATCGCCCGGTGCCCGCCGGCAGGTCGCGTGTGGCGCCGGCCCCGTCGCCGGCGCTGGCGCCAGCACCGACGAGCAGGGGAGGAACGACCTCGCCCCCCGAGCACCATGCGGCGTCGCGGGCCAGGCCCTCGGCGTCGGACACGTCGAGGACGGGAAAGCGCAGGGCCGGGTCGAGCCACGTCTCGGCGTCATGCGCGAATTCGGGGTAGACGGTAAGGCGCGCCGCCAGCACGTGGCCCGCCTCCTCGGTCGCCGCCCGCAGCGTGTCGAGGGCCGGCCAGGCGCGCTCGGGGTTCACATGGTCGGCCGTGACCGGCGAGACGCCGCCCCAGTCGTCGATGCCGGCGCGCAGCAGGGGCCCCAGGTCGTCGGAGAGATTCGGCGGTGCCTGGATGTGCACCTCGGGCGGCAGCACCAGCCGGGCCACGCTGATGGCCCACAAGAGATCGTCGGCCGGGCACGGGGCGACGCGGGCCATGGCGGTGCCGGGCTTGGGCAGGAAGTTCTGGACGATGACCTCTTGGACCTGGCCGAAGCGCGCGTGCGAGGCGGCGATGGCCTGGAGGGCGGCCAGCTGCCCGGCCCGGTCGTCACCGATGCCGACCAGGATCCCGGTGGTGAAGGGGATGTGCAGCTCCCCGGCCGCGTCCAGCGTGGCCAGCCGCCGGGCCGGCTCCTTGTCCGGCGCGCTCCGGTGCGCCGCGAGGTCCTCGGCCAGCGACTCGATCATCATCCCCTGGCTGGCCGTCACCGGCCGCAGCGCGGCCAGCTCGTCGGGGAAGAGGGCGCCCGCATTGGCGTGGGGGAGCAGGCCGGTCTCCTCGAGTACGAGCCGGCAAGCGTGGGCGAGGTAGTCGACCGTGGAGGCGAAGCCGTTGTCGTCCAGCCAGGTCCGGGCCAGGGGATAGCGCAGCTCGGGCCGCTCGCCCAGGGTGAAGAGCGCCTCGTGGCACCCCGCCTCCCTACCGGCGCGGGCGATGGCCCGCACCTCGTCGGGAGTGAGATAGGGAGACGTCAGGCGCGCCGGGGCCTTGGCGAAGGTGCAGTAGCCGCAGCGGTCACGGCAGAGCATGGTGAGCGGGATGAAGACCTTGGGCGAATAGGTGACGCGACGCCCGTGGGCCTCGTCGCGCACGCTCCTGGCCAACGCCATGAGCTCGACCAATGGCATCTGCAGGAGATCGGCGTCGGAAAGCATCAGGGTCAATCTATGTGCCCGGGCCCGCTGCGGTGGCGCCGGCGAGGTGGGCGTCGCAGACCAGGCCCTGGGGGGCGCTCGACTCGACGAGGGCGAAACGGGCACCGTAGGAGCGGCGAAGGGCTCGCGCAGCGCCGGTGCGGGCTCACGTAAAGGTGGCGGCCTTGTCGCTCAGTGTCTGCAACAGCTCGTCGAAGGACTTGGCGAAGGAGTGCACGCCCTCGTCTTCCAGCGTCTGCTCCACGTCCTCCATGTCGACGCCGGCGTCCTTCAACATGTCCAGCGTGTCTCTTGCGGCCTGACGGTCGGCGTCCACGGTGCGGTGCAGGATCCCGTGGTCGGCAAAGGCGCGCAGGGTGGCTTCGGGCATGGTGTTGACGGTGGACGGCCCAATCAGGTTGTCCACGTAGAGCAGGTCGGAATAGTCCGGGTTCTTCGTCGACGTCGACGCCCACAGCGGCCGCTGCACACGGGCACCCTGGGCATCGAGCGCCTTCCAGCGGTCGGTGGTGAAGGCGGCATGGAAGTGCTGGTAGGCCACCTGGGCCTGCGCCATCGCCGCCTTGCCGCGCAGGGCGAGAATTGCGGGGTCGCCCGCGTCCCCGCTGCCGCTGCCGCCGCTGCCGCCGGCCAGCTGCTCCAGGCGGCGGTCGACCTCGGTGTCGACCCGGCTGACGAAGAACGATGCCACGCTGGCGACGTGCGGCAGCTCTGCGGCCCGCCCGGCCGCCGCCAAAGCCTCGAGGCCGCTGATGTAGGCCTCGATCACCTCGTCGTAGCGGTCGAGCCCGAAGATCAGCGTCACGTTGATGCTGCGACCCTCGCTGATGAGCGTGTGGATCGCCGGCACCCCCGCCTTGGTCGCCGGCACCTTGACCAACAA
Organism: Acidimicrobiaceae bacterium; assembly: GCA_003133545.1. Lineage (GTDB taxonomy): Bacteria > Actinomycetota > Acidimicrobiia > Acidimicrobiales > RAAP-2 > Bog-473. Next base: position 5,328 of record PKYA01000066.1, on the reverse strand, counting down.
GTTGGGCTGCGCGATCCGCGTGTGCAGCATGCGGGCGTCGCGCACCGTGCCCTCGGTGTCGTGTGCCAGGGCCGGTGACACCTCCAAGGAGACGAACCCGTCCTCGCCGTCGCTGGCGTCGTAGACCGGGCGCAGCAGCTCGAGCCCGTTCCCGATGTCGGTGATCGCCAGCTCCCAGTAGGCCGACTCGACCGTGTGGTCCTTCATCAGAGCCTTGAACTGCTCGTCGTAGGTGTCCTGGCCGCTGATGGCGTTGGCGAAGATGGTCGGGTTGGAGGTGATCCCGCGCACGCCCATGGAGACGAGCTCGGCCAGCCGGCCGTCTTCGAGCCAGTCGCGGCGGAGGTTATCGAGCCACGGGCTCTGGCCGCCGATGTCGTAGAGATCGTGGAGAAGAGTCATGTCGCAAGCTCCTTACTCGTTGCCCGGATGTGCCGGGGCTCGTTGCCCGGTTGGGTCAGGCGCGCTCGGCCAGGAGGGCCTGTGCCCGTTCGACCACGTGCGCAACCGTGAAACCGAACTTTTCCATCGCCACGGCGCCCGGCGCCGATGCCCCGAAGGTGTCCAGCCCGATGGACGCATCGGCGTAACGACTCCACCCGAACCTCGAGCCGGCCTCCACGCTGAGGACGGGCACACCGGGGGGCAGGACCGAGGCGCGGTACGCGCTGTCTTGGTCCTCGAACCAGTTCCAGCACGGGAGGGAGACCACCTGGGCCGGCACCCCTGCCTCGGCCAGGGTCTGCGCCGCCCCCAGGCAGAGCTGGACTTCGCTCCCGGTGCCCACCAGCACGATCCGCGGCGCACCCCCCGCCGCCTCGACCAGCACGTAACCACCCTTGGCCACACCCGTGGCGGCGCGGGCGGCCGTCTCGGCCAGTACCGGGACGTCCTGGCGGGTCAGCGCCAGGCCGACGGGCACCTCCGCCTCCACCGCGAGCCGCCAGGCCTGCGCCGTCTCGTTGGCGTCCGCCGGGCGCACGAGCGTGAGTCCGGGCATGGCCCGCAGCGCGGCCAGGTGCTCCACGGGCTGGTGTGTCGGCCCGTCCTCGCCCAGGCCGATGGAATCGTGGGTCCACGAATAGATCACGTGTTCCTGCGACAGGGCGGCCAGGCGCACCGCTGGCCGCATGTAGTCGCTGAAGACGAAGAAGGTCCCGCCGACCGGGAGTACGCCCCCGTGCGCCGCCATCCCGTTCATGGCTGCCGCCATCCCGTGCTCGCGGATGCCGTAGTGCAGCTGCGCGCCGCCGGGCGTCTCCTTGGCCTGGATCTGGCCACCCTTGATCGCCACGCCGTTGTTGCCGGTGAGGTCGGCCGAGCCGGCGATCAGGCCGGGGAGCCCTGCCGCCGTGGCGTTGATGCACTGATTGATGGCGTGGCGGGTGGCCAGCTTGGTCCCCGCCTCGAACGTCGGCAACGCGTCCGCCCAGCCGGGGAGACCGTGGCCGGCCTGGGCGGCGTCCCAGGCCACCCGGTCACCGTCCCAGGCGGCGAAACGCTCCTCCCACTCCTTGCGGCATGCCTCGCCTCGGGCGACCGCCCGGCCGTAGAACGTGCGCACCTCGTCGGGCACCCAGAAGGTCTCGTCGGGCGGGAGGCCCAGGATCTTCTTGGTCACCTTGATCTCCTCGGCCCCGAACGGCGAGCCGTGCGCCGTCGCCGTGTCGGTCAGCTTGGGCGAGGGCCAGCCGATGTGACTCCGCAGCACCAACAGGGTGGGCTTCGCAGCGGGGCCATCCGCAGGATTCTCCATGGCCTCGCGAATGGCGGCTTCGAGACCGTCGACGTCGTTGGCCATCTCGCCCAGATTGCGCACGTTCCAGCCGTAGGCCTCGAAGCGCTCCGGGACGTTGTCGTTGTAGGCCAACTCGGTCGGCCCGTCGATGGTGATGTGGTTGTCGTCGTAAAAGGCCAGCAGCCGGCCCAGGCCGAGATGGCCGGCGAGTGACGCCGCTTCGTGCGAGATCCCCTCCATGAAACACCCGTCGCCGGCGATCACGAAGGTGCGGTGGTCGCAGACCTCGCTGCCGAAGCGCGCCCGCACGAACCGCTCGGCGATCGCCATCCCGACCGCGTTCCCGACGCCCTGTCCCAGCGGGCCGGTCGTGACCTCGATCCCGGCGGTGTGCCGGCGCTCGGGGTGCCCCGGCGTCCTGCTGCCCCACTGGCGGAACTGGCGGATGTCCTCGAGCGAGAGGTCGTAGCCGGTGAGGTGCAGCATGGAGTACAAGAGGATGCAGGCGTGCCCGTTCGAGAGCACGAACCGGTCGCGGTCGGGCCAGTCGGGATGGAGCGGATCGTGCCGCATGATGCGCGTCCAGAGGACATGGGCGAGCGGGGCGAGCGCCATGGCCGTCCCCGAGTGCCCGGAGTTCGCCTGCTCCGGTGCGTCCATGGCCAGACCCCGGATGACATTGATGCCGAGTTGGACGAGGGCCGGATCTTGGATGACCGGGAGGGGCGGGGCGGGCGACTGGGGCGCTGAGGGCGCGGAGGGCGCGGTGGGCGCGGTCTTGGCCATAAGCCCACCCTACCCATTGCGTGGCCGCACCTCACCCTCGGTCGAGGCGTCCTGTCGCGGCGTGGCGAGGCTTGGCGCTGGGCTGGCGAGGCCCGGGCGAGGCGCTGGCGAGGCCTGGGCGATGTCCGCATGTCATGGCTCGGCGCGGGTCTCATGTCACGGCTCGGTGCGGCCTAACCTCGCCCTCGATGCCAGTCGAACGCCACCGCATGCAGGTGCCCCCCAACAGTGATCTCACGCTCGGCATGGTCTGCGTCGACAAGGCCACCCCTGGTCGTTGCACCTGGCGTATGACGGCCGACGAGCGCTTCGCCAACCCGGCCGGAATTCTCCAAGGTGGATTCCTCGGGGTCTTCGCCGATTCGTCGATGGGGGCTGCGGCCGTCACCTTCGTCCAGGGGCGCAAGGTCTTCGCCGCCAACGCCGAGATGAAGATCAGCTTCCTCGCCCCTGTTGCGCTGGGGTCGGTGCTCACGTGTACGGCGGAGGTCGTCTCGGGCGGATCGACGGTGGTATTCGTGGAGGCAGGCATCGTGGCGGAGGCGAAGGGTTCCGACGAGCGGGGCGCGGCGAGGCTGGTGGCCCGAGCAAGCTCGACGTACATCTTGCGGGATCGTGGGTGAGGAGAGCGGATCTTCTGACAATTGGGTTGCTGGGGGGGGCTGGGTTGCTGGGGGGGCCCGGGGCGCTTTGCCGGGTGGGGGCGCCGGAGGGGCTGCCTGACTGTCTTATTTGGTGCCAGGTCGGTGCCGGGCGGGAGCCGGGCGAGGACCGGGCGAGGACCGGGCGAGGTCCGGGCGAGGACATCTATTCGACACCCCCGACCGGGGTAAAGAGGTGGCCTGAAAGGGCGGTTCTTGCACCGCCACGGTCAACGGACCAGGATGGCGGGCCACATGGCACCATTGCGCTCCAGCTCGGGTGGTGACGGCAAGGGGTTGCGCCGCGCCGGTGATGAGGCATTCCAGCTCACCATCGACTACTTGAAGCAGGAAGCGCTCGGACCGCTCAAGGGCCTCGGGCGATTCCTGGCCTGGGGACTCGCCGGGTCGCTCGCTATCGGTGTCGGCGTCTTGATACTCCTGCTGGGCATCCTGCGTCTGTTACAGGACGAGACCGGAACGGCCCTTACCGGGGACTGGTCCTGGGTGCCGTACTTCGCGGTCAGCGTCCTGGGTATCGGCGTCGCGGCGGTGGCCGTGTGGCGGATCACCGCGGGACCGGGTAAGGCCAAGTTGCCGAAGAAGGGAGCCTCTCCGACCGCGGGTGACGAGGTCAAGATGAGCGCGGGGGCCGCGAAGGGGCTCGCGGCAACCGGGGAAGCGGCGACCGAGCCCACATGGCCGGCCGCTCCGGCCGCTCCGGCCGGGCCGAATCCAACGGAACCGGCGGTGCCGACTATGCCAGCGGTGCCGACCGTGCCGGGGGTGCCGACCGTGCCGGCTGGGACAGATTCGATTGCAACGAAGGAAGGAAGTAGCTGATGCCAAGGTCAGCGCCCGCCGGGCGGCGGATCACCCGAGAAGATCTTCAAACCGCCTACTCGAAGGTTTTGGGCGAGGGAGAGGAGACGGTGAAGGCGGCGGCGCCCCAGGGCCTGGCTGTGATCGGCGCCGTCGGATTCGCGGTCATCACGTTGGCCTTCCTGATTGGACGTCGGAGAGGACGAAGCCGCTCGGCTGTCGTTGAGATCCGGCGGCTGTAGGCGGAGCCATGGACGCACTCCTCCGGCGCCTTTTGCGCGCCGCGTTTCGGCGCGGTCTTGCCGGCGATTGGACCTGGATGCTCATCGGCATCACCGCCTACATCTTGCGGCGCGCCCTCAAGGACAAGGACGACCTGGTCACCTCCTTCCGCATCTCTCCCGGCGATCAGTTCTTGATCACGCTGCGCGACCCGCATGCGCCGGCTGCCGACCCAGGCGAGCCCAACGACACGCCCGCCGGGAGTGCGGGCGACGGTGGCGCGGGCGGTGCCATCGACGACGAATCCTGAGACCCGTGCCGGATACCCTCGCAGCGGGGGAGCGCATCCTCCTCATCGATCCGAAGGAGCGTCGCTACCTGCTCACCCTGGTCGCCGGAGCCACCTTCCACACGCACGCCGGGGTGATCGCGCACGACGACATCATCGGCGGTGACGAGGGTCGCACCATCGTGGGCTCGACCGGCCGGCAGTTTCTCGTGCTGCGGCCGACCCTGAGCGACATCGTGCTGAAGATGCCGCGCGGAGCCCAGGTCATCTATCCCAAGGACCTCGGCGCCATCCTCATCGCGGCCGATCTCGGACCCGGGCAGCGGGTGCTCGAGGCAGGTGTCGGCTCCGGTGCCCTGTCCATGACCGTGCTGCGGGCGGGCGCGTCCGTGGTCGGCTACGAGCTCCGCGAAGACTTCGCCGAGCGGGCGAAGGCCAACGTGGCGGCCACGCTCGGGCCCGACGCGGCGTACCGGGTCGAGATCCGGGACGTGACCGAGGGAATCGACGAGCCCGACCTCGACCGGGTCCTGCTCGATATGCCCGAGCCCCACAAAGTGATCCCCGCCGCCGCCAGTGCGCTCCGGCCCGGTGGCATCCTCCTGGCCTATCTGCCCACCATCAACCAGACCGCCCTCTTGCGCCAGGCGCTCGACGACGAAAGCGCCCCCTTCGGTCTCGCCGAGACCCAAGAGATCATGCGGCGCACGTGGCACGTCGAGGCCCGGTCGGTGCGGCCCGATCACCGCATGGTGGGCCACACCGGCTTCCTCACCACCGCCCGCCGCCTCAGTTAAGAGGTGGGCGTGGCCGCTTTCGCGGCGTCATCC
>PKYA01000068.1:2448-3970 GCA_003133545.1 Acidimicrobiaceae bacterium | reverse complement strand
CGGCCACGGACGCCAGAGCTCGCTGAAGCTGGTCGAGGCGGGCGCCACCCTCGCCTGCGTCGACATCGACGAGGGGCGGGCACAGGGGATCGTGGCGGAGATCGAGTCGATCGGTGGCACGGCCTTTGCCGTGGTGGCCGACGTGACCGACCGCGAGCAGGTCCAGCGCGCCGTCGACGAGGCCGTGGCCGGTCTCGGTGGCATCGACGTGTGCGTCGACATCGTCGGCAAGGCCACATGGAGCTTGGCGGAGGAGATCACCCCGGAGGAGTGGCACCGCGACCTCGAGCAGAATGTGACGCAGGTGTTCAACCTCTGGCAGATCGTCGGCCGCCAGATGATCGCGCAGGGCACGGGCGGGTCCCTGGTCGCTCTCGCCTCGGTGGACGGAACCGTGGGCTCCAAGTACCACGCCGCCTACGGCGTGGCCAAAGCCGGCGTGATCTCGCTCACCAAGACCTTTGCCGAGGAGCTGGGCCGTTATGGGATACGGGTGAACGCAGTCGCCCCGGGCAACGTGGGCACCGGGAACGAAGACCAGCCCGAGGGCCAGTACGCGGTCTCCCCCACCAACCCGCTGGCCGCACCGCGCGGCAGCGACATCGCCAACGCGGTGCTCTTCTTGTCTTCGCAGCTGGCGGCGCGCATCACCGGCCAGACCTTGATCGTCGACGGCGGGGCAACCATCCGCTCACTCTGGGGTATGACACCCGAGGTGATCCCCCACTTCCGCGGCCTTTACTGAACCGCCTCGAAGGCCGGGCGGACTTCGGTGGCGAAGCGCTCGAGCTGGGCGATATCGGTCGATGCGAAACGCAGGGTGACATGGTCGACCCCGGCACGAGCGAGCAACCCGAAGTCCTCCACGAGCTGTGCCGGGGTCCCGATGAAGCGGGGCCGGTTGCCCTCGGCCACCATTTCGGCCGGGGCGTAGGAGAACTCACTCCCCACCGGGGCCCTTCCCCTGGGCGCCGGCCAATCCTGCGGGTCGGCCGTGAGCACCTTGGTGGCGCCGCAGCTGTAGGAGAACGTGAACGCGGAGGTCAGCCCGGCCTCGGCCCGCACGGCGAGCATGGACTCCCGGGCCGCGGCGTAGTCCCCGGCCGGCATCCACAACGGGTGCCAGCCGTCACTGAGCAGGGCAGCCCGGCGCTGCGCCCGCGCGCTGTTGCCACCCAGCCACAGCGGGACGTCCTCGCTCGGCATCACCGAGTACCCGTCCGGCGGGTGCCGGAATAGCCGCACGAACTCCTCGGTCACCTCGGCCCGTCGCTCGTAGGGCGGGGCGCCGAGCACCTCGAACTCGCCGCGCAGGTAGCCGATGCCGATGCCGAGGATGAGCCGGCCCGGCTCGAGTTGGGCCCAGGTCCCCGCCATGGCCGCAACCTGGAGCGGGTGGCGGTAGGGAGCGACGAGGACGTCGGTCCCGAATCGGATCCGGTGCGTCCGCCCCAGGCCCCACCCGCACACCGCCAGAGGCTCGAGGAAGGGCGGCTCGAGGAGATAGTCCTTGCCGTAGTCG
>PKYA01000068.1:0-2417 GCA_003133545.1 Acidimicrobiaceae bacterium | reverse complement strand
TCCAACAGGTCGCGCAACACCGGCCCGAGCTCCGCTGGGTCCCAGCGTCGCGGCACCTCGATGATGGGACCGGGGCGCCAGCCCTCGACGATGGCGATACGCCCGCCCCAGGCCTCGAAGACCTGACCCGTGACGTCCGCTGCCTCGGGGGAGGCCAGCCAGGTCACCAGGGGGGCCACGTTGCCCGGGTCAAAAGAGTCGAAGCCCTCTTCGGCTTCGGTCATCACGCGGGCAAAGACCTGCTCGGTCATCCGGGTCCGCCCACCCGGCGCCACGGCATTGACGGTGACGCCGTAGCGCGACAGTTCGAGCGACGCTGCCAGGGTGAACCCCACGATCCCGGCCTTGGCGGCTGCATAATTGGTCTGCCCCACGTTTCCGTAAAGACCGGCCCCCGACGTCGTGTTGATCACCCGCCCATCGACCGGCTCGCCGGCCTTGGCCTTTGCGCGCCACCACGTGGCCGCCGCCTTCGTGACGGCGAACGTCGAGCGCAGGTGGACCCGCAGCACCGTGTCCCAGTCGTCGGGCGACATGTTCACAAGCACGGTGTCGCGCAGCACGCCGGCGTTNNGCGTTGTTCACCACGATGTCGAGACCGCCGAAGGTCTCTTGCGCCGCGTGCACCAAGCGCGCGGCCCCCTCGGCGTCGGAGACGTCGTGCACGTCGGCGATCGCGCTGCCACCGGCCGCGATGATCTCGGCGACAACCTGCTCGGCCGAGGGAGAGTGGACCTCGGCACCATTGAGCGCCACCCCCAGGTCGTTCACGACCACGTGGGCTCCCTGGCGGGCCAGCTCGAGCGCGTGGCCGCGACCTATTCCGCCGCCGGCCCCGGTGACGATGGCGATCCTGCCCTCACAACAGCCGCTCATGGCACTCCTCGCGATCCGTAGCCGTTCACGTCGACGCGCCGAGGAGCTCGAGCGCCTCGGCNNGTCCGCCATCTCGACGACGCGCTGCACCAGCTCTTCGTTGCGCCGACGGGCGCCGTCCGGTCCAATCGGGTTGTCGCCCAGTCCCGTCCGCACGTGCGCGCCCGAAACGATGGCATGGCGGGCCATCGCGTCCTGACTCGGCCCGTAGACATACGACATCCAGGTGTAGGCGATGTCGTCGGGGACCAGGCCCATGTACGTGGCCGCAGATTCGGGTGTCGGGGGAAGGCCGAAGAGCATGGTGTCGGAGAGGTTCAATTTGAAGAGGATCTTGCCCTTGATCATTCCCGAGCGGTGATAGGCNNGGCATGTCGCCGTTGATCTGGTTGGTGACCGGATCGAAGGAACTGAAATTCATGGCACCGGGATCGATGGTCGCCACGGGAAGGCGCACCAAGGGGTCGCGGGCCAGCGCCTCGATGTGGGCGAAGCGATCCGAGGGAACATAGGTCGGATAGAACAGGAGTTCCGGTCGCTCGCGGCGGATCTCCCGCATCGCTTCGGCGTAGACCTCGGTCCCCGGGGTCAAGAGGGCGCCGCTGTCGGGATCTCGCGCATGGAAGTGGACGATGGCGGCGCCGGCGTCCGCGCAGCGCAGCGCAACGTCGACACACTCATCGACGGTGTAGGGGACGTGAGGGTTCTCTTCCTTCGATGCCTGCTCGTTGATGGCGACTTCGATGATCAACTTGTCCATGCCGGTCCCCTCCGCTCGCTGCCGGCCGTCGGCCTCGCGCCGCGGCCCCGCTGAGGCGGTTGACGATGCGCCTTGTGAATGTAACGATAGCAATCAAAGCGGTCACAAGAGGAGGGTCTCCATGGCTGTGCACACCCCACCTGACGCGCGCTCGGGGCACGACCTGTCGACGGTGCTGCTCCACGACATGTGGAACCACGTCAACTACGCCGTCGCACCGGAGAACATGGCAGCCCTGGAGGCGTGCATCGCCACCTTGATGCCCTGGCAGCTGTGGGCCAAGACCGAGACGATGCTGGGCTATCGCTTCCACACGAACTACGAGTGGGGAATGGCGTTCTTCCAACCATCGGTGCACGCGGCAACTTTCGCCCGGGTGATCGACGAGGTTCGCCGGGAGCGCCCGGAGCTCGACGAGGCCATCACGGGTCTCGAGACCCTGACGCCCGACGTGAACGACCACAGCGGATTCATCGTCAAGAGCGTGGAGGAATGGGAAGCCAGGCTGGCTGCCTTCGCGGCGGCGTCGACGACCCATCCCGAGTGGCAGGTGACCGTGACCGGCGTCCTGCGTCCCGGCGATCCCGACGCGATGACCGACCGGCTGGCGCAGGCCTGGATCCGCATCGGCCTTCTCGGGCCCATCCGCAACACGTTCGAGATGCAGTACCTCAACCCCGGGTCGCTCTCCGCCGAAGAGATCGAAGCCGCGGGTGGCATCTCGGCCACGCCGAGGGACGCGCTGATCAGCGACTGAGCGCGCCGCTCACCCAGCCCGCGC
>PKYA01000104.1 GCA_003133545.1 Acidimicrobiaceae bacterium | reverse complement strand
CCGCCGGCGCCCTGCACGGCGCGCGCCGCCACCAGTACCCCGATGCTCGGTGCCAGCGCCGCGACGGCGGACGCCGCGGTGAACAGCGCAATGCCGGCGACGAAGATCCGCCGCCGTCCCAGACGCTCCCCGAGCGCCGCGGCGCTGAGNNGGCAGCGCGGTCGAGACCACAAGGTTGTCAAGCGAGGCCATGAACAGGGCCATGCCGGTGATGATCACGGCCCATACCGCGCTGCGCCCCGGTGACGCCGACTGGTCCCCGGCCGAGGCGGGGCCGGCCCCGCCTTCGGCAATGCGATCCAACGTGGTGCTCATGGCGATTCCCTTTCTCTTTGGTTGTGTTCTGCGTCGCTGCTCTGCGTGGCTGCTCTCGGTGTGACTGCTCGGTGTGACTGCCCTGGCCCCGCATGAATTTGTGGGTGACTAATTTGTGATTACTCACTCACTACAGGTGACAAACGGGTAGGAAGGTGCGTTTCAAACGGTGGGGCGACCCCTACGAGGCCGGCGAGAGTGACGCGGCCGGGGCGGGCGACGAGGCCGTCGTGCCGCGGCCCAACTGCTGCAGGGCCTCGCGCTTGACCTCCTCCGCGACGTCGTCGAAGAAGGACTCGGCCCAGGGCTCGGCGACGGAGCGGAGGTCGATGGCGGCAATGACGCTGCAGAGCATCCCCTGCGCGAAGAACTCGCGCAGCTCCTCCCCTTCCACCCCGGTGGTCTCGCGTACCAAGTGCCAGAGGCGCCGGAAGGTCTCCTGGCAGGCCCGGGCGATGTCGGGGTCGGCCGCGGCGGCGGCGAAGCCGTGCAGCTGCACCTGGAGCAAGTCGGGATCCTGGAGGAGCTCGAGGTAGGCCAAGCCCATGGCCATCATGGCGTCCTCGCCCGACAACCCGTCGGCCGCCGCCACGAAGGCGTCCTCAATCGCCGCGGTCACGGCATCGTAGGTGGCGATGAACAGGTCCTTCTTGGTGCCAAAGAGGCGGAAGATGTAGGGCTGGGAGATCCCGGCCCGGCTGGCGATCGCCTCGGTCGACGTGCCGGCGTAGCCCGAGCGGGCGAACTCGACGATGGCGGCCCGCAAGATCGAGGCCCGCCGCACGTCTGCGCTCTGTCGAATCGGAACCATACCCCTATGTTAGTGAGCACTCACAACAATGTCAAGGGGCCGCCCCTTCAGCGCGAGACGTTCTCCTCCCCCGCCACCCAGAAGCGCCAGGGCTCGTCCATCGCCACTTTGATGCCGATCCGCCTCCCCTGGGCCGGGAGCTCCGGGGGCGGCGTCCCGTCGTCGACCAACCGGACCGCTACCCTCCCCCGCAGCAGGTCGATCCCGTTGTCGACGCCCGTGATGCCCAGCGCCTGGCAGAGCTTGGCCGGTCCGTTGCACAGGTCCCGGTCACGCCGCGCCGCCGGCCGGGCGGCCCGCATCTCCTCGAGGCCGCGCAGCGGGGCGAGGGCGCGGAGCAACACGGCGGCGGCCTGTCCCTCGGGCCCGCAGACCACGTTGGCGCACCAGTGCATGCCGTAGGTGAAGTACACGTAGAGATGGCCGGCTGGACCGAACATCACCGCCGTCCGCCCGGTCAGCCCGCGATAGGCATGCGAGGCCGGGTCCAATGCACCCTTATAAGCCTCGACCTCCACAATCCGGCCCGCTATCGACCCGCGGACCAGAACTTTGTTGAGCAGCCAGGGCGCGACGTCGACGGCGTCGCCCGCGAGATCAGTCCGCTCCAGCTTCCTCGGGCGCTGCTGCGAGGCTGACTCCTGCCGCGACGCGGACTCCGTCACCGCGCCCTGTTGGCGCGAGCGCGGGGGCGCGCTCTTGGGCGCCCCATCGACGGCCGGGCCTCAGCCGACCGTGCGCGCAAAGTCGGCGATGCTGGCGGCCGTGTCGTGGCTGATGTCCGGACAGGCCATGGGCATGATCTCGATGCCGTGGATGGTGCCCATCACCTGGCGGCACCGCGCCCGCACGCCCGCGCGCAGGAGCAGGCGGTAGAAGTTGACGCCTTCGTCGCGCAGCGGGTCACACTCGTTCACGCTGATCATCGTCGGCACCAGGCCGCGCACGTCGTCCTCCGTGGCGAAGCCGGGCCAGGCCAGCGGGTTGCGCCGCTCCAACTCCTCAATGCCGTAGGACATCGCCCCGCGGTTGTTGTGCAGCTCGATCAATATGCCGTTGTTCTCCACCGAGGACGGGCTGTCGGGTTGGGGCCACCTTCCGGCGATGTAGGGGCACAGGGCGTAGAGACCCTTGATCAGGCCCAGGTCGCCGTCCCGCCGGAGCCGCAGTCCGGTAGCCAGGGTCAGGTTCCCGCCCCCGCTCTCCCCCGCCACGATGATCCGACCCGGATCGATGCCCAGCTGCGCGTGCGAGGCAGCCACCCATTTGAGTCCCGAGACGCAATCGTTCAATCCCGCCGGGTACGGGGCGACCCCCTCGGCCGTCGACGGCTCCACCGAATTGCGGAAGTCGACCATGGCCACCGCCACTCCCTGCGCGGCGAGGATCCTTCCCCAGGCCCGGTAATTGCCGTCGTAACACGACATCGACGCCATGCCACCGCCGTGGATGTAGTACACGCAGGGCAGAGCCGCATCGCTCTCGGGCCGGATCACGCGGACGTTGATGGTGTTGCCGTCGGGCTGTGAGGTGATCGAGTGCTCGCTGATGGCCACTCCTTTGGAGGGCGCGATCTCCTCGGTGTCGCACATCTCCATAAAGGCGACCATCAGGGCGCGCACTTCCGCTGCCTCCGGGCTCGCCGCCTCGCGCAGGAGGTTGTCGCGGGACGCGACGTCAGGCATGGGCCGGCCGAGATCGAAACCGCCTATCAGTGCCTTGATCCGCGGATCGATCCGCGGGTCGTCGTTGATCTTGTTCTGCGCCATGGATACCCCCTCGCTCGACCGGGCGATCGTACTCCGCGTCCGGGCTCGGTAGGCCGGGCTCGCATCGAGTCCGCACAACGGCCCGGGACTCCGGCGTGGGCCGGGTGGTGGATCAGGCCACGCGGGCCGAGCCCACGACCGCTGCCGGTCCGGTGCCGGCGGCGTCAGTCAGGTGATCCAGCTCGGCGACCATCAGGCGTGCCAGTCCCGGAAGGTCCGGCACCGCCGACGCACAGGCATTGATGCCGACGAAGAGCGAGTCGCGATAACTCTGCACGGTGATGTTGAGCGCCACCCCGTCGACCACCGGTCCGAGCGGGTAGGCGGCTTTCATGCTCATGCCGGCGAAGAACAGCGGGAAGTCGGGGCCCGGCACGTTGGAAACCATGAGATTGCCGGCCCGTAGCCAGCGCAACGCACCGCAGTGGATCCCCAAGCGGATCACGGGCCGGGCCAGCGCGGGAGGAACCGCCTCGGAGACCGCCGCCGCCATGGGCCCATAGCCGACAACACGCTCCTGGGCCTTGACCGACGTACTGGTCGCGGCGATGTCCTGCAAGCGTTCGAGTGGCTGTGCCCGGTTGTTGGCCAGCGGCACGAACATGGCAGAGAGGCGGTTCCCGAGCGCGTCGTCCACAGAGTCGTCGCGCACCGATACGGGGACGACCGCCACCAGAGCGTCCCCCGACTCCTGGTCGTGCGCCACCAGGTGTGTGCGCAGCGCGCCCGAGCAGACGGCAAGCACGACATCGTTGATCGTCACCCCGAAGCGGGCCTTGAGGGCGCGCACCTCGGAGAGGCTCAGCGCGGCGAACGACACCGACCGGCTGGCGCCTACGGGCGTCTCGAACGTAGCCGGCGCGCCGAAGGGGATGGAGAGCGGCCCGGTGGCGCCGTCGATAGCGCAACGGACCAAGCGCAGTGACGTCCTCCCGACCTCGCGCACAGCGCGCAGAGCCCGCAGCGGGCTGGTCAGCATGCTGGGAACGGCGTCGGTCACCATGCGGAGCGCGGACGGGAGAGCGTCGGGCACCCACGGGGGGCAGATGTCGGTGACCGGGCGGCCTTCCGCGGTGAAGTCGAAGAGCTGCGCCATGAGCTGCACGCCGGCTACGCCGTCGATGACGGCATGGTGCACCTTGGCGATCAATCCCACCTGGCCCCCTTCGAGGCCCTCCACCACGTGCATCTCCCATGGGGGCTGGCCCGTCAGGAGCGGCCGGCCCATCACGGCGGCGGCCATACCGCTCAGTTCCGACGCGCCACCAGGCGCCGGCAGCGCGACCCGATGGAGGTGGTTGTCGAGATCGAAATCGGGGTCGTCGACCCAGCGGGGGTGGTCGAGCCCGAGCGGGACGGCCATGAGCCGACGACGGAACGGGGCCAGAGTCGGCACCCGCTCGGACAACACGGCGCGCACCGCCTCGAAGGAGTAGCCGCCCGGCGCGGTCGTCGGATCGAAGACGCAGGCGTACGCCACCTCCATCGGAGTCACCGGTGTCTCGGAGTAGACGAACATTGGGTCGATGCCGCTCATTCTCTGCATGGGCCAGCTCCACTTCGTGGCGGCGGGCCGGACGGCCCGCCCCCTCTACAGCTTGCGTCGCTGCGTCGAGCTGATTCAAGCGCTTCGACAGATCTTTATAGACAGTTTACGTGCCGGTAACGCGACACGGTCGTTGCGTTCGCGCGTGATCACGCACCGCCCTGTGCACACCCCTCGAAACTGATGATGCCGATTCGATCCCGGTCGGCCCCTCAATAGAGGCACTGCTCCGGCACAAGACTTGCCGACAATCACCCAGCACGCGTTCTCCTCA
>PKYA01000040.1 GCA_003133545.1 Acidimicrobiaceae bacterium | reverse complement strand
TAGCTAAACTGTCGCTAAAATTGCCGTGCGGGGACCGGCCCGTGGGCGCCGGGGCGGGCCAGGGGCGGCGATCCGTCTCGTCGGGGAGAGGCGCCGCTGCCCCGGCGGCGTCTTCGGCGTGCCTGACCGGGAAATTTCCAAGCATCATTCGTCAGTGGGGTGCGATTCTCGTAGGCTTCCAAACGCCCTGGCGCGTCAGATTCGACCCCTTTTCCCCCTCCGTCGGATCTTGGCGCGTCGGGGCGCGTCCGTTGCCACCTTCACGGTCTCGTACGGTCGTCGTGACGGTGGCCAATCCCAGGCGCCTTCAACGGCCAAAATAGGGAGATGGGCCGGTCAAAGCGGGCACCGAGAGGAGTGCGGCGGCGCCATGACGAGCCGCGTCCGCTCTCGCTCGGCTCGCACTGGCGCGCCGACGGTGCGCCCAAGGCCGTCTTCCGCACCCAGAGTGACGCGTTGCGCGCGGCCGACGGCAGGCGCCTCGAGTGGGGGGACGACTTGGACGTGTACCAGTGTGATTTCTGCTCCCGGTGGCATTTGGGGAGCTCCACCCCACGGGAGCGGTAGTCCCGGGCCATGGGTGGCGTTCCGCCAGAATCACGTGGTGCAACCGCATCTCGCGGGTGACGGTGACGCCAGGTCAGAAACTGCGATCATGGGTCATCGAACCGACCGAGCTGCCCGAGGAGCCCGACCCGGGACCGGAGTCCCTCGAAAACTTGCCCTCGCGGCGCTTCGACGCCTGGCGCCGGCGCACAGCCATCGGCGGGATCGCCACCGGCATCGCCCTCGGGCTGAAGGAGATCTTCCAGCCGGATAACAACGAGCCGGTCATCACGGCGGTCGCGCCGGGTGACCCTCCCGACGCCGGCGAGAGACTGCGGGTCATCCTCGACCCTGACGATCCCACCAAGTCAAGGGCCTTTCCGCCCAAGGATGTCCGCGATCCGACCCGAGGCGATTGACCCGGCGCGAAGACAAGACGTAGCATCTCGTGGATCAGACATGATGTCCGATTGTTAAGAGGAGCCGTCCGACCATGACCGAGACCGCACCCGCCGTCGAACCAGTCGACCTGTCGGATTCCCGTTCGTTCGTCGACCAAGTGCCGCACGCCTGGCTCGCCTACCTGCGACGGCACGATCCGGTGCACTGGCAGGACGAGCGCGGCGGGCCGGGGTACTGGGCCGTGACCAAGTACCACGATTGCGTCACGGTCAACCGGGAGTTCGATCGCTTCAGCTCGGCCGCCAAGGGCACCATGCCCTTCGAATTGGGCGAGGACGAAATCGCGCAACAGGGCCTGATGATGCTCAACATGGACCCTCCTCTGCACACGCGCTACCGGCGCCTGGTCAACAAGGGGTTCACGCCCCGCATGGTCCGCGACATCGAAGAGAGCATTCATCGGTCGGCCGACTCGATCATCGACCAGGTGTGCGAGGCGGGTACCGCCGACTTCGTGACCGACCTCTCGGCTGAGCTCCCCCTGCAGGTGATCGCCGAGCTGCTCGGCGTACCGCAGGACGATCGTCACAAGATGTTCGACTGGTCCAACCGGATGGTCGGTAGCGAGGACGCCGAGTATCAGCTGGCGGCCGAGATGGCGATGACCGCGGCCATGGAGCTCTATGCCTACGCGGCCGAGCTCTTCGGGCAAAAGCGCGTCGATCCGCACAGCGACCTCATGAGCGTGCTGACCACGGTCGAGGTGGAGGGCGAACGCCTCAGCGACATGGAGCTCGAGCTGTTCTTCCTGCTGCTCACCGTGGCGGGAAACGAGACGACACGCAACCTCATGTCGGGTGCCATGCACACTTTCTTCGAGAATCCAGCGCAGTGGGAGCGCCTCCGCCAGGACCGGAGCTTGTTGCCGCGTGCAGTCGAGGAGATGCTGCGCTACGTCACTCCCGTCATGAACTTCCGGCGAACGGCCATGTGCGACGCCGAGTTGAGCGGGACGGCGATCCGTGAGGGCGACAAGGTGGTCTTCTACCATGCCTCTGGCAATCGCGACGAGGATGTCTTCGAGGATCCCGACGTCTTCGACATCGGCCGCGACCCCAACCCGCATATCGCCTTCGGAGGCGGCGGCCCCCATTTCTGCCTCGGCGCCAACCTCGCCCGCATGGAGATCCGGGTGATGTTCGAGCATCTCCTCGACCGGCTCCCGGACCTGCGCCCAGCCGGCGACGTGCAGCGTCTGCAGTCGCAGTTCATCAACGGGGTCAAGCACCTGCCGGTAGCGTTCAGCCCTTCGGCGCCGCGCCACCGCTGAGCCGGAGCAAAGGGGGACAGATGGCGAGGCGGGCTCCTGACGCGTTGAAAGAGGTGATCCGGGACTTCCGGCGGGACCAGATCATCCATACGGCCCGCTGCCTCTTCGGCGAGCGAGAGACGACGGAGGTCTCCATGGACGAGATCGCCACCCGGGCCGGGGTGGCGCGATCGACCGTCTACGTGTACTTCGCCACGCGCGACGAGTTGCTGCAGGCCTGCGTGCAGTCGATGTACGACACGATCAAGGACACCGTCGTCGAGATGTTCGAGGACAGCGCTCCCCCGATGGACCGGCTGCGCGCCGTGATCCAGGGCGTCCTGGATAGGGTCGACGAGAACCCTGCCTTCTTCCGCGTGGCCATGGCCACCCAGGGCGCCACCACTGCAGCCGGATCTGCTGCAGTCGGTGGGGCGCTGATGATGATCGGGCTCGACATGATGCGCTTGCTCGACGACGTCGTCACCGCAGGCCAGGATGCCGGCATCTTCCGTGCAGACCTGGACAAGGACCGGGCGGTGGTCCTCATAGGCCAGCAGATATTCGGCGCCCTTTCGGTGCGGGCCGGCGAGCCCTCGTCGGTGCCCGCAGAGGTGGCCAGCGATGAGATATGCCGCTTCGTGCTCCATGGTCTGGGGCGCTGAGATGCAATTCGACCTGTGGCTCCCGACGGCCAGCCCCATGACGACGCGCGAGCTCCTCCATGCCGTGGGAACCGAGTCCGAAGGGCGCGGCATCTCGACGATATGGGTGGGCGAGCATGTCGTGCTGTTCGCGCAGTACGCCAGCTCCTATCCCTACGCCGCCGACGGGAAGATCCCGGCGCCCCCCGGTTCGGGACTCCTCGATCCGATGGTGACGTTGTCGTACCTGGCCGCATGCACCGAGAATGTACGGCTCGGCACGGCAATGTTGTTGCTCCCGCAGCGCAGTCCGGTGTACGTCGCGAAGGAAGTGTCCTCCTTGGATTGGCTGTCGGGCGGGAGGGTCGACCTGGGCATCGGGGTGGGCTGGTTGAAGGAGGAGTTCGACGCGCTCGGCGTTCCCTGGGAGCGCCGCGGGGCGCGCACCGACGAGTACATAGAAGTCTTGCGCACGCTGTGGTGCGACGACACCTCGTCCTTCGAGGGCGAAACCACCACGCTGCCCCCGTGCGAGATGTTCCCCAAGCCGATCCAACAGCCCCATCCCCCCCTCCACATCGGTGGGGAGAGCGACGCCGCCCTGCGGCGCGCCGCCCGCGTCGGGCAGGGCTGGCACACCTTCAACCGCTCCCCCGAAGAGCTCGTTGCCGGTCTGCGCAAGTTGGACGAGCTGCTCGAAGAGGCTGGTCGGGACCGTCACGAGCTGCGCATCACCATCTGCCCCTACTTCAACGAGCTCACGCCGGAGAAGGTCGAGCAGTATGCCGAAGCCGGCGCCGACGCCGTGGCGGCGCTGTTCTTCTGCTTCAGCCCGGCTGACGTCGCCCCGGCACTCGATGCGTTGGAAGCCTGCCGGGAGGCGGCCGCTCGGACCGAGCGCTGACCCGAGCCGGACCCCCGTAGGGATGATGCCCGATCCTGCGACTTCATCCCCACGGATGAAGTCGCAGGTGAGCGCGGCGAATAGACAGGTCCATGGTGCCTGGTCTCGATCGTGTGCGGAAGGAGCTCATCCTGGTCGCAGTACAATTGCTCTCGCCCACGGGAACGAAGGAAGACCCGATGTCCCAGATTGTCGAACGCACGCACCCCGGGTGGATGCGGAAGCAGCCGGGGCCGGACGTCACCGAGGACACCCGGCCTGCCGATGGCGCATGGCGGCTCTGGGAGACGCTGCGGGGCTGGGACCAGCGCTTCGCCCTCATGGTCGACGCCTCGCTGGCGGCGGGGCTCTTCGTCCTGTGCTCGGGCTGGCTCTTCGTGGTGAGCCGTGCCTCGCATCCCGATCTGTGGTTCGTGGCCGGGCTCACCCTTCCCCTGGTCCTACGGCGGCGCGCCCCGATCGCCGTCTTCCTGGTCCTGGCCGTGGTCAGCCTGCTCCAGTGGTCGATCACCGGCCCGCTGCTGGCTGACTCCGCCCTGCTGGTGGCGCTCTACACCGTGGCAGCCGAGTGCGACTGGATCGCCGTGGTGGCGGCGGCCCTCATCGTCGAGATCGGCGTGATACTGGCCACGGCGCGTTGGACGCCCGTCGGGAGCTACTTCAAGTCATTGGTCTTTCTTTCCGGCATGGCCTCGGCCGCGCTCTTGGCCGGGGTCGTCGTGCGGACGCTGCGCAGCCAGTTTGGGTGGTTGGCCGAACGCGCCCACAGGCTCGAGATCGAGCGCGACCAGCAGACGTTCCTCGCTGCCGCGGCCGAGAGGGCGCGCATCGCCCGAGAGATGCACGATGTGGTCTCGCACAACATTCAGGTCATGGTCACCCTGGCAGACGCAGCCGCGGTGGCTCAGCGTTCGGACCCGCACCGGGCCGCCGAAGCCATGGCTGAGGTGTCCGGGACTGGCCGCCACGCGCTGAGCGACATGCGCCGCCTCCTGGGGCTCTTGCGCGACGGCACGGTCACCGATGGCGTCGGCACTGGCGGGCGCCACCAGCCGGACGCCCAGATGTTCGCTCCCCAACCGGGCCTCACCGAACTCGAGGCCCTGACCGATCGGGTGCGCTCCACCGGGCTGGCGGTGGCGGTCGAGCATTCGGGACAGCCGTTCGCCCTCTCCGCAGCCGCGGAGCTGACGGTCTACCGGATTGTGCAGGAGGCGTTGACCAACGTGCTCAAGCACGCGCCGTCCGCGCGCTCGGCGAGGGTCGAGCTCTCCTTCGACGATCCCGAAGTCGGCGTGCTGATTGTCGACGACGGAGTGGCGGCGCCCGTCCTCCTCAAGAACTCCTCCGGAGGACCCGTCGCGAGCGCAAGCGGGCACGGGCTGGTGGGCATGTCCGAACGGTCGGCCGCTTTCGGCGGGATCCTGACCGCCGGTCCCGGCTCCGACGGGGGCTGGCGGGTGGCGGCGACGCTGCGCGGCTGTAGGGCGCCCGCGCACGCATGAAAGTGCGGGTGGTGCTGGCCGACGATCAGGGGCTCCTGCGCAAGGGCTTCCGCATGATCCTCGAAGCCGAGGACGACATTTCGGTGGTGGCCGAGGCGGCGGACGGAAACGATGCGCTGCGAATGGTCGAGCTCTACTCCCCCGATGTCGTTCTCATGGACGTGCGCATGCCCGGACTCGACGGCATAGAGGCCACGCGCTCCATCACGGCATCGGGGTCCCTGAGCCACGTGCTCATCCTGACGACGTTCGACCTCGACGAGTACGCTTTCAGCGCCCTTCGGGCCGGAGCGAGTGGATTCTTGTTGAAGGACGTGCCGCCCAATGAGCTGGTGCAGGCCATCCGCACCGTGGCCCGAGGCGATGCGGTCGTGTCCCCGCGCATCACCAAGCGGCTGCTGGAGAAGTACGCCCATCAGCTGCCGGACCTCTCCGAGGGTGACCAGGACGACGACGAGATCCCGGCCGCGCTGCGCGGGCTCACCGCGCGTGAACGAGAGGTCCTGGTGGCGGTGGCCGACGGCCTGTCCAACGCCGAGATCGCAGAGCGCCTCTTCGTCTCCGAGGCCACGGTGAAGTCGCATGTCGGGCGCGTCCTGGCCAAGCTGGGCCTGAGAGACCGCGTGCAGGCGGTGGTGTTGGCGTTCCAAACCGGATTGGTGCGTCCGTCATGACCGCGCCGGTTGATCTTGCCGACTGATGAGTACGCTCGTTTCGTGGCATCAGCCGACACCGCGTTCGGTGTCTTCACCGAAAACGGGCCGTGGGTGGTCGATCTCGACGATCTGGCCTGGAAGGTCGACCTGGCCGGCGCCCGCGCCGATCTCCACGCCTCGCTCCCCGCCCTCATCCGGCGGCGGCGGCTTCCCCCCGGGAAGCGGGTGGGCACGACCGTGCGCCACGTGGGCGGCGCGCTCGGGCTGTGGTATCTCACGGAGCGGCGCCGCGGCGGGACGGAGAGGATGGCCGGCATCTCCCGCCGGCTGCGCATCGCAGCCGAGCGCCTGGGCCCCACGTACATAAAACTCGGGCAGATCGTGGCCTCGGGTGAGGGGATATTCCCACCCGAGCTGGTGGCCGAATTCAAGCGCTGCCGGGATCAGGTGCCACCGGAGCCCTGGCCGGTGATCGAGGCGGTGATCCGCCAGGAGCTCGGCCGGCCACCGTCCGAGGTCTTCGCGTCCATCGATCACGACCCGTTGGCGGCCGCTTCCATCGCTCAGGTACACCGCGCGCATCTGGCCGACGGCACCGAAGTGGTGATCAAAGTGCAGCGACCGTCGGTGCTGCAGCGCGTCCGCCAGGATCTGGCCGTCATGGCATGGCTGGCTCCCTTCCTGGTGGGACGCATCCCGATCGCCGCCCTGGCGAATCCACCGGCCCTGGTCGAGCTGTTCGCCGAGACGATCGTCGAAGAGCTGGACTTTCGGCTCGAGGCGGAGAACATGCTCGACATCGCGCGGACATTCGCCGAGCTCGGGCAGCGCGACTTCGTGGTCCCCCGGCCCCATCCCACCCTGGTCACCCGCCGAATGCTCGTTATGGAGCGCCTGCGCGGCTTCAATTTCTCCGACGTGGACGGCATGCGAGCGGCGGGGATCGACACGGAGGCCGTGGTGCGGAGCGGCATGATCGGCTTTCTCGAAGGAGCCATGATGCACGGCATCTTTCACGGCGACCTCCATGCGGGGAACCTGTTCATCCTCCCGACCGGGAAGATCGCCCTCCTTGATTTCGGTATCACGGCCCGGCTCTCCGAGCCGAAGCGCCTGGCCTTGCTCTCGCTCGTCGTGGGCGCTTCCAACGGTGACATAGCCTCCCAGGTGGCTGCCCTACGCGACCTGGGCGCCCTGCCCGCGCACATCAACGTGGACGTGGTGATGGACCGATTGGGCCTCGACCGGCCTCCGGTGGATCCAACCACCCTCACCCCCGAGGAGCTCGTGGCCGAGTTGCAACGGTCGATCAAGACGCTGCTTTCGCTCGGTGCCCGCATGCCCAAGGAGTTGATGCTGTACGTCAAGAACTTGGTGTTCCTCGACGGCGCCATCGCCTCGCTGGCCCCGGATCTCGATCTCTTCGGCGAAATCGAGGCCATTTCGTTGATGTTCGCAGAGAAGCACGGGGAGCGGATCGTGCAGCAGCTCGGCCTCCAACGTCAAGAGGATTGGAAACCCAACCTCAGCAGCATGAAAGCGAGCTTCGGCCTCGATGACACGACCGAGCGCTTGACGCACCGCGAGATCCAAGCCCGGCGCAAACAGATACGTCAGAAATTTGACGGTCGCCGTGCCAGCGGGAGGCGCCGGACCCGGCAATAGGCCGCGCCGGGGCACGCCGGGACGGGACGGGCCTCACACGGCGAGGGCAGCGGGGGCCGACGACCGCCTTCTTCCCGTCAGGACCAACGCCGATCCCGCCAGGGCGACGGCGGCGGACAGCACCAGAATGGCAAAAACGGCGAGCACGCGGCTGTCCGCCGACGACTGGCATTCGCCCACGAAGGCCAACCAATCGGCCCGGCCCGCGGTGTCGGTCGCCGGGGGTTCCTGTTCGGCGCCGATCGTGACCGGGTCGAAGAAGGCCACCAGGGCCGACTCGGAGGACCTCCCGGGGCCACACGTGCCGCCGACCGCTGGAGGCGGAAGGGCGACCAGCAGCCCGGTGATGGCGAAGGCAGCGCCGAAGAGCCCGAGGAAGACAAGGGCGAACTTGATCCCTGAGTGACGCGCCTGCGTCTCGTGCACCGGTGCACCCCTTTCGTTCGAAGCGATGATAGGACCCGGGTGGGCCCCCGGGGGCGTCACGCCGGCGTCCTCCGTGGCGCGCACCCGCGCCCTGTTCGGGAGATGGAGCGCCCCATAGCGGGCGTGGAAGGATGCGGGGGTGCCACACCTGCGCACCATGGTGACCGAGCTGGGCACGGGATTGGGGATGCTGGGAGAGGACGACGTCGACAAGGTGCTGACCAACCGCTCCCCGGTGATGCACAACCTCTCACCCGAGGACTGGGAGCGCCTGGCGTCGGTACGAGAAGGCGGTGCCTTCGACGCCGAGTTCCATGCCGCCTGGGAGAACGGGCGCGCTTTCTTCACGGCGGGCGACGGGCTCCGGCGACGGCGACCCGAGATGGTGGAGTGGAAGGGTGCCGTACGCGGCAGCGGCGACGAGGTGGCCCCGGTGGACCTGCGCATCGACCATGTGTACCTGGTGAGCTGCAAGTACCTGTCCAAAATCCTCTTCAATGCCTCCCCGACACACGTCTTCGACACACTGTTGGTCGGCGGCCCGGCCCGGCGCGGGCGCGGTGCCGGAGGTGACTGGTACGCCGAGACCGCACCGTCGCAGTATCAGCGCCTCTACGAGGTGGTCCGCAACGCCGTGGGCGCCGCCGCCGGGGCGAGCGACGAGCGGGCGGGCCTGAGGCCCTCACGCGGGGCGGGCGACACCGGAATGGTGGCGCTCCCGGGACTCGACGAACCAGGCCCCGGCGCCCCCACCCGCAACGGCACCGTCGCCCCGCCGCGCGCGGCTGACCTGCGCCAGCTACCGTCACTGGCCGTCGAGCTGTCCACGGCGCAGCGCGAGGCCCTGGCCGAGCGGTTGCGCCCCGGGTGGCCCGCCGAGGCGAAGGTGGCCTACGGCGCACTCTCGGACGAGGTGGCACGCGCGTCGGCCGCGCGGTGGCACGCTGCCCTCTCGGCGGGACCCGGTGGCGCCGAAGCCATGCTGTGGCGCCTCTTGCGTATGGGTAGTGCGCCGTATTTCGTCCTCGGTTCCAGCGCGGCGCGCTCGCTGCGCCTGCGCATCGCCACTCCCTGGGACTGGAGGCAGCTCTTCGGGTTGGTCCGCTTCGAGGTCTTCCCCCAGGCGGGCGGCCAACCGCGTGTCGGCTGGTTGGCCGAGGTCCGCGAGCGGTCCTCCGGCCGGGTCCACGAGATAGCGGGGCACGTCGAGGTGCGCTGGAGCCATGGGAGGTTTGGTGGTCTTCCCGAGGCCAAGGGGTATCTCGATACGCTCCATCACCTGGTCCCGGGGTATTTTCCTCTCCGGTGACACCCTTCGACCTCGCCGCGCTCGCAGCACCCTTGACGGTGCCGGAACTGCCCAGCGGGCCCGTGCTGTTACGGCCGTTCGCCCTCTCGGACCTCCCGCTCATCCGTCAGGCGGCGGCCGATCCCTACATTCCGGCCGTCACGTCCGTGCCCGCGCACTACAGCGACCACGAGGGGCGCGCCTTCATCGAACGCCAGCAGCGTCAGGCCGAGGACGGGGACGGCTACTCGTTCGTCGTGGCCGATCGGTCAACCCCCGTCCGGGGATGGGGAGGCCTGGGGCTGTGGCTGCGCGAGATCGAGAACGGACGCGCCGCGCTGGGCTATTGGATCACTCCCTCCGCCCGCGGCAAGAACCTGGCGGGGTGGGCCCTGCGGGGAGCGGTCACCTTCGCCTTTGAGGTACTGGCTATTCCGCGCCTGCATCTCTTCGTTGAACCGTGGAACATCGCGTCACAGCGCACCGCCGAGTTTGCCGGTTTCGACCGAGAGGCGCACCTGCGCGGCTGGGAGCGGATCGACGATGCGCAGCGAGATATGTACGCCTATGCGCTGTTGCGCCAGGAGTGGAACTCGTCCCGGCCGGGAACCCGGGCCGTCCCCGGTGGCCAGGCTGTCTGAGCACGGCGTGCACGCGCGTCCTCCCCACCTCGTCACGCGGTTCGTCCTCGGCCTCGCCGCATTGGCGCTCTGCCTCACGGCGGTGAGCGTGCCTGTCTCGGCGCAGCCCGCGCCAGGCGGGCATGTCCACCGAGCCGAGATGACGGTCTCGGCGGCCCTGGACCACGGTCACAGCCGTAGCGCCAAACACACGCAGGGGGCGGTCGCCGTGGCGGTTTCGATCCTCGGGCTGATCGTGGTGGGCGCGCTGCTCTTCCTTCTCGCGGGACGATCGGTCAAAAGGCGCACGCGCGAGGGGCCGCGGGACCGCGACCAAAGGGCGGCGGGCCCGCCCGGGCGGGGCGGGGGGAAGTTCCTCTGAGCGCGCGCGGATCGGGCCCGGTCGGCGACCCGTCCCCGTGGGCCGACCCGACCCCGACCTATGAGCGGGTGGCATCGGCGTACGTGGACAGGTTCCTCCATGAGCTCGAGGGCAAGCCTTTCGACCGGGAGCTGCTGCTGCGTTTTGCGGCGGGGCTCCCCGACGGGCGCGCCACCAACCCGGTGTGCGACCTCGGGTGTGGACCCGGGCAGGTCGGGGCCTTCCTGGCCGGGCTGGGAGTCGACGTCATCGGCATCGATCTCTCTGCCGCCATGGTGGCCCAGGCCCGTCGGCACCACCCGGCACTGACGTTCTTCCAGGGAGACATGACCTCCTTGCCGTTGTCCGATGGCGAGCTCGACGGCATCGTGTGCTTCTACGCCCTGATTCACCTGCCGCGCCGGCTTGTGCCCGCCGCCCTCTACGAGATGCACCGGGTCCTGGCGCAGGGTGGCGCACTCCTGCTGGCCGTGCACGGCGGGGAGGGAACGCTCCACGCCGATGAGATGTTGGGGCTTCCGGCCAATCTCAACGTCACGCTCTTTTCGCTCAACGAGCTGGCCGGGTTGGTCGAAGACGCGGGGTTCACCGTGGTCGAGTCGCACGAGCGCGCCCCCTATGAGGGAGAGCACCCCACCCAGCGACTCTACGTTTCAGCCGTGCGGCCGGACTGAACGGCGGGGGCGGGATTCTGCGAAACTGCCGGTGTGCTGCATCGCCGCCACACAGAGAGCCTCGCCGACCGTATCGACCAACTCATGATCGACGTGTTGGTCAGTGACGACGGCGAGCGCATCCCCCGGCTGGCCGAACACCTGACTCCTGACTTCGTTTACATCACCCCGAGTGCGGTGGAGGAAGGGGCGCAGGGACTCAGCGAGGCCTACAGCCGGTTTCGCCGTGAGGCGTGGCGGAAGACCTCACTGCGGCGCACGAGCGGCGTCGACCTCCATCACTCCTACTTTCGCTTCGACTGGGAGCAATGGGAAGGAACCCGCGTCGTCCTACGGGGTTGTTGCTTCGGTTCAGTGGATGGTGAGGGAAAGATCTCACGGATCGTCCTGTTCGACGAACCGGACCCGGCGCAGGACTGAACGGCGAGGACGCGATGGCACTGGTCGAAGTAGAAGTAGCCGACCTCGTCGCGACGGTCACCCTCAACCGGCCCGAGGCCCGCAACGCGCTCTCTGGCGAGGTGACCCAGCTCCTCGACCGCGCCATCACGGAACTGGACGCCCGGGCCGACGTCGGCGCCATCATCTTGACCGGAGCCGACCCGGCCTTTTGCGCCGGCTTCGACCTCAAGGCTCTCTCCACGGAGTTGCGCTCGGTGCAACAACAGCGTCAGCGCAGCCCCCTCAGCCATCTCGGTCTCATGCCCGCGCACGACACGCCGGTCATCGGGGCGATCAACGGCCCCGCGGTGACCGGCGGCCTCGAGTTGGCCATGTGCTGTGACTTTCTCATCGCCTCCGATCGGGCCCGCTTCGCCGACACCCACGCCCGCGTGGGCGTGGTGCCCGGAGGCGGGATGTCCATCCGCCTGCCGCAACTGATCGGGCCGGACCGCGCCCGCCGGATGTCCTTCACCGGTGACTTCATCAGTGCCACCACGGCGTACGAGTGGGGACTGGTGACCGAGGTAGTGCCCCACGAGAGCCTCATGGAACGGGCCAGGGCGGTGGCGGCGGCCATCACCTCCATCCCGGCGGCGTACGTACGCGAAGTCCGCCGGCTCTACGCCGCAATGGAGGAGCTGACGGGCCAGGAGGCCTGGGCGGCCGAAGCGAAGATCGCGCGCGAATGGATGGAGCAACGGTTCGACCAGGCACGCCTGGCCGGCGAACGCGACGCCATCATCGCCCGCGGCAGGAGCTCGAGCAACGCGGAGGGTCGCGGCCCGGCATGAAGGTGTACGCCGGCATGGACCCGCGGCTCGGCCTCCATGAGATCGTTGCCCACGCGAGAAGGGTGGAGGCGCTCGGCTATGACGGCCTCCACGTCGCCGAGACGGTCCATGATGCCCTCGGCGTCGCCCTGCTCGTCGCCGAGCACACGACCCGGCTCACCGTGCGCACCAGCGTGGCCCTGGCCTTCACCCGCAGCCCCACCCTGACCGCCTACGCCGCCTGGGACCTCTCCAAATTCAGCCAGGGCCGTTTCCAATTGGGACTGGGCACGCAGATACGCCAGAACATCGAGGATCGCTACGGCATGCCGTTCGGCGGCGACCCGCTGGGCCGGCTGCGGGACTACATCGGCGCCGTACGGGCCGCCTTCACCTCTTTTCGCACTGGCGAACGCCCGGACTACGAGAGCGCGCACTACCGCGTCACGAGGATGCAGCCGTACTTCAATCCGGGTCCGGACGCCACCACGGCGGTACCCCCGGTCTACATCGGTGGCGTGCAGCGCATGGCCTGCGCGCTCGGCGGCGAGGTGGCCGACGGCTTCGTCACCCATCCCACCAACTCGAATCCCCTCTACCTCGAATCGGTCTGCCGGCCCGGGCTGGCGGAGGGAGCGGCCCGCGGCCGGCGCGCGCTGACCGACGCAACGTTCGAGCTGGTGATCGGCACCCAGGTGATCACCGGTTCCTCCCCAGAGGCCGTGCGCGACGAGCGTGAGCGCCAGCGCCGCCTCCTCGCCTTCTTGTACTCCACCCCGGCCTACCGGCCGACGCTCGAGCTCTACGGCTGGGGTGCGCTCGGCCCGCAGCTGCGCGCGCTGATCCGGGACGACCGATGGGAAGACCTGGCCGCGGTCCTGCCGGACGACGTGCTCGACGCCCTGGTTCCGTGCGCCACGTTCGCCGCATTGCCGGACCTCCTCATCTCGCGCTACGCGCACCTCGGCCAGGGGATAGTCGTGACGCCCCCGGGTGACCCGGCCGACGACGGAGAATTCGGCGAGGTGATCGCCGCGCTGCGGGCCGCCTGAGCTACCGGGGCATGGGGAAGATCAATTCGTCCGCTGCCATGGCGTCGACCGCGGCCTGACGTTCTGCCGCGCGCAGCGGGCGGAAGCGGTCCGCCGCGTCGAGTACGCGGGGCAGAAGGGCGATGTCGCCGGGCGTGCAAAAGGCGTGCACGCCCGGCGTGGAGAGCGCGAAGTGCACCCCGCGGTCGATGTCGCTCTGCGACGCCGCCGGCTCGTACCACGAGGTGGCCCACCGCTCCGCGGCCGCCTCCTCCTCCTCTGCGGCGTCGCCCAGTGGCCGGCGATCGGCCCAGGGCCGGTGCGCCACCGCCTTGATGGCCATCACTCCGATGTCGCGCGTAGCGCACAGGGTCAGCAGTTCATCGGCGGGTTCGCGATACTCCGGGCGTCCCCACAGTGCCGGATAGACCGGGAACATGACAGTGTCGAGATCGAAGCGCCGCAAGGCCTCGAGGAACACCCCGGGCACATCGAGGCCGTGACCGGTGATCCCGGCGAAGCGCGCCTGCCCCCTTTCGCGGAGCGCGAGGATTCTCTCCAGCGCGCCTGCACGGCTGTCCAGCTCTGCTGCCGTCGTGAAGGCGTGGGCCTGGTAGAGGTCGAGAACGTCGCGGTGCAACAGCCTCCGGGTGGAGTCGAACTGATCCTGTACCCCGTCAGGGTTGCTCCGCAGTGTCTTGCCGGCGACGAAGAGCTCCGCCCCGACGGCGGCCAAGTGCGGGCCGACGACCGCTTCGGCCGCCCCGTACTGGGGAGCGATATCGAGGTGGTTGACGCCGCGACGAAGCGCCCGCTGCAACCAGTCCCCCGCCTCTTCGGGGGTGGCCGCCCAGCAGGCGGCCCCGCCGAGGATGGCCACGCTGCTCTCGTGGCCGGTTCTCCCCAGACGCCGGCGCTCCACGCTACGAAGAAGCGCCGGATTTGAGGGCCAGCACGTTGAACATGGCCCCAACCGGGTCGACGAGCACGGCGAAGCGACCCGGTTCGATGTCGGTCGGCGGCATCATCACGGATGCCCCGAGCTCCGTGGCCTTGGCCACCGAGGCATCGGTGTCGGCCACCGCGAAGTAGACACCCCAGAAGGGTGGGGCCTCCGCGGGCATCCCCGGCGGCCGACCCATCATGCCGCCGAGGGACCTGCCACCGAGCTTCCACTCCGTGTAACCGCCCGGACCCGCAGGCCCCTGGGCCTCCGCCTCCCAGCCGAACACGCCGCGGTAGAACGCAGTCGCTCCGGAGAGATCGTCCGTGATGAGCTCGCTCCAGCAGTAGGTGCCTGGCTCATTGACCAGCTGGGCTCCCATGTGCTGGTTGGGCTGCCACAGGCCGAGCACCGCTCCCTCCGGGTCAGCGAAGACGGCCATCCGGCCGGCTTCGAGGACATCCATCGGGGCCACGAACACGGTGCCGCCGTTGGACTCCACCTTGGCCACCGTGTCATCGGCGCTGTCGACGTTCACGTAGGTGGACCAGTAGGGAGGGGCCGAAGGATTCATGTTCGGCCCCAGACCGGCCACGGTCTTCCCACCGATGTCGCAGACGCTGTACCCACCGGCTTCGGGGGCGCCTTCGGGCGTGTTCCACCCGAACAACCCTCCGTAGAACTCCTTGGCCTTTGGGAGGCCGGAGCTTCCCAGGTCCACCCAGGAGGGGACACCGTTCTCGTAGCGCTGATACTCCATGGGACAAAATCTCCTGTCGTCCTGACGACTCCAGGACCGAAGGTACCCCATGGCCACGAGGCCTGCTCGTGCCGTACCGCAACTGTCACAAGCCGGCGGGTCGAGCGCCGGCGGTGCGGTCGGCCCGCGCTGCCTACGATGCCGGACATGTCCTTCGTCGAGGTCTCCACCCCCCATCCCCATGTCGCCCTGGTGACGTTGAACCGCCCCGAGCGGATGAACGCCATGGCCTTCGACGTCATGATCCCGTTCCGCGATCGGCTGCGCGAGATCGGGTACGACAACGAGGTACGGGTCGTAGTCATCACCGGCGCAGGCAAGGGATTCTGCTCGGGCGCCGATCTCGAGGACCCCGGGACGATCCCCCATGTCGATGGCTTGACCTTGCCCACCATGGCACTCCGCTCCATGGAACTCCTCGACGAGGTCATCAGCACCATCCGGCGGCTGCACCAGCCGGTGATCGCCGCCGTGAACGGCCCGGCCATCGGCGGAGGGTTCTGTCTCGCCCTGTCAGCGGACATCCGCGTCGCGGCAGCGTCTGCCTTCTTCAGGGCCGCCGGGATCAACAATGGCCTCACCGCCGCAGAACTGGGGATCAGCTTCCTCCTCCCGAGAGCCGTCGGGCAGTCGCGTGCCGCCGAGATCATGCTGACCGGCAGGGACGTGTCCGCACCCGAGGCTGACCGGATCGGGCTCGTGTCCCATGTCGTCGAGGGCGACGTGCTGCTCGACACCTGCTTCGAAATCGCCGATCGCATCATCGGGTGGAGCCGTGCCGGCGTCGAGCTGACGAAGCGGCAGCTCTGGAACAGTCTCGACGCGTCGAGCCTGCAGACGCACATGGACGCCGAGGGCACGGCGCAGCTCTTCGTCCGCATCACCACGCAGAACTTCGAGGAGTCCGTGCGCGCCCGCCGCGAGCACCGCCCTCCGGTCTTCCTCGACTGAACAGCACGCCGGTCGCTTACGGAGCGTTGACCAAGGAATGGGCGGCCATGTCGAAATAGGCGAGCAGCTCGTCCGCGTCTGGCGGCGTGAGGCGGCCCGTCTCGACCATGTGATCCACCGCCTCTCGCATGTGACGCAGCCACGCATCGCGCTCCGCCGGGCCGACGACGAAAGGGGCGTGCCGCATCCGCAGGCGGGGGTGACCCCTCTGCTCGTTGTAGGTGGCGGGACCGCCCCAATACTGCATCAAGAAGAGCGCCAGGTGCCTCTTCGGGTCGGTGAGATCTTCGGGGTACAACGGCCGCAGCAAGGGGTCGCCCTTCACCCCCATGTAGAAGCGGTCCACCAGCTCGTAGAAGAATTGCTCGCCATCGACCCGTGCGAAGAGTGCGTCCACAACGACGACGGTAGACGCTCTAGACTTCCCCCGATTCGCGGCCGTAGTTCAATGGTAGAACCTCAGCCTTCCAAGCTGATCATGCCGGTTCGATCCCGGTCGGCCGCTCTCTCCAGAAGTGCAGCGCAGGGCACTTCCCGCGCGACGG
This sequence comes from Acidimicrobiaceae bacterium, assembly GCA_003133545.1. GTDB lineage: Bacteria > Actinomycetota > Acidimicrobiia > Acidimicrobiales > RAAP-2 > Bog-473. Next base: position 6,534 of record PKYA01000040.1, on the reverse strand, counting down.
CCGCCGGGCGAGCCTTCCGTTTCATCCCGCGAATATCCCGCGGGCGGAATCGACATTGACGCGGCGCGGGCCGATTCGGCGAGACCCGAGAGGGCCTCGGCGATCACCGCATCGCGGTCCTCCGCTGCGTGCTGGTAGCGGAGCGCGGCAGCCGGGCTGGTGTGGCCGGCAACCGCCATGAGCTCCCGGGTCGTTGCGCCTTGAGTAGCCGCCCACGTGAGGCCGGCACCCCTCAAGTCGTGAAAGTGGATCTCGGGGCGGCCCAGTTCCCGGCGGGCGGCTTGCCAGGCGATGTTCAGAGGGAGCCGACGAAGCCTCCCTCCCTTCACTCCGGTCCAGAGCGGCAATGACGCCAGGGGGGCAGTTCTGGAGTCCGGGCCGCCGGGATATTTGGGGGCACCTGCGAGACCTCATAATGAGGGACCGTAACGTGGTCGGCAACCGGTACACACCGGGGTTACGTCATACGGACAGAACGCCGATTCGGCGGGCCTCCCTCTGGCGGCCATCCGGTAATTTTAGGAAACGATTCTGCGTGCCCAGCGATATAACCAGCCGGTCTCGGGGACCAATTCCAATTGGTGTGACTCTTCGCTCTTGGCGGCATGACGCTGACCCTCGTCGTTCTGGTCACTCGTTGCAGTTCGACCAATCTCAGATGATCAGGTTGCCACAACCGAGATAGATGTATCGCGTCCGAGGAGTTCGGCCAGTTGCGTTGCAGGCTGCGGTCTGGCGAAGTAAAAGCCCTGGGCCGCTTGGCATTCCAACCCCTCTAGCGCCTCGAGCTGATCAAGATCCTCCACCCCTTCGGCCACGGTGCGAAGGCCAAAGTCGTTAGCCAGCGACTGGATCGCCCGAATCAGCCGGCCAGGCTCGGGGCGGTTGGCGACGTTAGTGACGAAGGACCGGTCGATCTTGATCGTATCGACAGGAATCTGGCTGAGCAGGCTCAGTGAGGAGTACCCGGTCCCAAAATCGTCGATGGCGATCTTCACGCCGAAGCTTCTCAGTTCGGTAAGCACGCGGAACGTGCTCGGCACATCGACCATGATGGCGCTTTCGGTAATCTCGAGCGTAAGACGTCTCGCCTCCAGACCAGAGTTGGCGAGTGCGCGGTGGACGGTGTCGATGAGGAGTGGATCGCTGAGCTGTCGAGTAGACAGATTGACACTTAGACCAAGACTCTGCCCACCGGACACTCCTCGGGTCAAGACCTCGAACTCCTTGCAGGCTTGATGGAGTATCCATGCACCGATCTGGACGATGATCCCCGAGGACTCGGCTACGCCGATGAACTCGCCTGGCATGACCAAGCCGCGCTGGGGATGATTCCATCGAATCAAGGCTTCAGCGCCGACAATGCTTCCCGAAGGGAGGGTGACGATGGGTTGATAGTAAGCCTCGAATTCACTCTGGTCGAGTGCATGTCGCAGGTCGAGCTCCATTTGCATGCGATCGAGGATTGTCGAATGCATGTTGGTGGAGAAGACCTCGTAGCGGCCCTTGTTGGCCGTCTTGGCGGCGTACATTGCCAGATCGGCGTTTCGAATTAGGTCCTCGGCGCTCTCGGTGCCAGAGTCGTTCAGTGCCATCCCCATGCTGGCCGTCACGAAGACCTCCAATGACTCGATAAGGAAGGGCTGGGCGAACGACTCGATGACGCGATCGGCCGCTGCACTGGCATCAAGGCCGAGGGCGACTCCTTCGAAAAGCGCTGCGAACTCGTCGCCACCTATGCGGGCAATGGCATCGGCATCACGCAGGGTAGTCCTTAGCCTCTCAGCCGCCTGCTTTAGCAGCTCGTCGCCGAGCGTGTGGCCGTGCAGGTCATTCACTGATTTGAACTCGTCCAGGTCGATAAAGAGAACAGCCAATTCATCGCCCACCCGGCTCTGGCGGCGCAGAGCCTGATCAAGGTGCTCTGCGAACAGGGCACGGTTGGCCAAACCGGTGAGCTGGTCGTGGAATGCCTGGTGGCGGAGCTGATCTTCGAGGGTCTTCTGATCGGTAACGTCCCGGCTGTTCAGTACCAATCCCCCGATGCTGGGTTCGTGGATGAGGTTGGTGACGATGGACTGAAGGAAGCGCCACGAGCCATCGGCGTGACGGACTTGCCACTCCGCAACCATTTCACCGTCAGAGTCCTCGACCAGGAAATCGACAATGGTGCGCCAACGTTGCTGATCAGAGTCATGAAAAGCGGCCACAAAGCTTGTCCCCTCGGTACTCTCCGCATCCCAACCAAGGACTCGCGCAACGGAGGGACTCTGAAACAAGATGGTCCCGTCTCGGTCGACGATGGTGACAAGGTCCGAAGAGTTCTCAACGAGCGCTGAGTAGCGGGCTTCACGAGCCTGCAATTCCGTCGTGCCCAGCTCCACTTTCGTCTGTAGGTGGACCTCGCGGACCGACATCCGCCGCACTCCACCAAAGAGCAGGGTCACGAACTGGCCGATCAGTATAAAGAAGATGCCCCGACTCACCCAGTCGCTTATCGCCTGGGGTGTGTGGGTGGCGACGTCCGCGGGTAGGAGTGGCCCGGCCACGAACATCGAAATCACCGCGGTCGTCAAAGCCCCAAACGGCCCGAATCGCAGACCAGCCAGGAATACCGGAATGTAGAACCAGTGTGGTGCCACGTTCGTTCCGCCACCGAGAAAATACGCAGCGACCCACGACAAGGCGGTCAACAGAGCAATGACCACAAGTGCCATTGGTGCGGACAAGTTCATGAGGGTGATCGAGGAGATGATCCGATCCGAGAGAGGTCTTGGGACCTTGGGATCGCCTTGAGGCATTCGTTCCGCGTATGCTTGCGTTCCAACGATGCCCATAGATTCTCCCTCTTATGTGAAGAACTCTACGGAGGGCCGCACTATGTGAGCCCAACGTTGTCACGACGGTCACCCAATTCTTCGGACAAGTGGCCGAATGTCAATCTGGCGAATGGTCATGTGCGAAGGCCCGGCAGGTCGCCGACGGGTTGAAAACGAGAGATTTCCAGACGTAGTGTCGGAATTTGGGTATCTAGACCAAGCTTCCAGGAAGATCGGCCCTGAGTGGCCCCAACCGCCGGGTCGGTGGGACACCAAAGCGGTGCGGCGGTGTCCGGAGTACCGCCTACTTCTCGATGTAGATCGTCAGCGGCGGGACTACTCCGTGTCGTTCCATAGCTGCACCTAGTTCAGCAGGCGGTGAGGCAAGGGCGGCCAATACGGCCGCCGGATCCTCGACGTCACCGATGATAGCAACCGCATTACTACCGTCTTGTGCCACCAGATCGACCGCATTCAAGCCACCCATACCAGCAATGGCCTGGGCACGCTCTGCCTTGAAGCTCAGCCACTTCTCAACGTCAACGACGCGGTGCGTGATTACCATTCTTGGCATTCCATCTCCTCCCAAGGAGCGTCGACTTTGAGGCGGCGCTGGGGCCCCCTATATAGCGTAAGCGAGACCACTTGCGCTTGGGTCGAAGGCGTACTGGCGGACGATTAAACGTCAGATCATCGGTACGGACGCATTGCGTAGGGTCGCCCAGTACATTGCCGGGACGGTGGGACGACTCGGCACTTCGGTTGGTAGGCGCTCCTGCAGTCAATCGGTTGCTGATTGTCGACCAGAGCCGTGTTCGTCAGGTTCATAACGAAGCCTCCGCGTGTTCCACGATCGGATCAGCACCGATGGTCATCAAGAACAGCGCTCGATGACCAAACTCGTTACCAACGACTCCGTTCGTCCAGGCGGAGAAGGCAAGGTACGTGTAACCATCGACCGCGAAGAACGTCGGACTGCCAGCCCCGGTAGCAACGCTAGATGCGATCGTCACGGGTTGGGAGGCGCTGCCTGCGCAAGGCCCCAATGGGGATGAACAGGTGGTCGTGCCGATGGCGTAGTCCGCGCTCGACCAGTCACCTGCGCTGAAGTACAGATTCAGGACCCCGGATGCGTCCAAGAATGCAGGCCGCTCGACCACCCCGTCTTCCCATCTCAAGTTCGCGCTGAGCAGGGTGGCCGGCGGGCCGACCAGCTCAGAATCGCCCGCAGTCAGGCGCGCTGAGCGTACCGCCTGTGTTTGCCCGCCTTCCCCATCGGCTTTCCAGACGAGGTAGTCAGTTCCATCGTACCGATACACGAAAGGATCGATCGAGCCCCCGGCACTCACCTGGCACAAGAAGGGTACCCCGCTGTCGTCGACGAAGGGTCCGAGCGGTGACCTTGATGTCGAGCGACCGAGACACATGACACCTTCTGACTCGTCGTACGCACTGAAGAACAGCTGGTAGCCGCCGCCCGGCGCTCGGCTCACAGATGGGGACCAGATATAACCTTCGGTTGCCCATAACGGGAGCACGGACATGACATCGCCGATGGCGCGCCAATCCACCAGGTCGCGCGACTCTATGACGGGAACGTTCTCACCGTCAGAGTTGGTGGAGTACGCAAAAAATGTGTGGCCCACCACGAGAATGCTCGGATCGGGGAAATCTTTGTTGTAGACCAATGTGGCCGTGGTCGGAATGCTGGCTGGCCCGAGTTGCTCGGCGCCGGCGGCCGGACTGACCCATACGGCGAAGATGCTGACCGTCGCGACGGCAAAGAGCACCCCACGCTTCCCCCTGCCTGGGAAGGAAAGCCTCATTCAGCAACTTAATCTCAGCTGGGTATGGATCCGCTGTGAGTCCGCCCTGCTTCGACTGTGGAGTCACGCCCTCTCATCCGGCAATCCCGGCGGGGCTGCCCGTCGTCATCAATCTGCAGCTGGCACAACGATTCGGAATTCGAGGGTGCCCCAGTCCGCAGGGCGGTTTACCTTGGCAATAACTCCGGAGTCGGGTCTTCTACAACCGCGATTCGCACGACTTCTGAGTCTTCCGCAAACCGATAACCCAAAGGGGCTTGAACCGCTCCGACGAGTTGACTTCCGTCTACAACCACGGCGAAATCAGCGAACCACGATTCATCGCCACAAATGGGACAAGCGCCCGAGTATGCCGGTATCCAAGCCTTCCCACTTGGCTCTGTTCCGTGGTTCAACACCTCCCTGTTGCCCGTTGCCCATCGAACGGAATCCCCTGGGTGCAGGTCGTACAGTTCGCACTCCCCATATTTGATTTGGAGGATCCGCGCCACGTTCTCTCCACAGCGACGACATGGAGCCTCGATGTGGAACATGTTGTAGAGACCCATAGTCTGACAGTCTTCTACAACCCGATGATCGCAGTCCCGGCAATGTACGGGGCGACCCCTATGGTACGAACGGGCGCCAAGGGAGCCGGCTCCGAGGGATCACTCGTTCCGCGGCCAAACTAGGATGTTCGTCGGCCGTCGAGGAATGGAGAGCAGAACATGCCCGATTTCGCGTATCGCACCGAAGCCACCATCGACGCCCCTCCCGAGATGCTGTTCGACATCGTGAGCGACCTATCGCTGCATGTCGAGCTCGCGGGGAGCGGCGAGCTCAAGACGGTGACGCACAAACCGGCCGGTGATGTCGAGACGGGCACGCGCTTTCTTGCTGAGGAGTCCGTCAAACTCGCCGACGGCAGCGAGATGGACGTAACAGCGGACTCCATCGTCGTCATCTGTGACACGCCCACCACGTTCTCGTGGATCGTCAACCCTGTCCTGGCGGACCGGCTCCGCCGAGTGCAGTGGTGGTTCCACTTCACGCCGGAAGGCGATGGAACACGCTTCGTGCATGAGGTCGAGGTCGACTTCGGCGACCTGCAGGACGAGATGCTCAAGGGACTTCGAGACAACTTCGAGCAAGTCCGCGCTCCCGTCATCCGAGCCGGCATGGACAAGCACCCTCCAGAAGCTCAACCGGATGACTGCGCGATAGACATCCTCCCCAGCGACCGCCATGTGGCGTAGCCGTCCGAAGCGAAGAGGCCCCGAACACGCGGGGCGGGCCGGCCTGATCGACGGTTCAGAGCGCGCCCCGCCGGGCTCCGGGTGTGCCCGAAAGCGCGGACATGTCGACATGGGGCATCGCCCCGAAAGTGCCTAGGGGGGGCGCTCCTAGCGCGAACCCGTTTGTGGCTTATCCGATTACGCGAAAGACCAACCTACTACGACACCTGCCAGAGTCCCGTGGCGATGAGAAACGGCGAGATGGGGGGATATGTGGCCAATACGAAGTGGCCACCTATTCGGGAACTCCTGACCGGATCTTCGCCAACTCATTATCGACCTCAACAGACCGCAGGACATGCCTAATGGTCGAGGCTTACCAACGCCCACCTCTGGCGGTGGCAACGCCCGACTTCACCGAAGTACCGGGTCGTCGACGCTCACGGTCTGTGACGTTCAGCGGATTACAACGACTCCGAGGAGGGAAAGCACGATGAGGGCGACCACAACGATTCCGATTAGGCGAAACATGTCAGATCTCCCCTACTCGGCGGTTGCCGGTGATGCGACCTGCGGCTTCCTTCAGCGGCCCTTTGGCGTCTTGGGTTCTATTTGGTGCTCTGTTCTTGGTGCCCATTGATTGCTCCTCTAGTTACTTCCCCCTGAAAAAGTCGA
>PKYA01000087.1 GCA_003133545.1 Acidimicrobiaceae bacterium | reverse complement strand
AGGATCAGCGCACGCAGGAGGCCATCGACACCCAGTCCTTCCTGCCGGTGCAGTCGTGCATGAACGCAGCCCACTACTCCACCTCGGACTTCCTGGCCCGTCCCCTGGACTACTGGAAGGTCAACGGCGTGCAAGAGGCGCTCCCCTTCGCCGTGTCGGCCCCGATCCTCTACTACAACCAGCTCGCCTTCACGAAGGCCGGATTGAACCCGAGCTCGCCGCCGGCCACGTTGCCCGAGCTGCTGACCGACGCCAAAGCGCTCAAGGCCTCCGGGAGCGGAACGGGGCTGGTGCTCGACCCCTGGCATCTCGAGACCTGGCTGGCCACTGCCAACCAGCTCTTCGTGAACAACAGCAACGGCAGGAAGGCCCGCGCCACCAAGGTCGTCTTCGACACCAAAACCGCCCTGGCGATATTCAGCGACCTCGACTCCCTCGTGACGTCGGGAGATGCGACGACGAACCCGTCGAGCGGTCCCGACGACTTCGACAACCTCATCGGCATCGGGAGCGGCAAGTACGGCATGACCATCGACACCTCGGCCGCCCTTGGAACCGTCACCGAGCTCCTCGGCTCGGGGAACTACCCGAACGTGAAGATGGGCATCGGCGCCTTCCCGGCGCTGAGCGCGTCCATCAAGGGGGGGATAGAGCCCGGCGGGTCCGGCGTCTACATTTCGTCCAAGGTGCCTCCCCTCGACCAAGCCGCAGCGTGGACGTACCTCGCCTACATCTGCAACACGCAGAGCCAAGCCACGTGGGCCGCCGGCACCGGCTACATCCCTGTGCGCAAGTCCTCGGCAGCAACAGCGACGGTCACACACCTGTGGGCGACGAACCCGGGCTACAAGGTCGCGTACGACGAGATCAACGATGGTGCCAACGACTCCGCCACTTCAGGGTCGGTCATTGGCCCGTACGCGGACGTCCGCATCGACATCCTCGATGCGGAGGAGTCCATGTACACCAGTGGCGTGTCGCCCGCCACGGCCTTGGCAAACGCCGAGAAGGCCGCCAACAACACGATCGCCAGCTACAACCAGCGATTGGGTGCCTCCTAGAGCAACCACAAAGACGCTGCGCGCCCCCAGTCCACAACCGACGCAAAGGAACGCCATGGCCCCCATCCGTTGGGTGTGCATCTCCGACCTCCATCTGGGTGCGCTCAACAGCCTGTTGACCAACGTGACGTCGGACGGCGAGCGCGTCGACGCCACGGCACCCTCTCCCGTCTTGCTGGCACTGTGCGAATGTCTCCGATCCCTCCGGCAACCCGGGCAGGCACCGCCCGAGCTCATTGTGCTGGGGGACCTCTTCGAACTGGCCCTCACTGCCCCTGAGGACGCCGCGACCACGTTTTCCCAGTTCATCGCGGCGCTGCGTCCGGGCGCACCCGATGCTCCGGTCGCCCCCGCCCTCAGGTTCGTCCCGGGCAACCACGACCACCACCTGTGGTCACGCGCCAGCGACGACCGCTACCTCCAGTTGCTCGAAGGGGATCCCTCCGCCACTCCGAGTCCCCGGGATCGTCACACCACCAACTTGCTGCCGTCGAACGACCGGGTACCGGTGCGTGACCGATTCATTGAGATCCTCGCCAAGCGGGGGAACGCCGCAGCCGCAATCACCGTCGAGCAGAGCTACCCGAACCTCGGGTTGGTCGACGACTCGGGAAAGCGAGCGGTCATTCTCAGTCACGGTCACTACATCGAACCGCTCTACCGAATGATGTCCCTGCTCGACACCGTCTTCGGATCACCGCGGACGGGTGCCGTGGAGGCCTGGCAATTGGAGGCGGACAACGGCGGCTGGATCGACTTCTTCTGGTCCTCCATGGGCGACAGCGGCGACATCATGCGGGTGACCCGGTCGCTCTACGAGTCCCTCCAGAGCCACGAGGCGATGCACGCCGAGATCGCCGCCATTGAGCGGGCCATCAAGGCGGCCACCGAGTCACGGGGGCGGGCGGACATCGAGGCCCACACGGTGGCCGGCCTGCTGCGCGCCGGAGTGGGCACGGCCGTACGTGAGCGGCACCGCCCGGGGATCATCCTCAGTCCACATGCTGAAGAAGGACTCGTCGCGTATCTCAACGGTCCGGTAGCCACCCAGATCAACGCGGAGATCGGCAGACCGGCCGACGTCACATTCGTCTTCGGCCACACCCACAAGCCGTTCGTCGAAAGCCGGCCCTGCTCATCGTTCCCCTCCCCCGTCGACGTGGTCAACACCGGAGGATGGGTCGTCGACACTCCGCAGCTCAATCCCCTTAAGGGTGCTTCTCTTGTCGTCATTGACGAGCGCCTCAACGCCGCCGCCTTGCGCTGTTACGCCGAGGGTCCGGATGCCTCTTCTTACCGCCTCTCCATTGCGCCGGTGAACGCCGCCGGACCGAACGACCTGGTCGAAGAGCTGCGGTCCGCGATCGATCCGGACCGCGACCCATGGGCACAGTTCACACAGGTCACACGGGCCACCGTGGACGAGCGTGCCCGACAGCTGGCCGATCGCCTGCGCACCCTCTCCTCCGACTTGAACCAGCTCAACCTCAAGGCGGATGGTCGTTCCGCATCGAGTTGACCGGTACAAGGGCGGTCCCGGCTCTCAGCCCACCTTCGCATGGTTGGCCGCGATGAGCGACACTGCGATCACCGCCGGCACATCTCCCGAGTTGGACCACCGGTGCCGGGTCCCGTTCTGGACGTAGGCATCACCCGGGTTGAGCACGACCTTCTCACCGTCGTCGAGTTCGAGCGTGGCTTGTCCTGAAACCACGACGCCGTAGTCGACGGTAGCCGACGTGTGCATGCCCGGTTCGGCGGGCTCGAGATGCTCCGCCAGGCCGGGAAGCTTCCTGGCGAACTCGGCCAGGGCCGCCACGACGTCGAGGTCGGGCGGCGCGCCGATCCCTCCGTCGGGAGGAATCGTGAAGAATCCAAAGCGAAAGCCGCCCGGAGCCGGGAAATAGGACTTGGCGGAGGGCCGCGCACCGTCGTCGGGGAACGCGCGCACCGAATCGGCCCCCCACAGCTGATGGAACTCCGTGCCGGGCAGCAATGCCAGCGTAACCGGGACCACCATCTCGTCGCCGACAAAGATCGCCTTGCCGTCGGCGTCATGCCCAGTGACCACTCGTCGTATTTCCATGCTGGCGCTGCACCTCCACCCTTCACGAACGGAACGACACCGACGCTATCTCGCCGCCCGTATCCCCGCCCGCGGGAGGCCGACACGGTGGCGACGCGGCGCATGAAGAGGCAGGTTCAGGCGTTGACCCGAGGCGTAGCCAGGCCGAACAATTTTTCGATCGCTTCCGGAGCGAGGGGTGGGGAGACGAGGTATCCCTGCCCCACGTCACACTCTTCTCGGCGCAGCTGCATCAGTTGTTCGGTCTCCTCGATACCCTCGGCCAAGGTTTCCAACTTGAGGGCCTTGCCCAGCTGAATGAGTGTATGGATCAGGGTGTCGCCCTCAGGGGACTTGCCCATTCCGGCGATAAAGGTCCGGTCGATCTTCAACGAGTCCACCGGGAACTGCTGGAGATAGGCAAGCGACGAGTATCCCGTACCGAAATCGTCGATGGCGATGCGCACGCCGAGCGACTTCAGGGCATTCAGCTGATGGAGCGCACCCTTGGCATCGCGCATGAGGCAGGTCTCGGTGATCTCGATGATGAGCGACTCCGCTGGCAGCCCGGACTCCGTCAAGGCAAAGCAAACCTCGTCGAACAAGGTGTCGGCGTCGAGTTGGCGAGCCGAGGCGTTGACCGACATCTTGATCGTCTGTCCCTTGTCGAGCCAGGCCATCGCCTGCCGGCAGGCCTCAACGAGCACCCAGCGTCCGACAGGGATGATCAGCCCCGAGGCCTCGAGAGCAGGAATGAACGCGTCGGGCTGGAGAAGTCCCTTGGACGGATGTCGCCAGCGCAAGAGAGCCTCGGCCCCGATGACCGACATGTCCGTGAGGTTGAAGATCGGCTGGTATTCGAGGAAGAACTGGTCGGTGCCGACGGCCACTTGCAGGTCCATCTCGAGCTCGTGGCGACTGTGCATGGCGTCGTACATCTCGGACTCGAAGATCCGGTAGCAGTTCTTCCCCGCCTCCTTGGCGCCGTACAAGGCAAGGTCGGCGTCTCGGAACAGTTCTTCGCTGGTGTCCCGCACCCCGGCTGCGATGCCGATGGAGGCGGAGACCGACACGGGAACCTGGCCCTTCTCGCCCAAATGGAACGGCTCGGACAGGACCTCGAGGAGGCGTTGGGCCACGAGGTCAGGACCTGCCGCAAGCGACATGCCCTCAGCCAGGACCACGAACTCGTCGCCACCTAGGCGGGCCACGGTATCCGACTCGCGCAGCGTGCCGGCAAACCGGGCGGCGACCGAGCAAAGCAGGTCGTCACCGATTTTGTGGCCCAGGTTGTCGTTCACATCCTTGAACCCGTCGAGGTCGACGAACAAGAGCGCCACGTCCACGTGATCCCGGCGAGCCCGAGCCATCGCCTGCTCGACCCGGTCCAAAATGAGGATCCGGTTGGGCAATCCGGTCAGGCTGTCGTGGAGCGCCTGGAAACGAATCTCCTCCAAGAGGTGGGCATTGTGAATAGCGATCGCGGCCTGGCCCGCCAAGCCACGGAGCCGCTCAGCGATGGTGGGATCGTCGAGACGGCTGGGGTTATCGATGACCGAGACCGTGATCCATCCGAATCTCTCAGCGTTCGAGATGATCGCAAACGAGCAGGAGCGAATGGAGCCAGCGTCCACGAGGGCGGAGCCGACGCTACGGGGATACAGCGGCGCGCCGTGCCAGAAGACTTCACTCGGGTCCACGCCCGCCGAGATGGGCTGCGCCAGGGACCGCAGCTCGGAATCGGTTGCCTGGTCGAATCCGTAGGTTGCATGTACCCGTGCCGTCGTGCCATCCGGGTCATCGAGTGAGATGAGGACACGATCACAGTCGATGACGGACGGAATGGTCCGGGCCAGGTGCTGGACCATCTCCTCGCTCGTCGAAAGCTCGGCCAATGAGCTCGACAGGGCCAGCAGCGTCGTGGCAGTCGCCGCCTGGCGCCGAGCCTCGACGACGTTTGCTTCTGAGTCGATCGCTGCGGCCGCCAGCCGGGCGTACGAGTCGAGGACCGAATATTCGCGCGGTTCGAACGAGACCTGATCGGCACGTAGGGCAACAAGGTGCCCATACGTCCCCCGCGCGGACGCGACCTTCGAGACGATGATGCTCCCCGCCTTGTCCAACCCGCCAGCCGTGCGAAGTCCGCGGGTTACCCTGGCTGCACCGGCATCGTCGATACCTTCGAATTGAACGAAGCGATCCGAGGTGGAACTGGGCTTGATGTCCAGAATGAACGACGGCGCCTGCACCGCACGCATAGCAGCGGCCATGACGCGACTGAGCACGGCCTTGAGACCGCCGCCCGATCCCAGCTCGGCCACCGTGCGCTGTAGCTCATCGAGTCTGGCCTCCAAGAGGCGCACGCGGATCTCGGCATGGCTCAGGCGAGCGTCCTCTCCTTCACCCCAGCACAACCGGGCCGAGCAATGGGGAGCACCAGCGCACTGGCACGATTCCTGGAGGATCTCGGCGGCCGGGCACCCGAAGAGCTGGGGAATGGTCGACGCCAGACCCCAGCTGAAGGCGCAGAGCTCGGGGAACGGCTCATTGGGCTCCCTCATCCGCACCTCGATCCGGCACTCTTGGGGGCCCATCATCTCCGTTCTCATCTCGAATGCCGGACCGTAGAGTTCGATGAACTTCGGCAGACTCTCGTATACCGCCGTGGGCGAACCCAGGGACTGCAGCAGCTCTATCCGTTCAGGGTTTCTGATGGAATCGAATGCATGACGGCCGACCTCGGTAAGAGCTTCAATCCCTCCGAGCACTACTGCGGCCGCCTCGAGCATGCTGCGGCGGAGTTCGTACGGGGTCCAGGTGGGGCCGTCCCACGCTAACGATGCTTTGCGCGACTCGTCCGCCAAACGGAGTACTTCTTCGAGCGTCCCTTGGGGTGTGCAGTCCCTGAGATAGTTGACGAGAAATTCGGTCAGGACGTCGCCCGCGACCAGCTCGTCGAGCGCCAACACATCTTGTTCCTTGCTCGCCATGACCCGTTGTCCACTCCTTCACGCCAGCCAAGCCGGTGACCCTGCCTGCATCTGTTCCCCCCAAGGACGACCGCGTGACCAATCGCAACCCTGGTGACTCGGACAACGAGTATTGAGCAGACAGGTTGCAGCGAGATAGCCCCTTGGTTGCAGAACGGGTTGGATAGGGGAAATTGGCGGCGATTGCTGCCTCGGGAGGTCGCTTCTCGTCTATCGTCGCAAAGTCGCAAGACTGCCGGTAGGTCGACGCCTGTGCTTTGTCCTGGCCGAGCAATGAACTGCCGGTGAACAGTGACAGCGTGGGAGGGCTCAGTGCACCTGAAAAGTGGCGTAGTCATGGCGGTGACCACATTGTGCGTGCTCGCCAGCGTCCCGCTTTCCGTGGCCCAGAGCGCGCAAGGCGCCAACGCGCCACAACGCACACCCTGGGCGAGCTGGGGCCACTCCCAGCCCTCGTCTGCTCCATCACTAGAGTTCGAACCCGACCATCGGGTGCTCGCGCCGCTTCCCCACGTCGCCGGCGCGAAAGCTACGTCGGAGTCTTCGAACTGGTCGGGGTACGTCGACGCGGGGACACAGTTCACCGCTGTCAGCGGACAGTGGGTCGTTCCCGCCGTGCAGCCTGCGCAGAATACCGAGGCCTCGGGCACATGGATCGGGATCGATGGGTTTGAAAGCTCTTCGGTTATACAGACGGGCACGCTCCAGGTCACGTCCGGAGGATCCACCGGTTACGCCGCCTGGTACGAGCTCTACCCCGATCCGCCGGTGACAATCGGCGCGGTGGAACCCGGTGATGCGATGCAGGCCTCGATCTTCGAGGACGGACCGGGCACGTGGACCATCTCGCTCGCCGACCTCACTTCGAACCAAACCACGTCAGGTGAGGTGTCCTACAACGGTCCGGGCACGTCGGCGGAGTGGATCGAAGAAGCCCCTTTCAACACCGTCACCAACCAGGTCTCGACACTGGCCGACTTCGGCTCAGTCCAGTTCACCGGCATAGGGGAAACTGCTTCGACTCCTAGCGGGGTCACGGCATACCAGACTGACATGATCGATGGCAGCAACGACGTGATTGCCACCACCGGTCCGCTCAACAACAATTCGTTCACCATCGACTACACGGGACCGAATACGGCTCCCGCTACCTCGCCTACGACCACCACGGCATCGGTCAACCCAACGTCCACCCCATTCGGAGGATCCGTCACCTACGCAGCCACGGTCTCTTCGTCGGGCGGCGTGCCCCTGGGCAACGTGACCTTCGCCGTCGGGTCAACCACGCTGTGCACGACCGGAAGTCTGGTGAACGGGACGGCCAGCTGCAGCGCGAGCAATGCCCCGGTCGGCAGCGACACTGTCACCGCGACCTATTCGGGCAGCACGCAGTTCGCCGCGTCAGCCGGCAGTACAAGTTTGGACGTCACGGCAACGTCGCCACCGCCACCGGCGCCGTCCACCAATCATGGCTACTGGCTTGTCGGCAGTGACGGGGGGATCTTCACCTTTGGTTCGGCCCAGTTCTACGGCTCGACCGGAGCCCTCAAGCTCCAGCGTCCCGTGGTCGGCATCACGACCACGGCCGATCGCGGCGGGTACTGGTTGGTCGCCTCCGATGGGGGGATCTTCTCCTTCAACGCCCCCTTCTACGGCTCCATACCGGGACTCGGAATAGCGCCGGCCGGCACCATCGGAGCAGGCACGAGGTTGAACGGACCGATCGTCGGGATGGTTCCCTCCTCCGATGACGGCGGGTACTTCTTGGTGGGATCCGACGGTGGTGTCTTCTCCTTCG
>PKYA01000005.1 GCA_003133545.1 Acidimicrobiaceae bacterium | reverse complement strand
CGCGGAAAGTGCCTCCCTGCCTGGGAAAATAGCGGTGTCTAAGACGCTGTTTCCACCAGATCGAGGAGGCACTTTCAGTGGGTTCATCATCGCGCAGCATCGACCGGATTGCAGTGACCTTCGACGAGCCCACGTTGGTGGCCGACGCCGGGCTGTTGGTGCCGGCCACCCTCATGGTCCGCCTCGGCCTGGAGTCCCTCGTGAACGAGATCGTGCGGCTGCGTGGTCGTGTCGGTGGAGCCCATCCCGGCCGCAAGGTGCTGACGCTCGTGGCGGCGATCCTGACCGGGGCATCCCACATCGACCACGCCGACCGGCTGCGGGCCGGGGCGACCGGACGGGTACTGCCCTTCCGGGTGATGGCACCGTCCACGTTGGGCACGTTCCTGCGATCGTTCACCTTCGGTCACATCCGCCAGCTGGACGCGGTGATCGCCGAGACCGTCCGACGGGCGTGGTTGCTCGGGGCTGGTCCGGGGAAAGAGGCGATGACCATCGACCTCGACTCGACCATCGTCGAGGTGCACGGCAAGCAGAAACATGGCGCAGCGTTTGGCTACACCAGGGTGCTCGGCTACCACCCCCTCCTCGCCACCAGGGCGGGAACCGGCGAGGTGCTCCACGCCCGTCTGCGCAAGGGATCCTCCCAGCGGGGCACCAAGCGCTTCTGTGAGGAGCTCATCGCCCGGATGCGTCACTGTGGGGCCACAGGTGCCCTCACCCTCCGGGCCGACTCGGGGTTCTTCAGCTGGGACCTGGTCTCGGTGCTCGACCGGCTCTCGGTGGCCTGGTCGATCACCGTGCACCAAAACGCCAGCGTGCAGGCGGCGATCGCCGCCATTCCCGAGGACCAGTGGTGTGACATCGCCTACCCCGACGGCGGTGCCGCCCAGGTGGCGGAGACGATCTACGTCACCGGCGGGGGCAAGACCAAGCGGGCCGAGCGTCGGGTGCGTCTGGTCGTTCGCCGCACCCGGCTCATTGATCCGGTCCAACGCCAGCTCTGGCCCGACTGGCGTCACCACGCCTTCGTGACCAACCTCGAGCTGGATGCGGTCGAGGCGGACCGGTTCCACCGTGCTCACGCCACCGTCGAGCTCGCCATCCGGGACCTGAAGGAAGGAGCCGGCCTAGAGCACTGCCCCTCGGGCCGGTTCTTCGCCAACGCCGCGTGGCTCGGGTGCGCCGTGCTCGCTCACAATCTGTTCCGCTGGACCGCCACCCTCGGCAACGTCCACGCCGACGATCAGCTGACGGTCGCCTCGACGGTTCGCTTCCGGGTCCTCACCATCCCTGGCCGACTCGTCAACCCCGCGGGCCGACCCACCCTCCGTCTGCCCGAACGCTGGCCATGGGCGCAGTCGTTCATCACCGCGCTGTCGCACCTGCGTGCCTTGCCGCTCCTCACCTGAACAGCGTTCCCGCGGCCGGCGCAGCCGCAGACGCCTTCCTCGGTGCGCTGACAACTGACGATCGCTGGAGCCCTTGGTTGATCACGCCCCCGGATCGGCTCCGTCGTGTCGCAACGGTGGCCACAGCACCGCCTCACATTGGGCGTGCCCTTCCTCTGGTCGGTCGGTGGATCGAGGCTAAAGGAAAGGAAGGGATGGCCATGACCATCGTAGAAGCTGCGCATGCTGTCACTGGGGGCATCGACACCCATGGTGAGACCCACGTTGCTGCCGCCTTGGACGAGGTGGGCGGCCTGCTCGGCACCGAATCGTTCGATGCCACGCCCGACGGCTATTCGGCCTTGCTCTCCTGGCTGGCCGGGTTCGGGCCGGTCGGGAAGGTCGGCGTCGAAGGCACGGGTGCCTATGGCGCCGGACTGTCCAGATTCCTCGCCCGGGCCGGCGTCGAGGTCATCGAGGTCGACCGGCCCAACCGCCAGGACCGTCGTCGCACCGGCAAGTCCGACCCGATCGACGCGGTCGAAGCCGCCCGCGCTGCCCTGTCGGGCAGAGCCCACGGCCACGCGAAGTCTCGGGACGGTGCGGTTGAGGCCATGCGGGTCCTCGTCGTGGCCAAACGGTCGGCCCGCCAGGCCCGGGTGAAGGCCCTCACTCAGATGCGTCAGCTGACCTTCACTGCCCCCGACCAGCTCCAATGCCGCATCAAAGGTCTTCCCGCCCCGCAGTTCATCGCCGCCGCCCAGGGCCTGCGGCCCACCCGGTCAGCTGATCCGGTGATAGTCGCGACCAGCTCGGCCCTGTCATCGCTGGCACATCGAATCGGTGCGCTCAACGAAGAGATCAACCAACTCGACAGAATGATCACCCCGCTCCTCGAGGCTCACGCTCCCGAGCTCCTCGGGATCTATGGCGTGGGCATCGACTCGGCGGCCGCCTTGCTCGTCACCGCCGGCGACAATCCTGAACGCCTGCGATCCGAAGCCGCCTGGGCCCACCTGTGCGGGGTCTCCCCGCTCCAGGCCTCCTCGGGGAAAGTCACCCGCCATCGGCTCAACCGGGGCGGGGACCGACAAGCCAACCGGGCGCTCTGGACCATCGTCATCTCTCGGCTGGCGTCCGATCCGGAGACCCAGGCCTACATGGAGCGCCGAGTGAAGGAAGGCCGTTCCAAACGCGAGATCATCCGCATCCTCAAGCGCTATGTCGCCCGCGAGGTGTATCGCAACTTGCCTCGCGGCTAGCTCCTCGGACCATGGACCTGGCTCACCTAACACCTGTCGTCCCATCGGGACTGACTTGTAACCGATTTGCCGGTCCATGGTTCGGGTTCACCGAGTTCTTCAAGACGCGTGACCTGATAAGAGCTTGCCCTCTGCATCGAGTGGCCCATCATTGGTCTG
>PKYA01000090.1:6110-14377 GCA_003133545.1 Acidimicrobiaceae bacterium | reverse complement strand
GACTTCCTGACGCCCGGTTTGTTCTTGCCTTTAGAAATCACTATTGGAGAGTTTACAAATGACACCTTCATCACCAAGTAAGACTGTTCCTGCTAAGAAGGCAGCCGTCTCCTCCGGTCGCTCGACCAGGAGAGCTGCTTCTACCGCCATGAGCGCTCCTGTCGAGGAGGCGGTCGCTCCCACATGGGCACTCGGAGGCGACGTCTTGACGACCGCCACGGGAACGCCCGTCGACGACACCGACAACAGCCTTCGGCTCGGGTCCCGTGGCCCGACACTCTTGGACGACTTTCATCTGCGCGAGAAGATCATGCACTTCGACCACGAGCGGATCCCCGAGCGCGTCGTGCACGCTCGTGGTACGGCTGCTCACGGTCACTTCCGTCTCACGAAATCGCTCGGCCATGTGACGAAGGCGGCTGTTCTCGCGGACATAGGGCCCGATGTTCCTGTGTTCGTGAGGTTCTCGACGGTGGCAGGATCCCGAGGTTCGGCAGATACGGCCCGCGACGTGCGCGGATTCGCCGTGCGCTTCTACACAGACGAGGGCAACTGGGATCTCGTCGGCAACAACATGCCAGTCTTCTTCATACAGGACGGCATCAAGTTCCCTGACCTCATTCACGCCGCGAAGCCCGAGCCGGACAGGGAGATCCCACAAGCCCAGACCGCCCATGACACGTTCTGGGATTTCGCATCGCTGACTCCCGAGACAGCTCACATGCTGATGTGGGTCATGTCGGACCGTGCCATCCCGCGGTCCTTCCGGACGATGGAGGGCTTCGGCGTTCACACCTTCCGCTTGGTCAACTCCAAGGGCGCCAGCACGCTCGTGAAGTTCCACTGGAAGCCACGCGCCGGTATGCACTCCTTGGTGTGGGAGGAGGCACAGAAGCTCGGGGGGATCGATCCCGATTTCCACCGTCGCGATCTCTGGGAGGCAATCGACGCCGGTAACTTCCCAAAGTGGGACCTCGGGGTGCAACTGATGAAGGACACTGACGATCAGATGTTCGAGGGTATCGACCTGCTCGACCCGACCAAGCTCGTCCCTGAGGAACTGGTGCCCGTCACGATTGTCGGGACGCTGACCCTCGACCGCAACCCGGACAACTTCTTCGCCGAGACCGAGCAAGTGGCTTTCTGCACCACTCACGTGCCGCCCGGCGTCGACTTCACCGACGATCCTCTGCTACAGGCGCGGAACTTCTCCTACCTCGACACCCAGCTGACGAGGCTTGGCGGACCGAACTTCGACCAGTTGCCTATCAACCGACCTCGAGCAGCGGTCAACACGACCCAGCGGGACGGATACGGGCAGGCCGCCGTCCATCCAGGTCGGGCCGCTTACACGCCCAACTCAATCGGCGGAGGCTGCCCCTACACGGCTGGCGAGAGCGCCTGGGTGGCGGTCCCCCGCTCAATGGATGGCATCCGGGCTCGGGCGCGTGCCGAATCATTCGGCGATCACTTCAGTCAAGCCACGATGTTCTGGGAGAGCATGAGCCCACCGGAGCGCGAGCACATTGTCGGTGCGTTCTCGTTCGAGCTGTCCAAGTGTGAGCAGCCCGAGATCCGTGAGCGCGTTCTCGGAATCCTCGCCAACATCGACTCAGTCCTGGTCTCGGAGGTCGCCGCCCACCTCGGACTGAAGGCACCCAAAGGCAGGCCGAGCGGCGATGTCGTACCCTCGCCCGCCTTGTCGATGCAACCGCTGGGAGGGGGCTCGATCGCCGGGCGGCTCGTTGGCGTCCTCGTGGAAGCTGGTGCGGACGTCGCCGGTATCAAGCGTCTCAGGGCCGCCCTCACAGCTCAAGGGGCCAACCTCTGCGTCATCGCCCCTCATGTCGGGACCGTCAATGCGCTTTCTGGATCGCTCACTGCGGATCGGGCTGCGTTCAGTACGCAGTCCGTCGAGTACGACGCCCTTGTTGTGGCTGGCGGCACCGGCGCATCGACGCTTGCAGAGCAGCCCTATACAGCGCTGAACCTGAGCGAGGCCTACCGGCACCACAAAGTCGTAGCAGCGTGGGGCGATGCGCAAGTGGCGCTGGCGAACGCAGGTATCGACAGCGACGCTAGCGGTGTCGTCCGCGCGAACAAGGCCGACAAGGCGTTCGTCGAGAGCTTCGTCACCGCCCTCTCATGGCATCGGCATTGGAGCCGTTGAGACCCAAGCGCCAACTCATACTGCCGCAGCTGGCCAACGATGGAGATGGTCAAGCACTCGGGCGCCATCGAGCAAGACAGCGCCACAGCTACGGCTATTGACCGTTTCGGTCACGACCGTGCCGCCTGGCATTCTCGTGACAAGAGTACATCGAAGTGCGATATCAATGACCACCTGGCGCTTGCTGCCAGGACGTTGCTCGGGTGGCCAGGGTGTTCACCCTCGCGATCTGTTTCTCGGTGGGTAGCGCTGGGAAGAGAACAATCTGTCTGAGCAAGGAGGAGAGTTGTAATGGGAAAGACTGCAGGCGACTATCTGTGCGAGCGCCTCATCGAATGGGGGGTGGACACGATCTATGGCTTTCCCGGGGACGGGATCAACGGGATCCTCGGCGCGTTGCGCCGCCATGAGGACCAGCTGCGGTTCATCCAGACCCGTCACGAGGAGATGGCCTCGTTCATGGCCTGCGGACACGCCAAGTTCACCGGTGACGTAGGGGTCTGCCTGGCCACATCGGGACCGGGGGCGATCCACCTGCTCAACGGGCTCTACGACGCCAAGCTGGACCACCGGCCGGTGGTGGCCATCGTCGGCCAGACCTTCGCCCGGGCCATGGGCGGCGATTTCCAGCAGGAGGTCAACCTCCTCCAGCTGTATTCCGACCTGGCCTCCGCGTACGTCCAGCAGGTCACTGAGCCTTCGACGATCCGTCACATGATCGACCGCGCCATGCGTATCGCCCAGGCCGAGCGCACGGTCACCTGCGTGATCGTGCCGGCCGACATCCAGGACATGGACGCGGTGCCCGAGCAGCCGGTGAAGACCCACACCGTGCACTCCGGGGTGGGGTGGTGGCCGCCACGACAGATCCCCTCAACCGAGCAGCTGCAGACCGCGGCGGACATCTTGAACGCTGGTCAAAAGGTCGCGATCCTGGTCGGCCAGGGGGCGTTGCACGCCAGCGACGAGGTCTTGGCCGTGGCCGACGCCCTGGGAGCGGGGGTAGCCAAGGCGCTCCTCGGCAAGGCGGCGATCCCCGACGACGTTCCCTACTGCACCGGATCGATCGGGCTTCTGGGCACGAAACCGTCATGGGACATGATGCAGGGCGCCGACACCCTGCTCATGGTCGGAACGAGCTTCCCGTACTCGGAGTTCCTTCCTCCGCCCGGCCAGGCCAAGGCCATCCAGATCGACCTGGCCGCCCGGAACCTGTCCATCCGTTACGCCATGGACCTGGCCCTCGTGGGGGACTCGAAAGACACCCTGGCCGAACTGCTACCGCTGTTGCACCGCAAAGAGGACCGCTCGTGGCAGGAGGAGATCGAAAAGGGGGTGACCGAGTGGTGGCAGCTCATGGACGAGCGCGGCCAACCTTCGGACCTGAACGGTCGCATCAGGCCTCAGGGCCTGTTCTCGTCGCTGTCCCGGCATCTGCCCGACAACGCGATCCTCTCGTCTGACTCAGGGACGGCGGCCAACTGGTATGCCCGTCACATCAAGATCCGCAAAGGCATGAAGGCCATGCTGTCAGGCAACCTCGCCACCATGGTCCCCGGAGTGCCCTACGCCATCGCCGCCAAGTTCGCCTTCCCGGACCGAGTGTCCGTGGCCATGGTCGGTGACGGGGCCATGCAGATGGGGGGCATGGCCGAGATGCTGACCGCCCTCAAGTACTACAAGACGTGGTCCGACCCACGCCTGATCGTCCTTGTCCTCAACAACGAGGACCTCAATCAAGTGACCTGGGAGCAGCGTGCGATGGAGGGGGATCCTCGTTTCGAGGGCTCGCAAGCCATCCCGTACATGCCCTTTGCCGACTACGCCAACCTCATAGGGTTGAAGGGCATCAAGGTCACCACCGCCGCCGAGATCGAGGGCGCGTGGGAGGAAGCCTTCGCCGCCGACCGTCCCGTGATCATCGACGCCATCACCACCCCGGACGAACCACCGATCCCCCCGCACGTCACCCGCGAAGAAGCCGAGGCGTTGATGAAGTCGGTGCTGGAGGACCCGAAGGGCGGGTGGCGGGGAGCCCTCGAAGGGTTCCGCGAGACGGTCGAAGCATTCGTGCCGGGACGCTGAACGATGCCCAAGACGAAGACAGCCAGAGCCAAGACGCGCCGTCACGGCGAGGTGCTGAGCGAGACCGTTCATGTCATCGACAAGATGGTCAGGAACGTCCAGCACGGCACCTTCGAACGCTCCCTCTCCGGGCTGACCGCGGTCGCCGCGACGGTCACCACCGCGGAGATCTTCATCGAACACTACGGAGCCAGCTTCGGTAACAAGTGGATGTGGAGCCCGATCATCGTCACCCCGCCGGTGGTGGTCGCTGGCGTCATGGGCGTGTTCAGCCGGAAATGGGCCAAGACGGCCCTTCCGATCTCCGCCCTCGTCTATACCGCCAACGGCCTTCTTGGGGAGTACTTCCACGCTCGGGGTGTGGCCCGCAAACCGGGCGGCTGGGGCCTCGCCTCCTACAACGTACCGATGGGGCCGCCGATCGCCGCCCCGGGGCTGATGACGCTCGTCGGAGGTATGGGCTTGCTGGCCGCACTGCTGCGCCGGGAGGCCGAGTAGCGGTGAGGGATCTCTCTAAACCGGATCATCTGCCCAACCTTCGGGAAGGCGGCCAGCCTCCGGAGCCGTCGTGGTTGCCCCGCCAGCGGCGGGGCATCACCCCCCAGATGATTGGGCGCTATCCCGATTATGACGTCTTCGACACCGCCGAAACCTGGGACCCCGCAACGGCCCGAGTGATCGCCGAGCGCATGGAGGTGCGCGGGAGCTTTGCGTTCTTCACGCCCGACGAGCAGCCCACGCTGCGCGCGCTGTGTGACGTGGCCGTGGCTCAGGACGCCGAGCCGCGTATCCCGGTGCCCGAGCTGATCGACGAGAAGCTGGCGGCCGGTCGCCTCGACGGCTACCAGTACGCCGACATGCCTGACGACCGCGAGACCTGGCGGCTGACCTTGGCCGGCCTCGATGAGGTGACGGCCGAACGCCACGACGGATACAGGTTCGCCGGTCTGGACTCCCGCTCCCAGGAAGCCGTCGTCGAGAACTTCTCGAAAGCTCAGCTGCGCTCGGCGTCATTCGATCGGCTCAATATCACCCGGACGTGGTCGGTGTGCATGCGCATGATCCTGGCCGCCTTCTACTCCCATCCCTGGGCCTGGAACGAGATCGGCTTCGGAGGACCGGCGTACCCGCGAGGGTTCATGCGACTCGGGCCGACGAGCACCCGCGAGCCCTTCGAGCGCCCCGGCGCCACCGACGAGGACCCGGTGCGAACCGTGACCGAGGGCCGCGCGTGATCCGCCACCTCCTCAAAGGTGCTGTTGGGCCGAAGGACAACGACTCCCGCTACCTCCTCGACGTCCACCGCCGAGACCTGCCCGGCGAGGCGACCATGCGGGCCTACCCCGACAACGAGGAGGTCGATCTCTGCGTGGTGGGCGCCGGCGCCGGTGGCTCAGTGTTGGCCCAACGCCTGGCTCGGCGGGGCTGGAAGGTCGTGATCCTCGAAGCGGGGCCGTTCTGGCACCCCGACGAGGACTGGGTCTCCGATGAGGCCGGCTCCCATCAGCTCTACTGGACCGAAAAGCGGATCATCGGTGGTAACGATCCCGTCGAGCTGGGCAAGAACAACTCGGGGAGAGGGGTCGGTGGGTCCATGGTCCACTACGCCGGCTACTGCCCTCGCTTTCATCCTTCTGACCTCCAGACCGACACGCTCGACGGGGTGGGGGCCGACTGGCCGATCTCCTACCAGCAGCTGCGACCTCACTATGAAAGGGTCGAGGCCGAGCTGCCCGTCGCCGGGCAGAACTGGCCGTGGGGCTATCCCCACACCTACCCCTTCTCGCCGCACCCGGTCTCGGAGGCCGCGTCCGTGCTGTGGCGCGGGGCCATCGCCCAGGGCATCACGATGCGGGTCGGGCCGGTCGGCATCGTCAACGGCACCTTCGGGAACCGCCCGCACTGCATCTACCGTGGCTATTGCCTGCAGGGTTGCAAGGTCAACGCCAAGGCCAGTCCGTATGTAACCCATCTGCCCGATGCCCTCGCCCACAGCGTCGAGATCCGGGCCAACTGCATGGCCGCTCGAGTCGAGCTCGATCCCTCCAGCAGAAGGGCCACCGGAGTCACCTTTATCAAGGAAGGCGAGCAGATCGAACGCCTGCAGCGGGCAAAGGTAGTCGCCGTCGCCGGCTACTCCATCGAGACGCCGCGGCTCTTGCTCAACTCGGCTACTAAGGGCTTCCCGAATGGCCTGTGCAACAACGAGGACCAGGTCGGCCGTTACGTCATGGTCCAGGGGGCGACCCAGGCCGCAGGGCGCTTCCCGACCGAGCTGCGCATGTACAAGGCACCACCGGCCCAGGTGTCCTCCGAGGACTTCTACGAGACCAACCCGTCGCGAGGCTTCGCTCGGGGATTCTCCATCCAGACCGTCTCGCCCGAGCCGATCGGTTGGGCCGAGCATGTGCTGGCCGACGGCCACTGGGGCCGGGCGCTGCGTGAGTACATGCGCGACTACAACCACTGGACCACCATCGGGGTCCTCAACGAGCTTCTGGCCGAGCCCGACAACCGGGTCACCCTGGCCGAGGAAAAGGACCCCTTCGGGTTGCCTGTCGCCCGCTTCGACTACAGCCTGTGCGACAACGACAAGGCCAACGTGGCCTTCTCGACCGAGGTGATCACCGACATCCTCCACGCCGCCGGCGCCCAGGACGTGCTCACCATCCAACGCTTCGCCCACCTGATCGGCGGGGCCCGGATGGGCACCTCGCCCGAGAACAGTGTGGTCGACGCCCACCAGCGCAGCTGGGCGGTGCCCAACCTGTACCTGGCCGACGGCAGCGTCTGTCCGACCCAGGGATCGGCCAACCCGGCGCTGACCATCATGGCCCTTTCCTCCCTCCTCGCCGAGCACCTTGGGTCCCGTCCGGCCACCGAGCGGTCGCGACTGTGAGGGGCTCCTCCTGGGCGCGCCGACGCGACCCGCGCCGACTCGCCGACGGACAGGTCCTATCGAAGCTGACTCGGCGATGACCAGACCAGCGCGCGCCGCTCCCTCGACCGAATTCGCTCCCAACGTGCTACGCCAGTACGCGCTCTTGGCCGACGGGGAGCGCGGCATCCTGGTTGGGCCGAGGGGCGAGTTCGCCTGGATGTGCGCGCCTCAGTGGGACTCTGACGCGGTTTTCTCCTCGCTCGTCGGCGGCGAGGGCATCTACGCCGTGACTCCCTCCCAGCCTCGTTTTGTTTGGGGTGGCTACTACGAGGACGGCTCGCTGATCTGGCACAGCCGTTGGGTCACCACCACCGGGATCATCGAGTGCCGGGAGGCGCTGGCCTTCCCCGGCGACCCCCACACCGCGGTGGTGTTGCGGCGGATCGTGGCCGCCGATGGGCCGGCCCGAGTGCGGGTCCTCCTTGATGCCCGGGCCGGGTTCGGCGCCCACAAGATGGGTTCTCTCAAGGTCGAAGACGGGGTGTGGACGGCTCGGACGGGCGGACTGCACCTGCGCTGGACGGGCGGAGCGGGCGCCAAGCCCGTCGCAGCCGAAGGACTCGAGCTCCATGTCGAGCTCGCAGCAGGAGCTCACCACGACCTGGTGCTCGAGCTGTCCGATCAGGCCTTTGGGGGGAACCCCGTCCTGGCGGGGCCGGCGTGGAAGGCGACTGAGGCCGCTTGGACGGCGGCCATGCCCCGACTGGACGGCACGCTGGCTCCGCGCGATGTCCGCCACAGCTACGCCGTGCTTCGGGGCCTCACGAGTGCTGGCGGCGGCATGGTGGCGGCGGCCACCATGTCGCTGCCCGAGCGAGCCAGCGCCGGGCGGAGCTACGACTACCGCTACGCGTGGGTCCGGGACCAGTGCTACACCGGTAAGGCCATCGCCGCCCACGGTCCTCATCCGCTCCTCGACGACGCCGTGGTCTTCGTGGCCGCTCGCATCGCTGCCGATGGGCCTCACCTCAAACCGGCCTACACCGTGACCGGCGGCCCCGTGCCTGACGAACGCACGTTGTCCCAACTCGATGGCTACCCCGGCGGGACCGACAAGGTCGGCAACTGGGT
>PKYA01000090.1:0-6100 GCA_003133545.1 Acidimicrobiaceae bacterium | reverse complement strand
GGAACTCGCGGTGCCACCGCACTTTCGCCGCCGCCGGACCGGCCGGACCCCAGGCCGGGGCGTGGACGACGCTCGCCGATGCGATCTTGGCTGACGTGGGCTCGGACTGTCTGCACCCGAGTGGGCGCTGGCAGCGAGCCCCGGAGGACGCCAGGGTTGACGCCGCCCTGCTGCTGCCCGCCATCCGCGGGGCCCTGCCGGCCACTGATCCCCGCAGCCTCGCCACCCTCGAAGCGGTGACGGCAGACCTCGGTAGTTCCGGCTACGTCTACCGGTTCCGCCAGGATGAGCGGCCCCTCGAGGAGGCCGAAGGGGCCTTTGTGCTCTGCGGGTTCCTGATGGCCCTCGCCACCCACCAGCAGGGCTCGGTCGCCGAGGCGATCGGGTGGTTCGAACGCAACCGTGCCGCCTGCGGCCCCCCGGGGCTGTTCACCGAGGAGTTCGACGTCCGACAACGCCAGCTGCGAGGCAACCTTCCCCAAGCCTTCGTCCACGCGCTGATGTTCGAAGCGGCAACCATCCTGGCCGGGCCGTGGAATACATCGCGACCGAGCGATCGNNTCATCACCGGGGCCAGCGCCGGTATCGGTCGGGCCACTGCCCAGCTCTATGGCAAGCGGGGGGCCAGCGTCGGGTTGGTGGCTCGCGGTCAAACGGGCCTCGACGGGGCGGTAAGAGATGTCGAGAGCGCGGGAGGCAAGGCGCTCGCGGTGGCCGCCGATGTGGCCGACTATGACCAGGTCAAGGAGGCGTCCCGTCGGATCGAGGACGCCTTCGGCCCCATCGACGTGTGGATCAATGTGGCCTTCACGTCGGTGTTCGCGCCGTTTTGGGAGATCCCAGCCGAGGAGTTCAAGCGGGTCACCGAGGTCAGCTATCTCGGCTTCGTCTACGGCACCCGCGTGGCCCTCGACCTGATGAAACCGCGAGATCGAGGCACCATCGTCCAGGTCGGCTCGGCTCTCGGCGACCGCAGCATCCCGCTCCAGAGCGCCTACTGCGGGGCCAAGCACGCCATCAACGGCTTCACGTCGTCGTTGCGCACCGAGCTCATGCACGAGAAAAGCAACGTCCATATCACCGTGGTCCAGATGCCCGCGGTGAACACCCCGCAGTTCTCCTGGGTGCTCTCCCGCCTACCCAACCACCCTCAGCCGGTGCCGCCGATCTACCAGCCCGAGGTCGCTGCTCGCGGCGTGGCGTTCGCGGCTGACCATCCGGGGCGAAAGCAGTACTGGGTGGGCGCCAGCACCGCGGCGACGATCCTGGCCAACAAGTTCGCCGCGCCGTTGCTCGACCGTTACCTCGCCCGTACCGGCTTCGGATCCCAGCAGACCGACGAGGCGGTGGAGCCCGAGCGCCCCCACAACCTCTGGGAGCCGGTCGATGGCCAGGGCGGTCACGACCACGGGTCCCACGGCGAGTTCGACGACAAGGCGCATCACAGCAGCCCGGAGATGTGGGTCTCCCACCACGCCCGGGCCATGACCGCGGTTGGCTGCGCCGTGGTCGGTGGCGCAGGCGTGCTGGCCGGCAAGGTCCTCGGCCGGCGATGAACAGGTTGGCGCCATGCGAATGACCCCGGTGCCGATGCTCGCGGGGTCGCCTGTGTTGGCGCGAGCCCTGGAACCAACGGTGGCTCGCTTCGGCCAGCTCCGCGCCGGGCTGGGGGTGGTCCAGGCACTCTTCCCCGGGCTGGCGTCCCGCGTGCTCGTTATCCAGCCCCTCGATCGCTGCTCCCGGGGAGTGATCCGGGTCCTGGGGATCCGACAGGTGGGCCAGGCCCTTGTCACGGGGACCCAGCCGAGCGCCGCAGTGCTCTTGCTCGGAGCCGAGGTGGACGCGGCCCACGCCGCCAGCATGGTCACCCTCGCGCTGTGCAGCCGCCGCTGGCGAGGTGCCGCGCTCGCCGACGCCATGATCGCCACCCTGTTCGCTCTGGCCGGCGCAGCCGCGGCCCGCTCGGGTGGCCGTCCCGCGCCACAGACCCAATGGTCCGCCCGGCGGGACCGCTGGGCGGAACGCGTGGCCACCCGACTGGTACCCGACCGCCTCTTGGGGGGCGCTCGTCCCGATGAGTCCCAAGGAGATCCCCATGTCTGACATCGAGAAGCTGGACGTCAGTGTCTACACCGTCCCGACCGAGGAGCCAGAGTCCGACGGGACGCTCACCTGGAGTGCCACCACGGTGGTGGTGGTGGAACCGAGCGCTGGGGGGAAGACGGGGCTCGGCTTTTCCTACGCCACCGGCGCCTGTGCCCGCCTGATCAAAGATGTGCTGGAGGAGGCCGTCGTCGGCCAGGACGCCATGGACGTCGGACGTTGCTGGTCGGCCATGGTTCGCTCAATTCGCAACCTTGGCCGTCCTGGCGTCGCTTCGATGGCCATCGCCGCGGTCGACATCGCGCTGTGGGACCTGAAGTGCAAGCTCGTGGCTCTGCCGCTCGTCAAGGTGCTCGGTCAGGTGCACGACGAGGTCGCCGTGTACGGCAGCGGCGGGTTCACCTCCTTCACCGATGACCAACTTGCCAATCAACTCGGGAGTTGGGTCCATGGCCAAGGCATACCGCGGGTGAAGATGAAGGTGGGCGAGGCCCGGGGCAGTCGACTGGACCGGGACGTCGAACGGGCCCAGGTGGCGCGGGCCACGATCGGCGATGACGCCGAGCTGTTCGTCGACGCCAACGGTGGTTACACCCCCAAGCAGGCGGTCCGCATGGCCCACGCCTACGAGGCTCTGGGTGTCACCTGGTTCGAAGAGCCCGTTTCCTCGGACCATCTGGCCGCATTGGCCGAGATCCGAGCCCAGACCTCCATCGACGTGGCTGCCGGTGAATACGGTTACGACCTGTTCTACTTCGACGCCATGTGCGCGGCGGGCGCCGTCGACTGCCTGCAGGCCGACATCTCCCGCTGCGCCGGGCTCACCGAATGGCTCCGAGTGGCCGCGCTCGCCGAGAGCCACGGACTGCAGATCTCGGGCCACTGTGCGCAGTCGCTGCATCTGCACCCGGCTTGCGCAGTCGGCAACCTCCGACACCTCGAATACTTCGCCGANNCGAAGCGGGCTCGGGCTTGAGCTCAAGTGCGCCGACGCCGATCCCTACAAGGTGGCGGGATGACGAACAGAGGCGAGCAAAACCCGACCCAGTGGCAGGGCTCACCGCTGGCGCGGAAGTCGAAGGTCGACTTCGGCACCGGGGTACGGACGCGTGAGTGGCCGACGGCCAATGCAGAATCACGAAAAGCCTATCACCATGATGCTGTTCACCCGCCCGGCCGAGCATCCTGGCGGCACGGCGGAATGATCCGGGACGAGGAGGTGTGATGTCCACGCTGGGAGTCGTTGACTACAACGTGTTCCCGATCTGGATCGTGGTCACCCACTTCGCCAACATCTTGTTCATGCTTTTCATGGTCCGTTCGGGCTTGGAGATCCTCTCGGCGTTCCCGAAGTTCTACCTCTCCGACGACTGCCCGCCGGGTAAAGAGTGGCTCCGGCTGACCAGGCGGGTGTACTCGGCCGACGCGGCCCATCCGTGGTCGTCACTCGACGAGGAGGAGGCGTGGAACCCGGTGATCGCCCTGCCGGGACGTAAGAATCTCGGTCCCGGCCGACACTGGCACTTCATGACGCTGCAGTTCTGGATCGCCAATGGCGCTGTCTACATCATCATGCTGTTCGTGACCGGCTGGTGGCACACCATGGTGCCCACGAGCTGGGCGGTTTTCCCGGACGCGGTACGGGCCGTGGGCTACTACCTGATGTTCCACCTGCCCCCCAAGCTCCCCGGACTTCCATTCAACGCGGTCCAGCTGCTCTCTTACTTCTTCGTGGTGTTCATCCTGGCCCCGTTCCAGGTGCTCACTGGCGCCGCCATGTCGCCGTCGATTCTTGCGCGCTTCCCCCGGTACACCAGGTTGTTCGGGGGTCGCCAGCGAGCCCGCAGCCTGCACTTCCTCGGGATGTGCGCCTTCATCGGGTTCATCGCCATCCACACGGCCATGGTCATCATCAACAACTTGCCGAACCTGTGGACGGTGATGGTGCTCGGACATGTCGAGGCAGCGCCCTACTACGGACAGACCGAGGCATTGGCGATTGGATTCGCCGGCTTGTTCGGCGTCGTCGTGATCAGCGTGGTGGCCACGTGGTTCTCCAGGCGTTACCCGCGGCGCACCCAGCACCTCCTCGGCATCATGGTCAATCCCTTCGAGCGGGCCCTGTCCCGGGCCTTCACCTCCCGCCAGCACTACCGCTGGTCGGATATTTCTCCCTACCACCGAGTCAACGGTTACCCCCCGCCGAGTGACGACTACGCCGAGCTGGTGGCGGGCGACTTCGCCGATTACCGCCNNCCTTTTCCCTCAAGGAGCTGCGTGCGCTTGGCAACGAGTCCTACATCGCCAAGCACAACTGCATCCAGGGTTGGTCGGCCATCGCCCAGTGGGGCGGGGTACCCCTCGCCAACCTCTTGGCGGCGGTGGGGGTGAAGCCCGAGGCCCGCCATGTCGCCTTCTACGCGTTCGACGACAAGGCGGTCACCGAGGGGGAGGGCCGCCACGGCTACTTCTACGGCACCATCCCGATGTATCTCGCGAGCAGGCCTCAGACCATCCTGGCCATGGAGATGAACGGCGGACCCCTCCCCATCGAGCACGGCGCCCCCGTGCGTCTTCGAATCGAGACCCAACTGGGCTACAAGATGGTGAAGTGGATCAGGGCCATCGAGTTCGTGGCGGACGTGGACGCCATCCGGAGACCGGAACGCGNNCGAGGGGGGTTGGCGTGAGGATCAACAGTACTACGCCAACGCGGCGGGGATCTGACCACTGTCGGGGAGATGGCCGCCCCCCTCACCAGGAACCGACACGGTGGGTCTCCCCGTGTCGTGATCGTGGGGAGCGGCTTCGGCGGCTTGGCCGCCGTCAGGGTCCTGGGCGATCGCCCCCGCAAGCGGACCGGCGTCCAGGTCACCCTCGTGGATCGGCACAACCACCACGTCTTCACTCCGTTCCTCTACCAGGTGGCCACAGCCATCCTCGAGCCCTCCAGCGCCGCCCGCCCAGTTCGAGCCCTCATCCGCGGACTGCCGAACGTGGAGTTCCGCCTGGCCCAGGTGACCGGGATCAACTTCAGCCTGCACCGGTTAGAGAGCGACCGAGGACCCATCGGCTACGACTATCTCATCGTGGCTGCCGGGGCAGTCAACGACTCTCGCCACCACGCCGGCGTCGCCGCCCACAGCTTCGGTTTGGGCGACTTGGGTGCGGCCGAGGAGTTGAGGAACCACATCCTCTCCTGTTTCGAGGCGGCCACCTGGGCTACCGATCCGGCCGAGCGGGCCCGTCAGCTCACCTTTGCGGTCGTCGGCGGGGGCTCATCGGGCGTGGAGTTCGCAGCTGCCCTATCGGTTCTCGTCGCCGAGATGATGCGATGCGACTACCCGACGATCTTGAACCTTAAGCCGAGCATCATCGTGATCGAAAGAGCGAAGGCCTTGTTGCCCTCCTTCACCCCGGATTTGCAGGACAAAGCGACTCGGACGCTTCGGACCAAGGGGGTAAGGGTCGAGACCGGTGTCCCGGTCGTTGACGCGGACGCGGACGGACTGTCCCTCGAAGACGGTCGACGCATCGAGACAGCCACGGCGGATTGGGCAGCCGGGGTGCGGGCTAACTCTCTGGCGGCCTGCTTCCCGGCCACCGGTTCCCGCGGGCGGATCATCGTCAGGCCCGCGCTCCAAATCGATCGGCACCCCGAGGTCTTCGTAGTGGGTGACATCGCCGAGATCCCCGGACAAGAGGGAGCCCTGCCCATGCTGGCCCAGGTGGCCGTCCAGTCCGGGCGCCACGCGGCGCGCTCGGTGCTGGCCCTGTCGAAGGGGGGAACAGCTACCACCTTCCGCTACCGCGACTTCGGGACGATGTCCGTCCTCGGGCGGGGTGACGCCGTGGCCCAGATCGGCCGGGTGCACCTGAGCGGCCTGTCGGGTTGGCTGGCCTGGTTGGGGGTGCACCTCGCGCGAACCACTGGCCTGCAGATCAAGGCCTCGGTCCTACTCAATTGCGTCTCGGGCTTCGTTTGCGCCAACTGTCA
>PKYA01000039.1 GCA_003133545.1 Acidimicrobiaceae bacterium | reverse complement strand
GGCCGCCATGCCCACGATCGGCTTGTTGAGGGCGATGTTGCCGGCGCTGCCGTAGAACGCGGCGCCACCGAAGCTGAAGACGCCGCCGTTGGAGGCGGCCTGCCAGTAGCCTCCCGCCCCGCCGCTGGGCTGGCCGGCCAGGGCGAACCAGTCGGACTTGAGGGCGAGCGCGCCGGCGAAGCCCGACCCGGTGGTCGACACCGAGCCGGCCGAACCCGCCACCGTCAACTCGTTGACGCGGCCACCGAGGTCGCCGTCGCCGTTGCGCGCCGTCACGTCCAGCGAGGTGAACGAGCCGATCGACGGGTAGGCCGCCTCGATCGAAGCCGCCGAGAGCGTCACCGTCCAGCTGTGGTTGGGGTTGCACACCGAGGCGCTCACGCACACGGCGTCGCCGGCGTCGACCACGGCCGGGAATTGGGCGCCGGTCGAGTAGCCGCCCGACGAGGCGGAGTACTCGGTGGTGGCGACCGTGGAGGTGCCGTCGGTCACCATGACCTGCCCGGCCGTATCTTGCGCGGCCGCCAGCGAAGTGGCGGTCTCGTACTTCATGCCGGGGTAGGACTGGCACGTCTGGTCGCACGTGTCGGCGTAGCCCCCGTAACCCAGAGGGTCCGCCTCGACATATGAGCGCGCCGCCACCGTCTGGGCCTCGGACTGCTGGAAGCCCCATGCCTCGCCCTGCGGGCCCGCCCCGCCCAACGCGGCCCAACTCGACGGCGACTCCGAAGGCGCCACGTCGGCCACGTACAGCTCGAGCGGGAGGGTGTTGACCGTCCGGGCCGCGCCGTCCGAGTTGGCCAGGGCGGTGAGGGAGCCGTGCATCTCAATGGGGGCGCCCGGCTGGCACAGCTCGATCGGCCCGCCGTTGGTCGCCGCCGCGTTGGGTTGGGTGACGCCGCTGGCCGCCAGCTGCCATCCCCCCTGCCCGGCGCACCCCCCGCTCGTGTACACGTCGTAGAGCGAGCCCGGGCCGGTGAGATGGAAGAGCACTGCTGTCGCCGTCGTGGTGACGCCGAAGACGCTGACCGTCCCCGCTGCGGCGGTGGCGATGAGATCGTTGCCGTCGTTCTCGGTCATGGCCACGATGACGTCGCCGCCGTGGAGCGAAGGCGGTGCGGGCGCCGCGCCCAACGTCGAGAGCGTGGTGCCGCCGTAGAAATAGGTAAGGATCTGCTGGTAGGTGAAATTGCCCGCCCCAGCGTCGTCACCGAGCGCGTAGCCGAGCGACCCCCACTGCCCCATGCCGATGCCGTGCCCGTACCCGTGGCCCACGAGCGTGATGCTGGTCACGGGCTGCGCCGCCGCCGGGGAGAGCCCCGGGCCGACCCCGACAAGGGGCACGGCGACGAGCGCGGCTCCCAGCACCAGGGCCACGGCGGCGGTCCGGCGGGCGCGCCCACCGGGAGGAACGGCCATCACAATGGGAAAACCCTAGTGGCCACGCGGGGCGCGGCCGGGGCACCGTGGTGCGTGACGGGGGTGCCGGCATGGACGGCGCCGGTACACTGCTCGCCCGTGCGCGTCGACCAGGTCATCCCCTCGTTGGCCAGCCGTGACGCCATCGGCGTGCACACCCTCAACCTGCGCGACGGCCTGCGCGCCGCCGGCATCGACTCGGAGATCTTCTACGGCAGCTTCACGCCCGACGTGCAGCACGAGGGGCGTTCCGTGACCCAGCTCGGCCGGGCCGGCCGTGACCGGTGGTTGCTCTACCAATCCTCCATCGGCAGCCCGGTCTACGACATCCTTGCCGCGCGTCCAGAGCCCAAGCTGGTCAACTACCACAACATCACGCCGGCCGCGCTGCTGCGCGACTGGGAGCCCGACGTGGCCCACGAGGCCGCGTTGGGCCGCACGCAGCTGGCCCGGTTGGCACCCCAGAGCCATCTGGCGGTGGCTGACTCGGCGTTCAACGAGTCGGAGTTGCAGGCGCTGGGCTACACCGCGACGGCCGTGGTACCTCTCCTGATCGACATGGGCCACAAGAGCGGGGAGCCCGATCCCGCCGCGGTGGCGCGCCTGGCCCGGCGCAAGCAGGCGGCGGGTGGGGCCGACCTGCTCTTCGTGGGCAAGATCTCCCCGCACAAGGCGCCGCACGATCTGGTCAAGATGCTCGCAGTCGTGCGCCGGCTCTACGTCCCGGCCGCGCGCCTGCACCTGGTGGGGTCACCGCTCGGGGAGACCTACGAGCCGGCCCTGCGCGCCTTCATCACCGAGCTGGGGCTCGACGACGCCGTCAACCTGGCCGGGTCGGTGAGCGGCGCCGAGCTCGAGGCGTACCTGCAGGCGGCCGACGTCTTCGTCTGCGCCTCCGATCACGAGGGATTCTGTGTCCCTCTAGCCGAGGCGATGGGGCACGGCATCCCGATAGTGGCCTACGGGGTCACCGCGGTGCCCGGGACCGTGGGCGAGGCCGGCCTGTTGCTGCCCGACAAGTCACCGGTCCGCTTCGCCGCCGCCGTAGGCCGTGTGCTCGCCGACGGCGCGCTGCGCCTCCATCTCTCCGCGGCCGGCCGCGCCCGGGCCGCGGCGTTCGACCTGGGCCGGTCCCAGGCGCACTTCGTCTCGCTGGTCCAACAGGTGGTGGGCGCGCGCTGAGCGAACCGGGGACCCGACGCGCCCGCGCTCCCGACCAGCACTACGCCAACGCGCAGACCAGGTCGGCCAGGCGGGTGCCCGCCGTGGCGAGGTCGAGCGCGGCGAGCTGCTCGTGGCCGGCCGCGGCGAGGGCGTCGCAGCGCGCCGGATCGGCCAGGAGCGCCGCGATGGTCCCCGCCACCAGGTAGGGATTCTTGGAGTCGACCAGCACCCCACCCTGCCCGAGGATCTCGGGCAGGGCGCCCTGGGCATAGGCCACGACCGGCAGCCCCACGGTCATGGCCTCCGTGACAGGAACGCAGAAGCCTTCGTGCTCCGACATCACCACCAGCACGTCGGCCTGTGCGTAGGCCGCCGCCACGGTGGTGTCGCCGGCATGGCCGGCAAAGGTGACGGCGCCCTGCAGACCCAGGTCGGCCACGTAACGGCGTAGCGCGTCCGCGTAGGACGCAACGGCCGGCTTGCCGACGATCAACAAGGTGGCTTCGGGATCATGACGGGCGCGGGCCACCAAGAGCGCGGTGATCGTGTCGTGGACGGCCTTGTTGGGCGCCACCCGCCCCACGCTGAGCCACCGCGTACCGCGAACGGCGCCGCGCGCGCTGTCGGCGGACCCGCGGGCCTGCGCGCAGAGCAGGTCGGATGCGAGCGCAGCCGACGGCGGTACCACGGCGCTCCGCGCGAAACCGGCGGCGTCGAGGTGCTCCTTGTTGTACGCCGAGTCCGCCACGGCCAGCGCAGCGCGGGGCGCCAGCAGGCGCAACTCGGACTGGGCGCGCAACTGACCGAGGGCGAGATGGTTGTCCCAGGCGGCGAAGAGCTCCGGCGGCGTGATGTTGTGGTAGTTGACGACCAATGTCTCGGGCCGCGCCGCCAACCACGGTGCCATGGCGGACGCGGTAGCGAACTGGTAGACGACGATGTCGCCGGGCTCGCACTGTGCCGGGTAGTCGACGGCCGCCACGGTCTCATCCGCCGTGGCGGGATCCACCATCTCGACG
This sequence comes from Acidimicrobiaceae bacterium, assembly GCA_003133545.1. Classification (GTDB taxonomy): domain Bacteria; phylum Actinomycetota; class Acidimicrobiia; order Acidimicrobiales; family RAAP-2; genus Bog-473. The sequence continues at coordinate 34,467 of PKYA01000039.1, read as the reverse complement.
TAAATCCGCGAGGCGATGCCGCGGGCCACGAAGAGGTCGCGCAGGCGCAACGTGTGGCGGCCCACCGCGTCGCCGCGGTGGAGCATGGGCACGAACTGGTGGATGCCGCTCACGCGGGCACGGTTGCGGTGAGGGCGAATCGGCTCTCGTCGTCCGGCGCGTCACGCAGCGGCGCCACGTGGGCGAAGCCCGCCCGACCGAGGACGTCCTCCCACGTCTGCGCCGCCAGGTTGCAGGGCTGGAGAAGGTCGCGCGCGCCCTCGGTGAGCCGCGCCGCGGCGGCGGCGCGGTGATGCGCCACGACGACGAGGGGTGCGCCCGGCGCCAGTGCACGGTGCGCCTGGTCCACCAGCGCGAGCAGGCCGTGCAGCGGAAGGCGGTCCACCACGCCGCTGAGCACGAGACCGCCGAGCGAGGCCGGCGGGCGCGCCGCCAGCGCCTCGTCTACTTCGCCGATGACGATGCGGCGGCCCCGCTCGAGCGAACCCAGCGCCACCATCCCCCGTGGCTCGACTCCGGTGGCGCGCACCGCCGACACGTCGAGGGCATCGAGCAACCGGCCCTCACCGCAGTCGCCGTGCAGCACCTCGGGCGCCGCCAGAGCAACCAGGTGCGCACGCACCGGCTCCACCCACTCTCCGAGTTCGGGCGCCGGGGCCAACCAGGCGGCTCCCTCGACGGGCCGATCGCGGCGGGCCAGCTGCCGCTCCAGGGTGGCGACGCGCCCGGCCAGGAAGCGAAAGGCCTCGACCACCTGCGCCATCGCCTGACTGAGCTCGGCCTGCGGGCCGGCGGCGGCGAGGACCGCGCCCGGGGACGCGCCCGCACCTTCGTCCGGCACTCGCCGCTTCCACGCGGCGCCCCGCGTCCGACCGCGCCCACCCTCGGGCGCCGCGGGCGCAAGAAGCAACTTCGAGACCTCGGATGCGCCCGGCTGGTACGGGCCGTACTGATCGCCCAGATGCGTGAAGGCGGCGAGGAAATTCCAGGCGTCGCTCCCCTGGGGTTGCAACCGCGCGAACGCGGCGCGCAATGCGGCGACCGCGGCCGCCTGGTGTTCCGCCTCTCCATCATCGTGGGAGCCATCATCGTGGGAGCCATTGCCCTGCGGGGGGGAGGGGGACGCCACGCCGACCGATGCTACTGGCGTGCTCCCCGGCTCTCCGAGATGCCCAGGCCGGCGCACCGCTCCACGCCCGTGGGAGCGGGCGCGGGCGCGGCGGGTTGGAGTGCGGCGCCGTCCAGCGGCGCCGCCGCTCACAGGAGCCCGGGCGTGCCGCGGCCGCGCGCCACGACCGACTCGAGGAAGCGGGCGTAGCGCGCGATGAGGACGGGCCATTGGTAGAACCGGTCGACATAGGCGCGGCCACCTCCACCGAGCGCGGCGCGGAGCGCGGCATCGGCCACGAGCCGCCCGAGCGCCTCTTCGAACTCGGGGTACGAGGTGAACCACAGCCCCCCGCCCGAGCGTTCGCAGTGTTCGCGTGTCGGGCCGCAGGTCCCGTTCACCAGGACCGGGACCCGGTCCACCCAGGCCTCGAGGACGACGAGCGAGAAGGACTCGAGCGCCGAAGGTGACACGGCCACCTGCGCGCCCCGGACGATGTCCCACTTGTCTGCTTCGTCGACGACGCCGGTGATGACGATGTCGGGATGCGGGTCCAGCTCGGCCGAGACCGGCCCGACCAGTGCCAGGGCGAGCGGCCCGGGGTGGCGCTCCTTGTACGCGGCGAAGTAGGAGGCCAGCATCTTGGACCCCTTGTGCTCGTCGACCCGCCCGACGCTCACGATGTAGGGCCGGTCGCCCAGGCCGAGGACCGCTCCCCCGTCCCGCCCGGCGCCGGCGGACTCTCCCACGCCGAGGCCGAGCACGATCTGGGGCTTCTCGGCCACCGGATAGGTGCGCTCCACCAGCATCCTCTCGGCCGCCGTGTGGAAGCAGAAGGCGTCGGCGTCACCGAACGTGCCCCGGAAGACCGGCAGGTAGAAGCAGGGCTCGTCGTGCGCGGCCGGATGGAGGACCGCCGGCACGCGCACGCGCCCGATGGACGCCACCGTCGGGTGGTACAGGTACGGGTAGAAGGCGACCACATCGGCGTCCGCCGCGCCCACGGCCTCGACGAGCTCGGGCGAGACCGGCCCGTTGTAGTCGACCCAGCGCCGCCCCTCGGCGCGGGTGGCCTGGCGCGGGGCCAGGCGCAGCCGCCCGTCGAGGTTGTAGAAGTCGGGCAGGCGCCCATGGGCCGAGGCGAAGCGGTGCACCGGCACCCCGCCCAGCACCGTGTCGCCGGGCGGCAGCTCGTCGACCCAGGTGTGCGGGTCGAGCGCGCAGGTCGAATAGGCCTCGGCCTCCCACTCCGTCTCCGCCACCAGGTGCTCGGCCAGCTGGCGCGCCGCCGTCTCGGCTCCGCCCATGACCTGGGGCCCATAGCGCGGGGTGACGAAGGCGACCTTCATGGCGCGGATCGCGCGGATCCGGCCACGCCGGCCACCGCGGCCACGAACAGCGGAGCCGCCACCTCGGGTGTCAGCATCGCCACGCGCCGGCGTCCGGCGTCGATCAGCAGGCGGCGCAGCGCGGCATCGGTAACCGCACGCCGCAGCGCGGCGGCGACGTACGAGGGGTCGTCCCCCGCCAGGAGCAGCGCCGCGGGGCCGACCGTTTCGGGCACGGCGCCGGCGCGCCGGGTCACCACGGGAACCCCCGCCGCCATCGCCTCGACCAGCGGGACCCCGAACCCCTCGTGCGCCGACAGCGAGAGGTAGACGTCGGCCGCGGCGAAATAGGCGGCCAGTGCGGCGTCGGATACGTCACCCGTGATGCGGACGGCGCCGGCCAGCCCCAAATCATTAGCGAAGCCGCGCAGTGCCTTGAGATAGGCGAAGCTCGACGTCCCCCCCACCAGATGCAGGCGGGCCGCCGGGTCGTACAGCCGGCGATAGGCCCACAAGGCCTTGACCAGTTCATGCTGACGCTTGGACGGGACGATCCGCCCGACGAAGAGGATGTCGGCGCCTCCCTCCTCCTTGGACGCGGCCAGCTCCGCCGCCACCCGGGCGTCGGGCGGGGCCTGCACGCGCCCGTAGTCGACCAGCACCGGGGTCACCGCGGTCCGGCGGTAGCCCGCGCGCCGCAGGTCGGACTCGTTGTAGTGGCTGTCGGCCAGGCCNNCGCTCCTCGGTGTGGGGCTCCCAAGCGCGGAAGTGCTCGGGTGCGGTGAAGTTGTGGAAGTCGACGATAAGCGGCTCCGTGCGGCCGGCCAGGAAGTAGGCCACGGCCGAGGACGTGGAGAACTGATAGATGTGCACGTCGCCCGGCCGGGCGTGGTCGGGGTACGTCCAGTGCTTGTGGGCCTGGGCGGCGAGGTCGTCGTGGATCGCCTCGGCGAAGATCTCCGAGCGCCAGCCGGCGGCGCGCAGCACGTCGCGCAGCAGCAGGGTGTGCGTCCCGCTGGCATCCCGCGGGTTGAGCGTGGGGATGAATTGGTGGACGGCCACCGGCGGACCCTGCGGCCCGGCGGCGCTCACCGCGCCGCGGTCGGCTCAGGCGGGGGAACGGTGTGCCGGACCGCGGTCACCAGGTAGTCGGCGTCACCGGGTCCAGTGCGCACCGAGGCGTGATAGCCGCTCTGTTCGAGGAGGTGGCGCCAGGTGTCCGCCCGCAGCGGCCTCCCGGGGGCGAGGTCGGCCTCGTACGGCGCCGCCTCCCCGTCCCAGGTCGAGCGCGACACCGAGTGCACGACGAGGACGCCTCCGGGCGCCAGCTTGGTGGCGATCAACCCCAGGAGCTGCGCCCGTTCGCCCGCGGCCATGCCGTCGACCATGCCGCTCAACACCAGCGCGCCCAGGCCGGCCGAGCCCACGGCGCGCAGATGGTCGGCCAGGTCCTCACCCCGCAGGTCCGAGACGCGCAGCACCCCGGCCTCCACCGGGTCCGGGCGCGGATCGACTCCGTAGGCGTCCCCACCGGCGGCGATGATCCGCTGGACCAGCCACCCGTCCCCGCAGGCGGCGTGCACGATGCGCCCGCGCACGCCCGCCAGCGCGTCGATCGCCGGTTGCACCCACCAGGCGTCGGGCCCCGCCAGCGCGGGGACCTCCACCACGCCGGCGCCCGGCACCCGCTGGACCTCGACCTTGCGTTCGAGCTCCACGATCCTGCTCTCGACGATGTGCAGGGAGCGGCTGACGGCAGAGGCGAACTGGCTCACCTGGTGGGTGATCCACCCCACGTACCACAGCAGGAGCGAGCGCATCCCCTTCTTGACCGCGCTGCCGGCGGCGCGCTCGGACTCCACCGGCACGACGGGATCGACGAAGGTGGCCGCGTCCACCATGCGCAGGGCCACGGTGAGGTCCCCACCCCGGCCGGCCACCGGCGAATGGGCCAGGAACAGCTCGTCGAGCTCGCGCTCGAGCTTGGGCGGGAGGTCGCCCGAGGTGCGACGCAGCCGGACCTCCTCTTCGATTTCGGCCATGACCTGGGCCACGTACGCCTGCGGATCCGCCACCGGCGCCGGCGCGTCCCCGGCGGTCTGCGACTCCTCAACCATCGGTCATGCCCGCAGGTCGAGATGCGCCAGCTCTTCGGGCGCCATCTGGGCGATCGCCTCGGGCTCGGGCGGCAGCAGGTTGGCGTGGACCTTCAAGGTGATGAAGCCAGTGGCCTTACCGGGGCACATGACGGCGAAGGTCCCCGCCGGCTCGCGCCAGTCGTAGAGCACGCCGCCCTTGCTGAGCACGCCCACCGAATAGCTGTAGGTGCCGTCGAGCAGCGGGATGTCCTCCACATGGAAGTTGACCAGACCGGGGCCCACCGGCAAGTCGAAGTGGAGCCCGAGAATGTCGGTGTCGGTCCGCATGAAGCAGTTGTCGTCGATGTCGCGCATCTCCAGTGAGAACACCACGTCCTCGGTGGCGATGGACGCGTGGTAGCCGACACCGATGGTGAGGGCGTCCCCCGTCGACATGTAGGGGACCTCCTTGAAGCGGGGATAGGTGTGCGCGGTGTAGACGACCCGGACCGGGTGGGCCACGTCGGGTTCCCCCGGCTCGGGCACTGTCAGGCGGCGCGCCGTCGCGTCGTCCTCGGGGACTGCCAGCGTGCCCTCCTCCTCCAAGAGGCCCTCGCGGAAGATGCGCACTGCCTCGCCGGGGAGGGTCTCGGAGATCGCCGCGCCGTGACTGAGGACCACGGCGCGGTCACAGATGGACCGCACCTGGTCCGGCGAGTGGGTGACCAGGAGGATTGTGCGGCCCTCACGTTGGAAGAACTTGACCCGGTCGATGCACTTGCGCTGGAAGCGCTCGTCNNCGGACGTACATGCCCGAGGAGTAGAACTTCACCTGCCCGTCGATGAACTCCTCGAGCTCGGAGAAGTCCACGATGGCATCGAAGACCTTGTCGATCTCCTTCTTGGACATGCCGAGCAGGGAGCCGTTGAGGTAGATGTTCTCGCGTCCGGTCAGGTCCTGCTGGAATCCGGCGCCCAGCTCGAGCAAGCCGGCCAGCTTCCCCCGCACCACGACCTCGCCCGTGGTCGGCTGGAGTACGCCGCAGATGCATTTGAGCAACGTCGATTTGCCGGAGCCGTTGCGGCCCAGGATCCCAACCGTCTCCCCCTCACGCACTTGCAGGGAGACGTTCTTCAGGGCCCAGAATTCCTCGTGCGGGGTACGCATGCCGTGGATGACCCGCTCCTTGAGCGAGTTGTACTTCCCCTGGGCCAGCCGGAAGCGCTTCGATACGTCCTTGACATCGACCGCGATATCGCTCATCGTCCTAGAGCTCCTCGGCGAAGTTGCCCTCGAGCCGGCCGAACACGGCGAGGGCGACCAGGAAGAGCACCACGGCGATGGCGAGGACGCCGAGATCGAGGGCGGTGTACCAGAGGTAGCCGTGCAGGGGAAGCACATAGTACGTCACGGCTTTGATCGTCCCGTTGGGCTGCTTTATGTGGGCGATCGGCGACACGTGCGCGTAAATGCAGCGTTGGAAGGTGAGGACCAGCGGCGTGACCGGGTTGAGGAAGTAGACCCAGAGCAGGTGCCTGGGACCCAGCTTCTCGCCGATGTTCTGCTGGAAGGCGTACACAATCGGGCAGGCCCAGAACCAGGCCGTGAGCACCACCTCAATGAGGTGCTGGGTGTCGCGCAGGTAGACGTTGACCGACGAGAGCAGCACGGCGAGGGAGCAGGCCAGCACGATGCCGGTGAAGAGGGCCAGGAAGAGGAGCGGCAGGTAGCCCCAGTCGGGACCGGCGTGCAGCACGATCATGAAGATGACCATCACGCAGGCCTGGAAGAAGAAGAAGACGCAAGCCGACCCCACGGCGGCCAGCGCCAGGATCTCCCGGGGGAACGACACCTTCTTGACGATGCCGGCGTTGTTCACGATGACCCCGGTGCCCGTCTGCACGCCGAGCTGGAAGAGGTTCCACAGCAGCAGGCCGGCGAAGAGGAAGATGACGAAGTTGGGCTGGCGTTGGCCCAGCACGAGCTGGAAGACCACGAAGTAGATGGCCAGCGTCATGGCCGGCGCGATCATCGACCACACGAGGCCGAGCACCGAGTTCTTGTACTTGACCTTTATCTCGGTGCGCACGAGGTAGACGAGGAGTTCGCGGGAGAGCCAGATCTCGCGCAGGCGCTGCCACACGCTGATGGTCGGGGAGACGACGCGGGTGACCTTGTGGCCCCGGGCCTCGCGCGGCGTGAAGCCCGCCGCTTCGGCTGCCATGGGCGATGCGTCGGCGACGGGGCGGGCCAGGCCAAAGCCCTCGTGCACGCTGCCGCCTTCCGGTGGGTTGGCGCCCGACGGTGAGGCCGGGACGTCCAATGCCACGTTTAAACGCTCCCTGCCGCGGCCACGGAGCGGTCGATGACCTGGTCGATGAACCCGTACTCCTCCGCCTCGCTGGCGGTGAACCAGCGGTCCCGGTCCGAGTCGAGCTCAATGCGCTCGAGCGGCTGACCGGTGTGGAAGGCGATGCGCTCGGCCATCATGCGCTTGAGGTAGATGATCTGCTCGGCCTGGATGGCGATATCGGCCGCCTGACCCTGCATCGCGCCGGAGGGCTGGTGCATGAGGATCCGCGAGTGGGGCAACGCGAAGCGCTTGCCCGGGGAACCGGCGCACAGGAGGAATTGGCCCATGCTGGCGGCCAGGCCCACGCAGATGGTCGACACGTCGGGGTGGACGAACTGCATGGTGTCGTAGATGGCCAGTCCATCGGTCACCGAACCGCCCGGGGAGTTGATGTAGAGCGAGATGTCCTTGTCGGCGTCCTCGGCCTCGAGCAGGATCAGCTGGGCGCAGACCAGATTCGCGGTGAGCTGGTCGATGGCGCTGCCGATGAAGACGATGCGCTCCTTGAGCAGGCGCTGGTAGATGTCCGATGTCGGTTCGGGTCCGCCGCTGGCGGAGACGATGGAGGGGAGAATGGGTGCGGGAGCCATGGCACGAGGCTAGTGGCCGGGACGGGCACCCATGGGCACATGGCCATAGACTCCCTGTTCACCCGCGCTGCGGGTGTGCTGCGGGTGCGTTGCGGGCGTGGCGGAATTGGCAGACGCGCCGGGTTTAGGTCCCGGTCCCCACTGGGGGTGGAGGTTCGAGTCCTCTCGCCCGCACTCTCGCCGGCTCTCGCCTGCGCCGGGATTCAGCCGGGCACCCGGCAGACGTAGGCCAGCAGGTAGCAGTCCTCGATCAGGCTGAACAGCCCCCGGGCGCTGGCGATGGCGTCGACGTCGAAGTGGCCGGCCGCCAGGCTCGGGCCCGCGTAATTGAGACCCTTGGCCTCCACCACTTCGAAGCCGGCCCGCTCCAGCTTCTCGATCATTTCGGCGTGGCTGTACTCGTGCTCGTGATCGGGGTCGATGAAGTCAGCCTGCTGCAGCCGGGTCACCCGGGCGTTCGGGGTGTCGAGCGCGAGGTGCCCGCCCGGCTTGAGGACGCGCCGCACCTCGGAGAGCACCGCGTCGGCCACGTCGAGCGGGACGTGCTCAATGCTCTGCCCGCTGTAGACCAGGTCCACCGATCCGTCGGCGTAGCCCGACAGGTCGGCCATCGAGTGGTACTGGTAGCGCACCGGCCCGAGCGCCGTCTCCGTGACGGGATGGGCTCCGGTCTCCCGATAGAGCTCGTTGCGCTCCTCCGAGGGGAGGTCGATCACCGCCAGGTCGTCGAAGCGGTAGGGATACCCCATGAGCACCAACGCCCCGGTGGCGTTGCCGAGCGCCGTCCCGCCCAGGTCGAGGATGCGCCGCGCCGGCGGCAGGGAGCGGACGAAGACCATGCGGCTGAAGTGGAGTGACTGGCCCAAGCCCGGGAACGGCGTCACCGACCACCACTCCCCCGAAGCCACGGCCCAGTTGGCCACCTGGCGGGGTGTGAGCGACCCGCTCTCCAGGCCGGCGAGATAGCTGGCCGTCCCGGTCGGATCGGGCTCACGGCCCAGGATCAGCTCGTAGATCACATCGAGCACCTGCGGAGCCGACAGCCGTGACAAACCACGCCAGGCGCGCCCGCCCGGCGCCGGTACAGGGGCGCCGCGCAGCCGGCGCACCGCGCCCTTCACCGTTGGCATGGCCCTCAAGGTACCCGCCGCGACCAGGTAGGTTCGGCTGCATGCCCCACCTGGTCGCCGCCCCGGACAAATTCCGGGGCACCGCGTCGGCCCCTGCCGTCGCCGCCGCGGTGGCCGGAGCGGCCCGGCGGGCCGGTTGGACGGCCGACGAGATCCCCATGTCCGACGGCGGCGAGGGCCTCCTCGAAGCAGTCGGCGGCGAGGCGCGGCGCACCACGGTCCCTGGACCGCTCGGGGCGGCGACCGACGCCGAGTGGCGCTTCCTGCCGGCTGCTGCGGGCGGCACCCCGGCGGCGGTGATCGAGATGGCGCGGGCGTCGGGCCGGGCGCTCCTTCCCCATCCCCACGGCGACGATCCTGTCGTGGCCGACACCGCCGGGGTGGGCCAGCTCCTCCTCGCCGCCCGGGACGGCGGCGCACGGCAGATCATCGTCGGCTGCGGCGGCTCGGCCACCACCGACGGGGGGTGGGGGGCCGTGCAAGCCGTGGGCTCACCCGGCGCTCTGGCCGGGCTGGAGCTCGAGGTGGCCTGCGACGTCACGACCCCCTTCCGCCAGGCTGCCGCGCTGTTCGGGCCGCAGAAGGGCGCGTCGCCGGAGCAGGTCGCCCTGCTGACCGACCGCCTCGGCTCCCTGGTCGACCGGTACCGGCGGGAGTTCGGGATCGACGTGGACGCCCTGCCCGGTGCCGGCGCCGCCGGTGGGCTGGCCGGGGGGCTGGCCGCGCTGGGGGCCCGCATCGTGCCCGGGTTCGACCTGGTGGCCGCCTTGAACGGGCTGGCGCGGCATATCGCGGCGGCCGACCTGGTGGTCACCGGCGAAGGCCACCTCGACCCCCCCTCGTTCGAGGGCAAGGTGCCGGGCGGGGTGCTCGCCCTGGCCGGCGGGAACTGCCCGGTCCTGTGCATCGTCGGCGCGGCGGACGAGGCGCTCCTGCACACCCCTCCGCCCGGACTGCAGATCGTCAGCCTGACGGCCCGTTACGGCATGACCCGGGCCCGGGAGGAGACCACTGCCCTGATCGCCGAGGTGACCGCCGAGGCGCTGGAGCGCTTTTGCCTCTGAGCGATCGCGTCGGCCATGCTGCTCGCGCCGCGCCGCATCATCCGCCGCGCCGGCGCCGCTCCCGGCACTCACGGGGCGGCACCGAGGAAACTGCAGAGGGAGACAACAATGGGACTGCTCGACGGCAAGGTGGCGATCGTCACCGGAGCGGGACGGGGTATCGGTCGCGAGGAGGCGCTTCTCTTGGCAGCCGAGGGCGCCAAGGTGATCGTCAACGACGTGGGCGGGGCGTTGACCAACACGGCAGCCGACGAGCATCCGGCCGAAGACGTGGTGGCCCTCATCAAGGAGCGGGGCGGCGAGGCGGCCCTCAACGGGGACGACATCAGCACCTGGAAAGGTGGCAACAACGTCGTCACGCAGGCCATCGAGACCTTCGGCAGCCTCGACATCCTCGTCAACAACGCCGGGATCCTGCGGGACAAGATGTCCTTCAACATGGAGGAGTCCGATTGGGACGACGTCATCCGCGTGCACCTCAAGGGCCACTTCGCGCCGGCGCATCACGCCGCCGTCTACTGGCGCAACCGGACCAAGGCCGGCGAGGAGGTGACCGGGCGCATCATCAACACCTCGTCGGAAGCGGGCCTCTACGGCAACGCGGGCCAGGCCAACTACGGCGCCGCCAAGGCCGGTATCGCCGCTCTCACCTGGATCCTCGCCCGCGAGCTCGGCCGCTACGGCATCACGGCCAACGCCATCGCCCCGCGGGCCCGCACCCGCATGACCGAGAACCTCTTCGGCGACATGGCCAAGAAAGACGACGGGCAATTCGACGCCTGGGACCCTAAGAACGTGGCCAACCTGGTCGCCTTCCTCGCCGCGCCGGAGTCCGCCGACATCAACGGCCAGATCTTCGTGGTCTTCGGGGGCAACATCTACGCCATGAGCGCGTTCCAGCCGGTGGGCCAGCTCACCCGGGACGCCGCCTGGACTCCCGAGGAGCTCATCGCCGCCAAGGGCGAGCTGTTCAAGGGCATCGACTCGGGCGTGCCCAAGTTCGGCTTCTAGACACACCGGAAGTCCCCGCCCGGCATGGCGTGAGCCGCCGCGCTGAGAAAGCGGTCTGGTACATTTTTGCGCGTGGACTCGGCGGTCGCGATTGGCGAACCAACCGCTGTCGTCACTGACGAGGGCCTGACTCCTCCTCACGGGACTCCCCGCCATCAGAGGAAGCCGCCGGGCTCTGCCTGGGACACATCCACCGCGCGCAAGGTGTGGACCGCCATTTCCACGCCGTTCTGGATCGCCGTGTCACGCATCGGGGTGGGGGTCGTATTCGCCCACCTCCTCGTCACCCTTCTCCCTGAGGCGCGCCAACACATAGGCGACGGCTCGCTCAGCGGTGGGACCTGGCTGGGCACGTTCGACAACTGGGACAGCATCTACTACACGAGCATCGCGCAACACGCCTACTCGACCGCGACAGCGAACATCTCGTACACAGCCTTCTTCCCGGGCTACCCGCTCCTAATCGCCGCCGTCCATGCCATCTCCTTCGGCACACTCGACTACGTGGACTCGGCGATGGCCGTGTCGTGGCTGGCCCTCACCGGCGCCGCCATCGTGCTCTACCGCCTGGTGGCGCGCCTGTTCAGCGTCCGGGTGGCGCTGATCGCCACCGTCTTGTTCTGCTGGTTCCCCGCCTCCCTCTTCTATCTGGCGCCGTATTCCGAGGCGCTCTTCGCGCTCGAGATCCTGGTCGTCGTGGCACTGATAGAGCGCAAGGCCTTCCTGGCCGCCGCCATCGTCGCCGCATACGCGTCAGCAACCTCCCCCGAATCGATCGCTCTGACCCTGGCCTTGATGATCGCGGCGTACCTCGCCGGCAAGGGCTTGCAGTGGGTGGCTGCCTACGGTGCGATCAGCATCACGGGGCTGGTCGCCTACATGCTCTATCTGTGGGGGCGCGTGCACCATCCCCTCGAATTCATCACCGTGCAGAAATTCTGGCATCGCAGCGAGAACCTCCCGCTGGTCGGGCTCTTCCGCAACATCACCGCCCTGCGCCACTTCTTCGTCGGCCCCGGCGAGCCACCCGGTGCGGCCCTCCCCACCTACGCCAACATCAAATACATGTGGCTCCTTGACGACGCGTCGCTGGCCCTGGCCACAATCCTCCTGTTCGCCCTCATCGGCATGTGGGTGGTGCGGTCGCGCCGGGCCCGCGCGACAACCGGCGCCGACGGCCTCCTCTTGGGTACCGAGCACAGCCGTATCCCGACTTCGTTCGTGGTGGTGGCCGCGGTCATCGTCCTGCTCGCCGCCTGCACCACGATCTATCCCTACGGTCTCTCCACCTACGCGTCGACCGAGGGCGAAGCGCGCTTCGTGAGCATCGTCTTCCCCCTGTACGTCGCCGCCGCCCTCCTCATCCGGCGCCACGCCGTCCTGATCGCGTGGGCGGTGGGCGGCTGCGTGGCGCTGGCGCTCCTGTACCAGGCCCTGTTCAACCTGGGCTACTGGGTGACCTGACCCTCTCCTCTTCTGCGCCTGTCCTCACCTGATCGGCGGGGTACCGCCGGCATAACCATGCGCCACCGGAGCGGTGCGGCGGACTACCGTCACCGCGATGCCCGAGATCCTCGTCGCCTCACCCGTTTCCGCCGCGCCCGGCCCACCGTCGTGCCAACGCTCACCCCTGGGGACCTTCGCCGCATGCCCCCACTGCGACGGCGACATGCGCCCCGAGCACGCCCACTACCGCTGCGCCAGCTGCGGGTGGCGGGACTCCTGCTGCGACTGAGCGGGCACGACGCCGCGTCTGCCTCTCGATTTGAGGCATTGTGACGCCATGACAACCAACACGTTCCGCTTCGCCGCCCAGCTGAGCAAAGGCCCCGGAGGGACGGCGCGCGCATGGGCCGAACAAGCACGCCGGGCCGAGGACCTCGGCTACTCCGCACTCCTCATGCCCGATCATTTCGGCGACCAGTTGGCCCCGGTGCCGGCTCTGGCGGCCGTCGCCGCCGCCACCACCACCCTTCGCCTGGGCTCCCTCGTCTTCGGGAACGACTACCGGCACCCGTTGGTCCTGGCCAAGGAGGCGGCCACGCTCGACGTGCTGAGCGAGGGCCGCTTCGAGCTCAGCCTGGGCGCTGGCTGGATGAAGACCGATTACGAAGAAGCCGGCCTCACCTACGACCCACCCAAAGTGCGGGTGGAGCGCTTCGAGGAAGCCGTCCAGGTGATCCAAGGACTGCTCCGCACCGACGGTCCCTTCTCCTTCGACGGTGCCTACTACCTGGTGCGCGCGCACTCGCTCCTGCCCCGCCCGGTGCAGCAACCAGGCCCACCACTCATCATCGGAGGGGGCGGCAAGCGGGTCCTCACCTTCGCGGCCCGGCACGCCGACATCGTCAGCATCAACGCCAACCTGCGCGACGGCACCGGCGGTCCCGAGACGGCACCCAACATGTCGCCCGCCAAGACGCGCGAGAAGGTGTCCTGGGTCAAGGAAGCAGCCGGGCCGCGCTTCGACGCGCTTGAGCTCAACGCGCTCATCGGGTTCGTCATGATCACCGACGACGCCAACGGGATCATCGAAGCCATGGCGCCCCATTTCGGGATCGCGGTCGAAGATGCCCTCCACGTGCCCGCCGTGCTGCTCGGGACGCTCGACGAGATGGCCGAAGAGCTCCAGTGGCGCCGCGAGGAGTATGGCATCACCTACTGGTCGTTCGAAGCGGACAGCTGGGAGGACCTCGGACCGCTCGTGTCCAAACTGGCCGGCACGTGAGCGGCACCACCAGCGCGGGCTGGGAAGCCCTCGGCAGTCACCGGAAGCTCGGCGGGCAGCGCATCTTCACCATTGATGCGCCTGCCCTCGGGCCCGAAGAGCATGAGCCCCTCCTCATATTGCACGGCTTTCCCACCTCGTCGATCGACTATGCCGCCGTACTCGACCCGCTGCGCGCCGACCGTCGCGTCCTGCTCCTCGACGGGCTCGGCTACGGCCTCTCGGCCAAGCCCGACATGCACTACACCGTGGCCCTGCAGGCCGACCTGGCCGCGGCCTTCGTCGCCGCGCTGGGCATCACCCGCCTGGCCCTGCTCACCCACGACTTCGGCGACACGGTGGGTGGTGAGCTGCTGGCCCGCCGCGCCGACGGGGACTGGCCGGTCGACATCACCCGGCGCGTCATCACCAACGGGAGCATCTACATCGAGCAGGCCCATCTCACGGCCGGCCAACAGCTCCTCCTCAGCCTGCCCGACGAGAAGCTGCCCTCCGCCTCCCCCATCACCGAGGCCTCGCTCACCCAGAGCTTGCGGGACACCTACAGCCCGGCGACGCCGTTGCCCGCCGAGGGCGCACCCGGCGATCCGCTCATGGCCACGGTGGAGCAGATCATGCGCGACGACGGCCACCTGATCCTCCCCCGCCTCATTCGTTACATAGAGGAGCGGCGCCAGAACCAGGCCCGGTTCACCGGGGCGATCGAATCCGACCCCTCCCCTCTGCACATCGTCTGGGGCATGGACGACCCCATCGCCGTCCCCTCCATGGTGGACACGCTGGTTGCGGCCCGGCCCGACGCCACCGTCGTCCGACTCGACCGGGTCGGGCACTACCCGATGGTCGAGGCGCCCGGCCGCTTCGTGGTTGCGACCCTGGTGGGATTGCGCGGCTGAGCGCCGCGCTCGGGGACGGATGGATGGACAGCGACCCGTTCCCCACCGGATTCTTCGCGCGGACCGACTCCGGCGGTGATGCGACGTTCTACTCCTGGCCCCGCCTCGTCACCCACATAGACGATCAGGCCATCGCCGTCGTCGGGGCGCTCTATGAGGAACTCGGGATCAGCGGCGACGTGCTGGACCTGATGGGCTCATGGGTGTCGCACTTTCGCACCCCGCCGGCCCGGCTCACCGTGCTCGGGATGAACGCCGAAGAGCTGGGGGAGAACGCCGCGGCCGCGGTCACCGTGGTCCACGATCTCAATGCCGACCCGTGTCTCCCCTTCCCCGACGCGTCCTTCGACGCCGTGGTGTGTTGCGTCTCCGTCGACTATCTCACCGCGCCGGTCGAGGTGTTCGCGCAAGTGGCCCGGGTGCTCCGTCCCGGAGCGCCGTTCGTCTGCACGTTCTCCAACCGGTGCTTTCCCACCAAGGCCGTGCGCGGTTGGCTGTACGCCAGCGATGAGGAGCGCGGCGCCATTGTGCGCACCTACTTCCGTGTGAGCGCGGGGTTCGGCGCGTCACAATTCCAACGCTGCACACCTCCGGCCCTTGCCGGCGACCCCTTGTACGCGGTCTGGGCCTACCGGAGCACAGCCGATGCCCCGGGTGCAGATACCTGAGCGGCCAGCGCACCACGGGCGGCAGGCATTCCCCAAACTGACGGAGTCTGACTGAGCGGTGCCGTCAAAATCTCAGTCGAACGGCCCGAAATTCTCCGCCAGCCGTCGCTTGGCCGCCTGCGTCTGTGGATCCGCGTCCCCGAACCGGCGCTCCCGGCTGGCCAAGGCTCCTTCGAGGAGCTGCTTCGCCAACGCCGGATGTCCCAGCGCGAAGTGCATGGACGCGACATATTCGATGGCGACCAATGTCTCGCGGTCCTCAGGCCCGAGGCTGCGCCGACGCTCGTCGACGATCTCCTCTCGGATCAGCAGGGCGGCGGCGAAGTCCTTCTCCATCGCCAGGTTCCGCGCCAGCCACTGGCGGGCCTTCATGCCGTCCGCAGTGGAGACGGCCAACAGCGCCGCCACGATCTCGAGCTCCGCTATGGATTCTCCGTGCGCACCGAGCTGACAGAGGTCCGCCCCGAGTTGGGCGCGCAAGGAGAGCGTCACCGGATCACCCGGACCGCATTGCTTGACGGTCCGCTCCAAGATTTTGCGCTCCACCTCGACGACGCGGACGAGGTCGCCGCACTTGCGCAGATCGACGGTCAGACGCACGAGGGCGCTTATTGTCTGCGGGCTCGTGGGACCGTGCATGCCCTGCTCAATCAGCACGAGCTCGTCCCGCAGGGGAACGGCCGCCGCATGCTCTTCCCTTCGCTCGTAGGAGTTCGCCACGCAGGAGAGCGCCGAAACCATGGTCCTGTAGCTGAGCTTCTCGCTGCCGTGCGCCAGGCCGAGCAGCTCGGCCGCCACTGCCTTCTCCTGCTCCACTTCGCCGCGCTCACCCAGCTCTTGGCAGAGCACGGTGAGATGGCCGACGCGCATGGTGGGCGACTTCGCTTCGGCCAGCTCGTGGAGCTCCTCTGGCGACTTGCCCCTGGTCATCACGTGAAAGGCCCGCTGGTTTGCCTTCAGCAGACGCCGCCTGATGTTCACGCGCCGGGGCCCCGATCCGGGTGTCTCGTGTCGCGCACTCCTCCAATGTAGGACGTGGCCATGCCGAACCTGGCCATTTAGACCCGGCAATGTCGGACCCGCCAACCGGACCCCAGCACGGCCCGGTCCCGTGCCCCTAGGCCGGGGCCACGACCTTGAGGCTCCGCACCTCGGTGGGCAGGCTGTCGTAGAGGTCGGCCACCAGGTCGTCGCGACGGGCGCGCACAGACGCATCGTCCCACTTGTTGTCCCACTGATAGGGATCATCGGTGACGTTGTAGAGCTCGCCGGTGGCGATGGCCACGCCACCGGGGCCCGGCCCCGTCGCCTCGTAGACCACCGGGCAGGGTCGCAGGACCGCCTCGCCCCAGACTTCTTCGAGGCCGTTGGGTTGCCCGGCTGTCGAGGGTTCGTACACCGTGGCGAGCCAGCCGTCACGATAGATGGAGCGCAGGTGCATCCCGTAGCCGGGGAACTGGCTGTCCCACTCGCAGAGCATGCGCTCCCGCCCGGGCTCGCCGTCACCGGTCGGCAGCGCGTGGCCCTGCGCCCACGCTGGCGGCTCTATCCCGGCGATGGCGCAGAACGTCGGCGCCAGGTCCACCTGTCCCACCGGGTCGGCCACCTCGGCCGGCGCGATGCCGGCCGAAGGGGCGGGGCGCCAGATGAAGGGCAGCCGCATGAGCGCGTCGGTGTGGTAGGGCCCCTTGTAGAGGAGGCCGAAATCTCCCTGCATCTCCCCGTGGTCGGTGGTGAACACGACATCGGTGTTCTCGAGCCACGACCGCGCCGCGATGGCTCCGAGCACCCTCCCGCACGCTTCGTCGATCAGCTCGTTCATCACGTGCACCTTGGCGTTGACCTCGCGGATCTGGTCGTGGGTGAGCGACGAGGGGACGAAGCCGGCGGGGCCTCCCTCCATGTTGGGGAACCGGCCGTCCCAGTAGGCGAGCCAGTGCGCCGGCTTGCCGGCCAGGATGGCGCGGACCTTGTCGTCGGAACCCGGGTGCCCGGGCGGCAGGGCGAGCTCCTGCCAGGGCACCCGGTACAGCTCTGAGGCAGGGGGGTCCCAGGGATGGTGCGGGTCGGGGAATGACATCCAGCAGAACCACGGCTCGTCGTGCCCGAGCGAATTCAGCCACTGCACCGTGAGGTCGGCCACCCAGTCGGTGTGGTACCACTCCCGGGGAATCGGGTTGTTCTTGGTTTCGGGCGCCAGGGTGTCACCGCCGGGCTCGGCCTGCAGCAGGCCGGCGAAGCTGTGCAGGTGCTCGGGATGGTGGGCGCGCAGCCAGCGCCCATAGTGCGCGATGGGTGTCTTGCCCCACGCCGCCGCGTGCATCGCCTGCTCGGCGCGCTCGAAACCCCGCCAGGGCCCGGTATCCCCCCGCACCGCCCGTGCGTTCTCCTCGAAGTCGAGGTGGGGGTCGAAGCCGGGCTCGAAGTGCGCCTTGCCCAACAAGGCCGTCCGGTAGCCGCCCTTCTCCGCCAGGTACGCCGCGATGGAGGGGGCGTCGGTCGGCAGGGCGATTCCGTTGGCCACCACGCCGTGCGTCCGCACGTACTGGCCGGTGAGCATGGTGGAGCGGGCCGGCATGCAGACCGTGTTCTGGTTGTACGCACGCGTGTAGTTGATGCCCTCCGCCGCCAGCCGGTTGAGCACGGGCGTGCGGGCCACCTTGCCGCCATTGCAGCCCAGGCTGTCGAAGCGCTGCTGGTCGGACGTGATGAAGAGGATGTTGCGCCCCGAAGGGCTCGCCCCGTCAGCCGTCATGGGCCACCGTGCCCCTCACCCTGACGCCAGCATGCGATGGAGATCCTGCTCCAGCGCTTCGGTCAACTCGACCAGCATCGTCAATCGCTCGGCGGTTCCCTCCGCCGAGAGCACTCGCTGGGCGTCCATCATGTTGAGGGGTGCCTCGGCGCAGATCTGCCACGACGCCACCTCGAGGTCCTCGTCGAACCGGGTGTCGGCCGGCATCGCCGACGAGGTGCCGCTCTCGGAGAGCAGTCCCCGGGCGCGGCGCACGCTCTGCTCCGCGCGGTGGAGCAACGTCGCCGGCACGATGTCGACCCGCGGAGACCATTCCTCAATCATGGCTTGGGGGTACGGGTCGTCAGCCAACCACTCCCCGACGCGGATGCGCACGTCGCCCTGGACGGCCAACAACCACCGGCCGTCGGAGAGCGACGCCGCCTTGGTGATCACGGCCCTGGTGCCGACCGCCATCCGCTGGTCGCCGCCGCCGACCTCGGCGCCCCGCTCAATCAGGACGACGCCGAACCGCGCGTCCCCCGCCAGGCAGTCGCGCACAAGCGCCCGGTACCGGGGCTCGAAGACATGGAGCGGGATCTGCGCGTGCGGGAAGAGGACCGCGGAGAGCGGGAACATGCCCAGGCGTCGGAGGTTCGGCGGAGCGGGGCTTGCCTCGGTCATCGTCACCAGACTGTCACGAAAGTTCGCGCCAGCGGAGGTGGCCTCGGGCGCGCACGGGACCGGCCCTCAGGCCGGCCCCGTGTTCATCTTCTCTGAATGGCTTGCGCAGCTCGGTCGGATCCAGCCTTCGGCGTGACAGTGTGGGGGCCTCATTGCCGGTCCATCGGAACACGCACCGATACGGCACGGCCTCGTTCCTACGCCGGGCCTCCCTGCCGAACGAACTGCCTGCGGCGCCACCGGTAGGAAACACCGGGGGCGCGGGTTCAACCCGGTGGATCGCCTTCCTCGGTCGAGCGTGTCGATGGCATCGGCAGCTCCTTTCCCTTCGGGACATTGGACAGCGCGTCCATTGCCTCTCTGTAGTCAGTATCCTCCTCGCCGGCCACGGTGTGAACCCCTCGTGAACTGGCTGTTCGCGAAACCGCTGGTGAGCGCCCCGCGCCTAGTGTCGCACCATGGCATTCCCCCTCCCCAAAGAGAACACGGCGGCACTCGTCACAGGATCGTCGTCGGGCATCGGCGCCGACATCGCACGGGAACTGGCGCGGCGGGGCCACGGCGTGGTCCTGGTGGCCCGCCGGGCGGACCGGCTCACGACGTTGGCCGAGGAGCTGGCGCACGCCCACCGGGTGCGCACCGAGGTGATCGCCGCCGATCTCACCGATGCCGGCGCGCGCGGCGCGCTGCCCGGGGAGATCGAGAGAAGAGGGCTCACCGTCGACATCCTGGTCAACAATGCAGGTTTCACCACCATGGGCGCGGTGTACCGGGCCAACCGCGACGCAGAGTTGGCCATGGTGCGCACCAACATCGAGGCGGTGGTCGACCTGTGCACGCTGTTCGTTGCCGGCATGGTCACGCGGCACCGGGGCGCCGTGCTCAACACGGCATCGACCGCCGCCTTCCAGCCCTTGCCCGGCCAAGCGGTCTACGGGGCCTCCAAGGCCTTCGTCCTGTCCTATGGGCGGGCGCTCGGGGCCGAGCTCAAGGGGACTGGCGTGACCGTGACCACGCTGTGCCCCGGACCGGTCGAGACGGGATTCGCCGAAACCGCGGGCATGTCGGACGAGGAGGCCCAGGCCACATTGCCCAAATTCATGTGGATCCCGGCCGCACAGGTGGCCCGGGCCGCGGTGGAGGGACTGGCGGCCGGGAGGGCGGTGGTCATCCCGGGCGCCGCCAACCGTGTCGGCGCCGTCGGCGCCCACCTCGTCCCCAAAGCGTGGATCTTGCCGTTCATGGCCCGGCGGCACCCGAAGCTGGCGGCCCACTGACCCGGTGCGGGCGGAGGTGAGGACCTGAGTATCCTCGTCTCTGTCGACACACGGCAGAGGAGCGGCATGGCAGCACGACCCGTCCACGAACTGGATCTCCCGCTGCTCACGACGATCGGCCTGGAGCGGCTCGATGCGATCGCCGCCATTGAAGCGGCGCGGTCGCGCCACTGGCTGGCCAAGACCGAGATGGGCTACTCGGTCACGCGGCTCGAGGATGTGACCGCCATCCTGCGCGACAAGCGCTTCCACTCGGCGCTCTCCATGCTGCCCCAGATGTCGGGCATGCCCGAGCTGGCTGAAGGCCGGGTACGGCGCCAGTCGATCCTGTCCATGGAGGGCGACGAGCACGCCCGCCTGCGGCGGCTGGTGGCGCCCGCCTTCACGCCTGCCTCGGCCAACCGGCTCCGCCCCACCATGCGCGCCGTCGTCACCGACCTGATCGACCAGATCGGTGACGACGGCACGTGCGAGTTCGTCGCGGCGATCTGCGCGCCCTACCCGATACCGATCATCTGCGAGCTCCTCGGCGCCCCGCGCCAGGACTGGAAGCTCTTCTCGTCGTGGGCGACCGACATCTTCCGTATCTTCAACGGAACGCTGGAGCAGGACCTCCCCTTCATTGAGCGAGCCGCCGCCGAGTTGACCGCGTATGTGGGCGACATGATCGCCGACCGGCGTGCCAACCCGCGGCACGATCTGCTCAGCGACCTCATCGCCATAGAGGAGGAAGGTGATCGCCTCTCCACCGAGGAGATGGCGATGCTGGCCGAGGCGGTGCTCATGGCGGGCACCGATACCACGCGCAACCAGCTGGCGTGCGCGGTGGCGCTCTTCGCCGAGCACCCGGCGCAATGGGACCTGCTGCGCGCGCATCCTGAGCTCGCTCCCCGCGCCGTCGAGGAGTCGCTGCGTTACCTCGGGGCGGTCCGGGCCACGGTGCGGTTCGCCTCCGAGGACGTGGTCTACCGCGACGTCCTGTTCCCCCGAGGCACCATCGTCTCCACCTCCCTGGCGGGAGCCAACCGGGATCCCGAGGCCTGGGAACAGCCCAACGAGTTCGACATCACCCAAGAGCGCGGCACGGCCCAGATGACCTTCGGTTCGGGCATCCACTTCTGCCTGGGCGCCGCACTGGCGCGCGCCGAATTGCAAGAGGCGCTCCCCCTGCTGGCGCAGCGCATGCCCGGTCTGGTCCGCACCGGCCCCGTGGAGTGGAAGCCGGCCAACTTCGGCATCTGGGGCCCGGCGAAGCTGCCAATCCGCTTCGACGTGGACTACGCGTCCCGACCGGCGGAACCTCCCGCGACTTCGTAGGACCACAGTTCCGAGGACACCGAGACGGGACCACCGTGCGGTGAGGGGCGGTCGGCGCCGGCATGGCCGTGCGCGAAGGCGGGCGAGCTGACCCAGCTCTCGAACGCCGTCTCGTCCCGCCACCGGGTGACCACCAGCCATTGCCGGCGCTCGTCGGTCGGGCGCAACAGCTCGAAGCCCTCGAACCCGTCCGCGCCGTCGACCGCGCCCGCCCGCGCCGCGAAGCGGCGGGCCAACTCGTCGCCGGCATCCTCGGGCACGGTGATGGCGTTGATCTTGATGACGGTCATGCCAGCCTCATGTCCTCGCGGGCAGTTCCGCCGTGGCCTCGCCCACCACCTTGTCCTCACCGCCGGCGTTGGAGAGGGTGACCGCCAGGTCGACCAGCTTCTTCCCGCCGTCCTCCCGCTTGGCCGTCACCACGATTTTGGACGAGAGCACCTCGTCCGGCCACGTCTGACGGGCGAAGCGCACCTGATAGTGGGTGATGTTCCCCACGCCGACGTAGTCGGTCAGCGCCGAACCGAGCAGCCCCATGGAGAACATCCCGTGACCGAAGACGCTGGGTTGGCCTGCGGCCTGGGCCAGCACCTCGTCGTGGTGCATCGGGTTGAAATCACCCGACGCCCCGGCGTAGCGCACCAGGTCCGTCCGGGTCAGTTTGTGCGTCGTGACCGGAGCCTCGTCGCCCACCTTCACGTCGTCGAAGAACAGCTTGCGCTCACCCATGGGGTCGACCTCCGCTCGAATGCCTAGGCGCGGTGAATCAGGTTGAACCGGGTCGTGACCACCGGTGCACCGGTCGTGTCGTCGCTCCAGTTGGTCTCGCTGACAATGAACGTCATCACCCTGCCCTTGGACTCCTTTTGGTACGCGTCGGCGATCCTGCCCTCGCTCACCAGCACGTCGCCGACCTGGACCGGACGATGGTAGAGGAACTCCTGCTCCCCGTGGAGGATGAGACCGCCGTTGGCCATGAGCAATCCCATGATCGTCCCGAGCGGGTTGGGTGGCTGCGCGCCCTCCGGCTGGATCTCCTCGAAGTGGCCGGCGAATTCCATGGCAAAGGGCCAGGTCGGCGGCGCAGGGATGGCATCGAAGCCGGCGGCGCGCGCCGCCTCGAGGTTGCGGTAGACCGGGCTGGTGCTCTTGACCGCCGCCGCGAAGAGGCTCACCGGCCCGCGCTCCACGACTACCCGGGAACTCCCCGTCGGCTTCCCGATGATCTCTTTCAGACTCTCTGCTATCGAATCGGCGCCTTCGGCCACCGTCTCCTCCTCGTCCCGCGCCGCCCCGCACTCACCCGCGTCGTCGCGGCAGGTACCGACCGATGGCCGGTGCAGCGCCAAAGGTAGCGGGTCGTCGTCCCCCGGCCCAATCCAACCCCCCGGTACCATCATCGATCATGGCTGATTTCTTCGACGTCCTCCTCACTCAGCGCGCCGCCCGGACCTTGGGGCCCGAGGATGTCGACGACGCCACCGTCACCCGGATCCTGACGGCGGCAACCCACGCCCCGACCGCGGAGAACAGCCAGCCCTTCGTGTTCATCGTCGTACGCGACCCTGCGATCCGGTCGGCCATCGGGGTCATTACCGCAGGCATCTGGGAGGGCGGTGCCAAGGCTCTCGAAGCCGACCGCCTGACCCCCTCGTTCCTGCGAAACGTGGAAGATGGGGCAATGGGAGGGATCGCCGCCGCCCCCGTGCTCATCGTCGTCTGCGGAGATACGCGCCTCACCTTCCCTCAGGCCATGGACGCCTCGGTTTTCCCGGCCGTCCAGAACCTGCTGCTGGCCGCGCACGCCCTCGGACTGGGGTCCACCCTCACGACGCTGCCGACGCTGGGAGACGGGCTGGCCGAGACGCTGGCTCTTCCGCCCGAGGTGGTGCCGCTGGCGGTGGTCCCGATCGGGCACCTGACCAAGCCACTCGGCCCGCCCCGTCGCGCCCCTGTGTCGGAGAAGGCCCACCTGAACCGGTACGGAACCCCCTACCCCCCGGCGCTGCCTTAGCCGGAGCGGCCGGCGGTCCGACGCATCGAGCCCGCCCGAGATCGTCCTTTGGCGAACTGCTCGAGGAACGCGCCGTAGCGGCCGATGACGACGGGCCAGCGGTAGTTGGCCTCCACGTAGCGCAGTCCGTTCTGTCGCATGGTCTCGTGCAGTGCCCGGTCACCGGTCATCCGTTCCAGCGCCACCTCGAACTCGGCGAATCCCTCGAACCACATCCCCGCCCCAGACTGCGCGCAGTGCTCCCGCGTGGCCCCGCACACCGCGTTGACGATGACCGGGAGGCCGGCCGTCATGCCCTCGACCACCGTGAGGGAAAACGCCTCGAACGGGGACGGGGCCACAAGGGCGTGCGCCCCCCGCAACAGGCCCCACTTGGACTCGTCGTCGATCATGCCGGTCATCACGACGTCGTGACCGGGTTCGGGTGGGTCGACTACCTGACCCACTAAGACGAGCTGGAGCGGGCCGGGATGGCGCTCCTTGTAGGAGCGGAAGAAGCGCCAGAGGATGCCCGTCCCCTTCTTGTCGTCGACCCTCCCGATGCACAGCAGGTAGGGCGCGTCCCCAAGGGCGAACATCGCTCGGGCCACCTCGGCCGATCCGTCGACCTCCTCCACCCCCAGGCCAACCAGGACCTGCGGTGTGGCGGCCACGCCGAAGCGGTTCCACACCATGCGGCGCTCGCTCCGGGTCTGGAAGACGAAGCCGCGACACTGGGAGAACAGACTGTCGAAGAGGGGGAGATGGAGCGCCGGCTCCTCGTGGGCCGCCGGGTGCATGATGGCCCGTTCTCGCACCAGGGGCAGTCCGCGGATCGTCGGGTAGTAAAGGTAGGGGTAGAAGGCGATGACGTCGGCATCGCTGGCCTGCACGGCTGCCAGCAGGTCGGGGGACCGCGGGCCCTGGAGATCGACCCAGCGCTGCGAGTCGTCCGCACCGGCATTCTCGGGATCGGCCAGCAGCCGGCCGGACAGCGGGTGGAAGCCCTCTCCCCGCCCCTCCTCGGACTCGATCCGATGGACCGTGACCCCGTTCACCAGCTCCGTCCCGCTGGGCAGCTCGTCACGCCATGTCAGGGCGTCGAGCGACGCCGACGTGAAGACCTCCACCTCGTAGCCCCGATCGGCCACCAGGTGCTCGGCAAGCATGCGCGCCCCGGTCTCGGCACCCCCCCGGATCTGGATCCCGTAACGGGGCACCACATAGGCGACCTTCATGGGCTGGCGATCTTCATGGGGCACAGCGCCGAGGTCCGCCGGAGGGCACGGCCCGCGACCATAACGGCCTGCGGCCGGGGCCCGCCCGCCCGGGGCCACCTGACACGGTCGTCAAGTGCGGCGATATGGTGAGCCGATGCAAGAGCACCATTTTTTCGTCGACATCGATGCGACACCCGACGAGCTGTGGGAACTCTTCTGGCTCCGCCGTGCCTTGTCACAATCGGGTGACGTGACTATCGAGATCCTCCACCCCGGCGACGAGATCGGTGAGGGGTTGGTGCGGCACTGCACCTTCCGCGTCCCCCGCTACCTGCTCTCGGGTGGAAAAGGGCAGTCCTGGGAGTGGCTGACCGAAGTCACACCCAAGGTTTCGTGGAAGTACGACGCCGTCGGCAAGCCCCTGTGGTCGAAAGCGCAAGGCCGCACCCGCCTGGAGGACCTGGGCGACGGACGGACCCGCGTCCATTTCTCAGAGACCTACTACGCCTTCAATCCCATCTTGCGCGTGTTGCTCGAAAAGCGCGTGCACGCGTTCATCTCCAAGGACAACGATCAGCTGATCCACGACTCGCTCACCAACGGGGTCAAGATGATGCGGGCCGCCAAGGCGAAAACCAGCCCGGACGCACCGGCGGCCGAAGCCGCCACCTGAGCCGCTCGGCTTCACCAACGCGACGGGACGGATCGCGTCGCTCCCCACCACCAGCGGCGAGCCGTTGGGGGCCATCGTCCGAAGTGCCGACTGAGGTGGGCCAACTCCCTTGATCCCTTCTCTTGGGACCAATAGGCTCGCCCGCAGTGCAACGGGGGGTATGCGCAATCGGAGCCAGCGTCATGGCGTCTTTGGCCGCGGTGACCCTCGTCGGCGTCATGTCGAGGTCAGCTGGAGCGTCGGTGGCGCCGGTAGCGACGGCGGCGGTCCGGGCAAGCTCGGGTCCGAGTTGCACCCACTCGGCATACTCCGGGGAGAATGGCGCCGTCGCCACGACCTTCGCCCAGGGGTTCCCCACTGGCGCGGCAGAGACGAACCCCTGCGTCGGTATCATGGGGATCACCTTCGACAGCGGAGGCAACGTCTTCCTCTCGGATCAGTTCGATGGGAACCTGTACCACTTCTCACCGACCGGAGGTTCGGCCGGCCCCGCCTCCTATCTGGGCCACGCACTGGGAGTCGCCGCCTACGAGGTCATTTTCGCGCCTGGCGGTGACCTCTACGGTGTCGCATCGCAGACCAATGGCAATATCGCAGCCGGAGGAGTGGTGCAGCTCAATCCGCAGACCGGCAGGGTCGTGAGGCTGGTGACTGACAAGCTCATGCTTCCCACCTGGATCGCCGTTGATCCGCTTACCGGGGATCTCTTTGTCACCGGCGGCGGCACCGGGGCCTATTTCTCTCCGGACCTTTGGCGGATCCAGAATCCGTCGAGCGCCGATCCCGCTGATCCACCGAAGGTCACGGTGTACGCAACCTCCTCCGTCGGATTCACCCAACTAGTGGTTGCCCCGAATGGAACCATCTACGCGATCACCCGCGCCAATCACCTGGTCAGTTTGGGGGGTACGAACACCCCACAACCAGCCCATTTCACCACCCTGGCCAGCATTCCCGCCACCGCCAATGGCGGGCTGGTGCTCGGCCCGCTTGGGGGCAATGGAGTGCCGACGTCCATCTACACCGCCTCGAACAACCTTGACCGCGTCGACCTGCCGAGCGGAAAGGTGACGAAACTCCTGGTGGGGCATCCGGGGGGGACGATCGACATACAAATGGGGCCCGACGGCTGTCTGTACATGGCAGACACCGACCGCATCCTGCGGGTATCCGGTGTCGACGGCGTCTGTACTTTTGACGGATCACCTTCCGATGTCGCTTCCTATGTGCCAACGCCCGGCCAGGTCTCCTGGAGCATACGGAGCGTGGCGCAAAGTTGGTTCTGGGTGGCCTTGCTCATCGTCCTTCTGGGTGCCGCCAGCACCTTGTTCAATGCGACGCTTGATGCCAACTACGCGGAGATCCGCTCCGCATTGAGTCGGCAGCGCCGCAGGTTCACCCGCAAGGCTGCGCCCGATGACAAGATTCCTGAGCCGGCGACATGGCGAGGGTGGAGAGCTCTGACGGTCTATCTGCTCCTGGCCGGAGTCGTGTATTCCCTTCGTAATCCCTCCATTGGCACGTTTGCCGATTTCGTCGTCGGTATCGGCGTCGGTTCGGTGGTGGGAATGGAAGTCACCCGACGGCGAGTGGCCAATCGCCGCGGCAAAATCGGTCAGCCCATGGCCCACCCTTGGACCCTGCTCATTGCCGGAGCCTTTCTGGGTATCTCCGTGCTGGCGTCAGCGCGACCCGGCTATGTGTTCGGGATTGTCATCAGCATGGCCTTTGTGCCCGCTCTGGAAGAAGGCGAGTCCGGGGCTTACGCGGCCTTCGGGGCGCTACTGGCCCTCGGGATCGGCGTGACCGCCTGGTTCCTGCGCTGGCCGCTGGCCTACGGCCTCGGAGCGCATCCCGACGTGTTCCATCGCTTTGTGTCCGATGTGCTGGCCATCATTTTTGTGAGCTCGGTCTTTTCGGTCGCGTTCGGCATGGCCCCGCTCCGCTTCCTGCCCGGGGAGGTGGTTCGCTCCTGGCACAAGGGTGCATGGATCGCTCTGTGGGCACTGGGCCTTTTCGGCGTCGTGCACATCTTGGAGAGCGGTTACGGCTATGCCTCGACCACCCAGGAGCGCGCCCCAACGTTCATCTTCGGAATCGTCCTCCTCGCGTTCGCTGCTGCATTCTGGGCCTACTTCCGCCGAAAGGGGGAGAACGATCCGCCTGATCCGCGGCCGGAAGCGAGCGCGCCGACCGAAGAAACTGCGACGAGCGTGGATTCCGTCGCTGCCGCGGCTACTGCAACTGCTGCGACCACGCCGCTCGAACCCGTCAACAAAGGTGCCACCGGATTGGAAGGCGACAAGTAGCGCGGACGGGACAGACTGATCTCGCGCCATCGGTGTGTTCTCCTCGTGTGGTTCGGCGAGGAACACCCACTAGTGGACCCAGAATGAGTTCTTAGTCGCTGGCCGTGTTCCGGTGAGTACCGCGATGCCTTCGACGCCGTCTACACGAGATGCTGACGGCTTGGCGGATTGAAGCTCTTGTGAACTATTTCCAGGTGGTTGCCGTCGAAGTCAGCGATGTTGGCCGCGTAGTAGCTCGGGCCGAAGTACTCGCGTATCGCTGGCTCGCCCTCGCTTGTTCCGCCCGCCTCAATCGCTGCAGCGTACACGGCGTTAACCTCGGCCTCATCGTCAGCAACAAAGCCTACATACAGGCCGGTTTCACCGGACTCGCGCTGGCGTAGCCAAATACTGGAGCCGACTGCGACGCCAGAACCGTAAGCCCCGTCGGCCAATCCGTAGAGATCAGGAACTTCCGCGGGTCCGGTGGAGGAGTCGTAGCTCCCGAGTTCTCTCCACCCCAAGGGCTCTAGGGTCGCCGTATAGAAAGCCAGGGAGCGCGGCACGTCGCTTACCGAGATGTAAATGTGGTCAAGCACTGTTCTTTCCTCTTTGGCAAGTGGATTGTGAATGAGGTTCTTGGGTGTTGACACTGCAGGCCAGGGTCGCTCGGCGCGCGGCCACTCAACGCGCGGCCAACGCCTCAGCGAGGGACCGAAAGGCGCGGCCCCGGTGCGAGATGGCGTGCTTCTCTTGGGGCGCCATCTCGGCGAAGGTGCGGTCGCTCCCGCCGGCGGGCACGAAGACAGGGTCGTAGCCGAAGCCGCCACTCCCCCGGGCGTCGGGAGCGATCGCCCCCTCCACGACGCCCTCGGCCCACAGCTCGGTGCCGTCGGGGAACGCCGCCAGCGCCACGGTGCGAAAGCGGGCCGCCCTGGCGCCGCCTGCGTCGGGAAGGGCCGCCAGGGCGGCCAGGAGCTTGGTCACGTTGTCGGCGTAAGTGGCGTCCTCCCCGGCGTAGCGAGCCGAGTACACGCCGGGGGCGCCCCCGAGGGCGTCGACCTCGAGCCCCGTGTCGTCCGCCACGGCCGGGAGCCCGGTGGCCTCCGTGAGGGCGCGGGCCTTGAGCCGGGCGTTTTCGAGCAGCGTGTCGCCGTCTTCGATGACCTCGGCCACCTCGGCGGGTCGGGGGACGAGCTCGACCGGCAGTACCTCGGACAGCAAGGCCGCGATCTCCGCCGCCTTGTCCGGATTGGCCGATGCCAGCACCATCCGCGCCGGGCCCCCCTCGCTCATCGCGGCGGTGGCGGTTCGGCCAGGACGGCCGCCTGCACGGCAGAGAGCTCCTTGATGCCCGCTTCGGCCAGCGCCAGGAGGCTGTCGAGCTCGCCCCGGCTGAACGCCATGCCCTCGGCCGTCCCTTGCACTTCGACGAAGCGACCGGCGCCGGTCATGACCACGTTCATGTCGACCTCGGCCCGGGAGTCCTCGGCGTAAGGCAGGTCGAGCATCGGGACACCGTCGATGATTCCCACCGAGATGGCGGCGACCGAGTCCGTCAGGGGGTTCTCCCGCAGGGTGCCCGCCTGTTGCAGGCGCGAGAAGGCGTCGTGGAGGGCCACGTAGGCGCCGCAGATGGACGCCGTCCGCGTCCCGCCGTCAGCCTGGAGCACGTCGCAGTCGACCGTCACCTGGGTCTCTCCCAGCACGACGAGGTCACACACGGCGCGCAAGGAGCGCGCAATCAGGCGCTGGATCTCCTGTGTCCGGCCCGACTGCTTCCCCTTGGCCGCCTCCCGGGAGGCCCGCTCGGGTGTCGAGCCGGGCAGCATGGAATACTCGGCCGTGACCCAGCCCTTGCCACTGCCGCGCATCCAGGGCGGGACCCGGTCCTCCACGGACGCCGTGCACAGCACCTTGGTCCGCCCGAAGGTGACGAGCACCGAACCGGGTGCCATGACCGTGTAGTCGCGCGCAAAGGAAACCGGGCGCAATTCATCCAGCGCGCGGCCGTCGCCCCGTGCGGTGCGGGTGTCGCGGGGGGCCTTGCTCTCTTCGCTGTGTTCGGACACTGCATTCCTCCTGCCCCCTGGGGTGGCGATCGCTACCAATCAAAGACTGCGCCCGGGCTGGCCTGCTCGACGGGGCGCCCGAAGGCGATCTCGGCTTCGCGGCGCACCTCGTCGGCTGCCACCGTAGGCCACCGGTGTGTGAGGATCAGGCGACCAACTCCGGCGGCGGCCGCCATGACCCCGGCCTCCCGCCCGCTCAGATGTAGCAGCGAGCCCTCCCATTGCTCGGTGTAAGTGGCCTCGCATAGGAAGGTCCCGATGTCCGAGCCCAGCTCCTCGACGCTCCATCCCGGCCCCGAGTCGGCCGAATAGGCCAACGCCGAACCCTCGTGTTCGAGGTGTACGGCGAGGGTGGGCGTGCCGTGGTCGGTGGCCCCGAACCGCGCCTGCACCGGGCCGATCGCCAGCACCATGGAGGGCGCCAGCTCACGCCAGTCCACCCAGTCCGCCGATGCGAAGTGCGACCAGTCCCGCAACCCGGGCGGGGCGAACACGGTGAGGGCGCGACCCCCGGGGTCGCGAAAGCGCGCCCGGCCCGGCCCGTACCCGGCCCAGGTGGCGAACGATTCGAGGTCCGTCCAGTGATCCGGATGGGCATGGGTCACGACCACCGCGGCAACATTGGCGGGATCGGCCCGGGTCTGGAGGGCGGCGAACGTACCCGGACCGGCATCGAGCAGGATGGAGGTGTCGCCGACCTGGACCAGGTAGCCGCTCCCGGCCCCGCCCGGCCCGGGCCAGCTCCCGTCACAGCCGAGGACGGTCAGCGTGCGCACCATCGCCCCCTCACCGGCACCGTCGCTCAATTGCCGTGCTCTGCCGCGTGGGGATACGAGTGTGGGGAGAACTCGAGCGCGGAGGCGACGTCGACGTAGGTCTTGATCTCGATCACGTTGCCACTGGGGTCAGCAAGCTTGGCCTTGGTCTGCTCGGTCGACGCTCCCTCGTCATCGGTGGTCACGGGCGCCACCCAGTGCACGCCGTGCGCCGTTGCCCGCGCCAGCAGTGCGTCGAAGTCCTCGCGCCCGAGAGTCACCCCGAAATGGCGCACCCCGCCTTCGGGCGGCGTCGTCACCTCCCCGGGCCGATCGTGCAGTGTGAGCTGCAGTCCATAGAACCAGAAGTCCTGGTAGCCCAGGCGTGCCCGCGCCGCTTCGCACCCAAGGACGTCCACGTAGAAGGCCCGCGCCTCCTCGAGGTCGCGCACGGGAATGGAGAGATGGAGGATCGGTTGCATTCCCCCACATTAGGCAGGGCGATCTACGGGGAATCCGAACGCGCCAGCACGCACTCCGCCATGTGGAGCGCCTCGCGGCCCGCCACCGGCCCGGCGGAAGAGGCCCGGCACTGCTGCAACGGGGCACCCACCACCGGCGGGTTGGACGGTCCGCCCGCCGGGATCTTCCAGACCCAGGCGTGCTGGACGTACGAGGGGGCTTTTCCCAGCGCCGCTGTCAAGAACCCCGAGGCGTAGGTGGGATCACGGCTCGGCCCGTCGACCACGACCTCGTTGACCTTCCATGCGCGGACGGCCCGACGCACGGCGGACAATTGCGCCCGCGTCCCGCTCGGCTCCCCGACGCCGGTGATGGTCAGGTTGGTCAGGACCCGACGCGCCGAACCGGGTTGACCCTGATCAACCGGGCCCCCGTGCGCATCGGGAGTCTTGAGGCCGGCTCCGGCCAGGCGGAAATGCATATCGTCGACTGCCTGCCACAACATGGGCGCCGTCGATCCCGACACCGCGAAAGGCACGGTCAACAAGACGGGGTGGCCCGGCAGCCGTGGAGCCTGGTGGGCCATCCACCGCGGGATCGCCGTCGACTGCACGGTGAACGGCATGTCGAAGGTCATGAAGACCGGCACGAGCGCGGCCACTCCGACGACGCCGGTGGTCACCAGGGCGAGGATCGTGGCGCGCCGTGCCGGCCACGTAGCATGCTGGCGCAGCCACTGGGCGACGGCGTCGAGGCCGAGCGCCAGGATGAACGCGAGGAAGAGCGCGGCGAATGGGGCCATCTGCGTCGGCAGGATCTCCTTCAGCACGGGGAGCCGACTCAAGGTACGCCACGGCAGCCACACGTGCGAGTAAACGAGTGTGCCGCCCAGCAGGTACGAGCCCAGCGACAACAACGCGGCCACCAGCGCCATGAACAAGAGGAGCCGCATTAGCGGGCGGCGCCACGCGCACAGGACCGAGGCCAGCGCGCCGGCGCCGATGCCCCACCCGATGAAGTTGGGGGGCGGTCCCATCCGACCCTCGTACCCGCCGAACCGGAAGTAGATGTCGGCGCGCATCCCGTAGCGCCCAGGAGAGAAGTACCCCGACACGAGCACGCCCGAGAGCGGCGCCAACGCGAAGAGGACGCCGGAGACCGATTGCGGGCCGGCCAGCCCGAACCAGGCGGGGTAGGCCAGGCAGGCCGCCGAGATGCCGGTGCCGATCCCCAACGCGCGCACCGCGTGGACGGCCCGGGTCCGGACGGAACGCCACCCGGCCGCCGCCGTCGCCACCACACCGATCACTGCCAGAAGGAGACAGATCACGAGCATCTCAGGCGAGATCAGGAATTGCACGACGGCCAGCGCGGCCAGCGTGAGGCCGTCCCGCAGCGGGCCATGGGCCTGACGCACCAAGATCTCGTGCAGCGTGGTCAAGAGCAGTGGCGGCACGAACAACACCGACACGGAGACATGCCCGAAGGCCAACGACGAGACGATGGCCGCCGAATAGCCGTAGACGATGGCAGCGGGAACCGCCCCCGCCCGCCACGTCACGAGGGGACGGAGGGCCACGAAGCAGGCCCAGGCCGAGAGGCCCGGTGCCAGTGTCAATGCCACGTTGGTGGCCACTACCGGTCCCCACAGCCAGGTGACCGGGCTGAGCACCACGCCCACCAACGGGCCCGACGTGTTGGACAAGAGGTTGGCCCCGTAGGGGACGTTGACCGAACCGGAGAAGAAGATGTTGGCGAGATGGCCAATCGCCCAGGCCGGCCAGGCCATGAACCACACCTCTTGTGCCGGGTCGCCGCACGGACAGGTGAGCATGGCCGACGGGTGACCGGTCCACACGTGCCACCACAGCACGACGGACGGCAGCGTGAACAGGGCGATCCACAGCACGTGGCGACACGTCAACAAGAGGGCACGGGACGCGCCGGTGCGGCCTCTGAGCCACCGCAAGGTGCCGTGCAGGCCTGTCACTGCGGGGAGCGTACTGCCGGTCCCCGTTGTCCCCGGGGACTCCCGGGGTCTTTCGGGCTTCGTAGTATCGGTATGTCATGGCTCGCTATGTCGCCCTGCTCCGAAGCGTGAACGTCGCCGGCCACGGCCGCCTCTCCATGGCCGAGGTGCGCCAGTCCTTTCTCACCCTCGGCACCACCGATGTCTCCACCTACATCCAGAGCGGCAATGTCCTGTTCCGCTCGCCCAGCAGGAATACGGCGACGCTCGCCGCAGCAATTGAGCGCCAACTGGAGCAGGACTTCGGGAGCGCGCCCGCGGTGATCATCCGTACCGTCGCCGACCTGGCGCGCGTGCGCAACACCAGTCCCTTCCCGGACCAGGGTGCCGATCCGGCGCGGCATCACGTGACGTTCCTGGCCCGCACACCGAGCAGCGATCGACTGGCAGCCTTCATCCCACCGCCGAGCGGACGGGACGAGCTGGTCGTCATCGGTCAGGAGGTCTACGTCCACACACCCGACGGCTACAACAACTCGAAGCTCACCGGCGCACTCCTGGAGCGCCGATTGGGCGTGCTGAGCACGACGAGGAACTGGAACACGGTGACCACGCTCTGCGACCTCGCCGGCGCCTGATCGTCTGCATGGACATCGTCGCCGTCGACTGGTCCGGAGCAGCGGTGGGCGCGGCCGGTCACATCTGGTCGGCCCACGTCGCCCAGGGCGCGCTGGTCGACCTGCACAACGGCCGCAGCCGCGACGAGGTGATCGACGACCTGATCGCCCTGCGGGCGCAGAGCCCGGGCGGCCTGGTGGTCGGGCTGGACTTCTCCTTCTCCTTTCCCGCCTGGTTCCTGCGCGCCCGTGCCTTCGCCACGGTCGATGATCTCTGGCGGGCGGCCGCGCAAGAGGGCGAGGAGTGGTTGACCGCTGGCGTGCCCCCCTTTTGGGGACGGCCGGGATGCCGGCGGCCCGCGCTCCCCGCACACCTCCGTCGGGCCGAACGGGTCATCACCGTCGGAGGTATCAAGCCCAAGAGCGTGTTCCAGGTCGGTGGGGCCGGCGCCGTCGGGACGGGCTCGGTCCGGGGCATGCCCCACCTCCTCCGATTGCGCGCCGCCGGGTTCAGCGTCTGGCCCTTCGACCCGGCCTCTCCATGGACGGTGATGGAGATCTATCCGCGCCTGCTCACGGGACCGGTCCACAAGCGCAGCCGGGCCGACCGGGTCCGCTACCTCGAGTCGGTGCGCTGGTCGGTCCCCGAGACGTTCGGCCCTTCCCTCGCCGGTTCCGAGGACGCCTTCGACGCCGGCATCTCGGCGCTTGTGCTCTCTGACCACCTCTCTGATCTGGCGGCTTTGCGACAGACGTGCGATCCGGTGACGCTGCTGGAGGGAGACGTGTGGCGTCCTCCTAAAATCCATGCATGAGCGCGCACGAGGATGGGACGGCCGACGGCAGCCGCGGGAGCGACGGCTATGACGAGGCGCGCCCGAGCCTCACCGTGGCGGTCCGCCGCCGGCGCACGGACCAGCAATTCTTCCTCCGGCTGCGCGATGCGATCCAGCAGAACCACAAGGCTCTCGAGCGGATCGGCACATGACCATCGACTACCTCGAGCTGGCTGACTTCCTCCTCATCGCCGAGGCGGTCCTGCAAACGCCGGCGAAGGACATCGCCCGGGACTCGAGCCTCAATCTGGCCGATTCGGCGCTCCATGCCCCCCGGGCCCGGTTCGTGGGCAAGGACTTCTACCCCGACTTTCCGACCAAGGCCGCCGTGCTCGGCGCCCATCTGGTCAAGAACCACCCCCTCAAGGACGGAAACGTCCAGGTCGCGCTCGTCGCCACCATCGAGTTCTGTGAGCGCAACGGTTACCGCTGGTCACCCCCTCCCGGTGACGAGGACGGCGAGGCCACCGCCCGCATCTTCCTCGACCTGGCCGCCGCGCCGATCAGCGAGACGGTGATCACGGAGTTGGCCAGCTGGATCGCCGTACGCATCGGCCACGAGGCGACCTCCTCGGGCACCGGCCCGCCTTCTTAGCCTCGATCCACCGCCCCGAT
>PKYA01000188.1 GCA_003133545.1 Acidimicrobiaceae bacterium | reverse complement strand
CCGGCGTGCCGGTGATGCCCACCGTCGGCGAGATGTCCCCGCAGGGCAGCATGGACGAGGGAACGGGGGTCCCCACCCTCTTCGACCAGACCACCCCGCCCGTCGTGGACGACAGCGCGTACACCGTGTCGGCCTCGGTGGCGACGAAGACGTCGCCGCCGTCGACAAGGGGCTCCCCGTAGAGCTCGCCGTCGAGCACGGGCGAGGTCCATGCATCCGAAGAGGTGTTGACGGCCGATGTCGTTCCCGCCACGCCGCTCCCCGCCGCATCGCCGTGGTAGACGGTCCACGCACTGCCGTCGGCGGCCGGTGGCGCGGCGGTGGCGCGCGGTGCGGACCCCATCACGAGGAGCAGCGGGAAGACTGCGAGCAGCGAGCCGGCCCGCGAGTCACGCCGGCTCGAGAAGCGGTTCGCTCGGGGTCGTGTCACGCGCCCCGACGTTACCGTCGCTCAGGTCACGCCGAGGCGAGCCCGGAAGCGGACGATCCGGTACACCCCGTAGGCGGCCGTCAGCACCGCAACCGTCATGAGAGCGAGCGTCGCCACAAGCTGCACGTCGAACGGCGAGGGGTGGTGCGACCCGACGGACGCCGTGCCCGTGAGGAACCAGGGGGCGTCGTGCGCCATCGCCGCCCACCACAACGCGGTTGCCGCGGTGATGGCCAGCATGGCTCCCGCCACGATTACGGCCATCAGGGACTCGAGCCGCAGGAGGGCCGGCGAGAACGTGATGCGGCGGGNNCGCCGGCTGCCGTCCACTGCGCCAGGGTCGCCGCCACGACGAGGGACCACGCCCCGATCACCGCCGCATACGCGGCGTCGCCACCGTTGCGCTGCACCGTGTCGAGGTGGTGCGCCCACACGCTCAGAGGCACGAGACCGGCGGCCATCAGCACGCTGAGCCCGATCGCCCGGTGCACGTGGCCCCGGACGCTGGGCCAGCCGCCGGCGCGGACGAA
This sequence comes from Acidimicrobiaceae bacterium, assembly GCA_003133545.1. Classification (GTDB taxonomy): domain Bacteria; phylum Actinomycetota; class Acidimicrobiia; order Acidimicrobiales; family RAAP-2; genus Bog-473. The sequence continues at coordinate 71,211 of PKYA01000188.1, read as the reverse complement.
TCGTACGAACGACGGAAGGGCGATCAGGGCGCCCAGGGCCACGAGGACAGCCGCGCTCACTCCGAGGGCGGCCACAGCGGTGAAGGCGTCCTGGGGCAAGGTCCGGGAAGCAACGGGCACGGCCCGCGCGAAGTGCTCGGCCACCTTGGAGAAACTCGCGCCGGCCAGAACGAAGGCCGCCCAGGCGCACAGGATGACCAGAGAGCCCGCCCGGACCGGCCCGGCGGCCGAGGGCCCCGCACCGATCATTCCCGCTTCGTGCGCGCGCTCGCGCAACCCGGCAGAGACCAGCGACAGCCGGAAGCGACGGGTCGGCCGCCGGCCGCCCAGGTCCTCTTCCACCATGGCCAGCAGTTCGTCGCCGTAGCGGGCCCGCCACGCCGGCGGGTACCCGCGCAAGAGCCCGTCCTTTTGGTGTGGGTCTCGGCTCATGCCGTGGACCCCCACGTGAGGCCGAGCCGCGCTGCCCCGACGTCGGCGAGGCGGCGCATGTCGTGCACCACCTCGGCCAGAGCCGCTGACCCGGCCCGGGTGATCCGATACGGACGGCGCCGGTCGTCGCTGTCCAGCGGCTCGATAAGGCCGCGCTCCTCGAGCCGGGTGATCGCGCCGTACAGCGCGCCCGGGCCCAGGTTGACGCCGGCGAACTCCTTGATGTCCCGGGCCAGAGCGTGCCCGTGCTTGGCTCCGGCAGCCAGGCTGGTGAGGATGAGCACGGGAGGATCGTTGGCCCGTCGGAGCCCGGCGGGCTGTCGTTTCTTCGTCATGCGCTCACACTACTACATGGCACGTAGTACTACGCAATGCGTAGATCCGGGGCCGATGCGCCCGGCTGTAGGGGCCCGGCCCCCGCCGGTCTCAGGGGAGTCGAGCGTCGTGGACCTGTGCGGCCGCCTGACGCTCTTCCTCCGTCAACTCCGAGACCCTCACCGGGGAGACCATGCTCCAGTGGTTGCCCACCGGACACCGCTGGAGCCTCCACAGACCCAGTCGGAGCGATGTGACCGAGGCCCCGGGAACCCACAACGTGGTGAAGAGGTGGCCGCTTCGGCATCGCACCACGGTATTGAAATTGAGAAGGGACCCTCGACGGCGACTGACGACGACCGTCTCGGCGACAAGTGCGGCGACGACAACGGCGATCACTTTGCAACGCATTCCATCATTCTCGCACTGCGACGACCACCGCGGGCCGGCGGCAACCGGGACATACGATGCCCGGGGTGCGTGACAGCCGTAGGCTCTGGGTGCTCTTCGAGCCGATCCACGCACTTACGTACTTCGCCCCCGAGGCCCACCACGCGTATGAGGAGGTCGGGCTGCGCGGTTTTTGGCGCGGCTATTTCGCCGGCCGTGCCGCGCCTCTGGGGCCCGTCGGGCCCGGCGTCGCCACCGCGTGCTTCTACGGCTTCCATCCCGCCTTCGTCGCTCGAGCCCTCCCGGACATCTGGAGTATCGCCGCCCCGCCGGCTGCGCTGGCAGCCCGACTCTCCGGCGTGGACGGCGCCATTCGCCGCCTGTATCCCGATGAGATCGATCGGCCTGCTTTCCGGGAGAGTACGAACCTCCTCCGAGAGGCGCTGGAGACGTGCGCAGGAGCAGGTCGTCCCCTGTTCTCCGCCAACAGGGGTCTCGAATGGCCCGAGGCTCCTCACCTCGCGCTGTGGCACGCGGCGACCCTGGCACGGGAGCACCGCGGGGACGGCCACGTCGCCACCCTCACCGCGCTCGGCATCGGACCGTGCGAAGCGCATGTCCTCCGGCTCGCCGCGGACGGCACCCCACGGGAGTCCCTCCAGCCACATCGGGGATGGAGCAACGATCATTGGACCGCTGCGCTCGACGTCCTTGCTCGTCGCGGCTGGGTCGACGCGGATGAGCGCCTGACGGAGGAGGGACGTGCCGTCCGCCAACTGGTCGAGTCGACCACCGATCGACTAGCGGACGAGTTGTTCGCCCACATTGACGACGCGCGGTACGAACAGCTCGTCGCCCATCTGCACGCCATTGCGCGCCGCCTGGTCGAGACCGGGACGATCCCGTATCCCAATCCCATCGGTGTCCCGCCGCCGAGTTAGGGAACCAGCACGATCTTGCCGCGGGTGTGACGCTGTTCGAGTTCGGCATAGGCGTCACGCACCCGGTCCAGCGGATAGGTGGCGGCGATCGGTATCTCGATCTGCCCCGCTGCCACAAGCTCAGCCATCTGCGACAGAACCTCGGTGGTGGACGCGTCACCGCTACCCTCGGTCTTCGCTCCAACTTCTTGCGCCTTCTCCCGCGAGATGATGGTCTCGATGCGATCGGGCGCCACGCCGAGATCCACCGCCAACTGCACGTACTCGGGACCGAAGAGGTCGATGAAGGCGTCGATGCCGTCCGGCGCGGCGGCCCTGAGGCGGTCGACGAGCCCATCGCCGTAGGCCACAGGGGTGACGCCGTGCGCGCCCAACCACGCGTGGTTGCTCTCCGACGCGATGCCGAGCACGTGCACGCCCTTGTGCACCAGATACTGCACGACGACCGAGCCCACGCCGCCAGCCGCCGCCGAGACCGCGACCGTCTCCCCTGGGCGGGGATCGACGGCGTGCACCGCAGCGAAGGCGGTACAGCCGACGACGTACAGTGAACCGGCGACCTCCCAGCTCAAGGGGGCGGGCTTGCGGATCAGCTGGGTCTCCGGTACGGCGACGTAGTCGGCGTGGCTCGAACGACTCCAGGACCAGCCGAGCACCTCGTCGCCGACCGCGAACGCGCCAACCCCCGCACCGACGGAGCTGACCATTCCGGCCAGGTCGCTCCCCTCCCCGGAGGGAAACGTCGCGGGAAACATCTTCTCGAGCGCCCCGGACCGGATGGCCGCCTCACCCGGGTTGATCCCCGCCGCTCGTACCTCCACCACGACCTCACCCTCGCTCGGGCGCGGCACCTCGATGTCGGCGATGTACAGGACCTCTCGGTCTCCGTAGTGGTCAAACCGCACTGCCTTGGCCATAGCGTTCTCCTCTCGAGCCTCTCCGAAGGTCAACCCCGCAATCGCTGGCGAACTTCCCGTCGGCGCACCATGCGGCACAACTGGTGGCCGGACGACACACACCGATCTGCGCAGCCCCCGATGCACGAGGGCGTTGGGCGGATGTTGGTGATGCCGTGGCTTCATCGTGACATCACTTGGCCACATTTGAGCAGTGAGCGGAATCCGCTATGGGTCGGGCGGCCCGCCTCCCCCCGGCATACCACCCGGGTACGGCCCCACTGGCTATGGACCTGGCGTCCTCCCGCCACCGCCACCACCCGGGTACGGACCTCCGCCCGGGTGGCAGGTTCCCGGGCCACAGGCCGCGCCGCCGACCAAGAACACTGCCGCTTCTCTGTCACTCCTCTTTGGTCTTTGCTCGCTGGTGGTGCCCCTGGTGTTCATCGCGGGGATCATCCTTGGTGCGAAGTCGCTACGTCGCATAAGGCAGTGCCCGTGGCTGCCAGGGCGCGGACGCTCGATCGCCGGCATCATCTGTTCGGCGATCATCGGACCATTGAACCTTCTCGCAGCCGGCGTCTTCATCGTGGGGGGCCTGACCAATCCGCAGCTGAACATGAACTCGGTGCAGTCAGGCATCCGATCGCAACTGGACGCCCAGATCTTGCAGGACGACGGGTTCACGCCGAACCTCTCCGTACAGTGCCCGCCTCGGAGCCCAGTCAAGCCGGCACCACGTTCTCCTGCAGCATCGTGGTCATCAACACGGGTGCCCGCTTCATCGCCCAGGCGCGCGTGACCGACGACCACGGAGACGTTTTGGTGACAGCGTTGGATCCCCAACCCAGTTCATCGGGAGTCTCGGCGGCACCGACCACCGTTCCGACGACGGTCCCGCCCACCCAGCCCACCGTCCCGGTGACCGCCCCGCCGGCGGCTGCCGTTCTGACTGGGCCGCCGACCAGGGGTCAGGTAGCCGTGATCAGCGTGAATCCTGCGGGGAACGAACTGACCCTCGATACCGGATCCGCCCAGGACGTCACCTACAAGGCGTGCGCGCAATTCCATGCGGTGGCGCCGGGCGGCGCACCGGCAGGACTCTCCGCGCTGGTGCCGGGAGACTTTGCCACCGACGCGGTCGACGTCAATGTTCCGTGCGTCAGCCAGTTAAGCATCCTCAATGCGCCTGCCCCGCCGCAATGCAGCACGTCAGGGTTGGGCGGTGCCGCCGCGGTTACCTGGGAAGGATTCAACCAGAGCGCCCATGCCGTGCTGTACCTGCCCAGCGGGCCGGGCGAGGCCATCGTCGCCGACCGCTGGTGCACCACTCCCACCGTGGTGGGAGCCAGCAACGCCGCCGTCGGCCTCTCCCAAATACCCAAGGGCGCGCAGGTCGAGCTGACCTTGTCGAACCACGGCTGGATCACCGCGGTGACCGTCAAGTCCTGAAGGACGACACGACCTCCATTCCTGAGACGTCGCGAGGTCGGTCGGGAACTGACCGAATGCCCGCACGAGTCCCCGCTCCAGCCCCGCGATCTTCAACTGGATCCATCGTTGTTGCTGTACGCGGTGATGCGGACCGAGCCGCCGTCGTTCGTCAACCCGTGTCCGCCCGAGACAGTGGTCGCCGCGGCACCAAAAGGTACAGAGGAGATGCACAACACGACGCCGAGCGCAAGGAGGGAAACAGCGATCGCGGAGATGAGCCGGATGTGGCGCACTACTACTTTCGTCTGAGAACGGCCAAGACGCCCGTCTTGTCGACTGTGATCTTCAGCGATTGTGGACGTATGGGCGCCGACCAGCAATGCGGGATGACCCTTAATGCGATCGGGAATGACCCTTAGCCCCGGCTCTTCACGAGTCCCCCGGATGCGCAAGATCGGGGACCTCGCGCCGCGTCACCCCTCTTCGGAAAGCTCCTCGGGATCATCAAAGAGGACGCCGGCCTCCGCCGCCTCTTCCACATCGAGCGGGAGCTGATCCTCCTCTTGCTCATCGTCAAAATCGATCTCGCTGTCACGCGGTGCTCTCTCCGCGGCGTCCTCTGGGTCCAGCGGATCGGGTTCCTCGATCGTCGGAATGTCGTCATTCGAGCTCTCGGCCATGTCGTCTCCAGTCTTGCGGATCGATTCCGACGAGCATCGACCCGTGCCCTCGAACTCTAGGGCCCAGCCTTGGCACATGCCCCGGGAGCGCCGTATGCCACCGGCGGCGCCGTCTTGGGAGCGGCGATCATGACCACGCCGGACACGATCGAGATCGCGTAGTCAGGGCTGGACGGGAACGCCTGGAGAAGGGGCGAGGGCCCGGAGGTCAGGTCGGCCTGCGTCACGGCGGCCGAAGGACCACCGTGCAAGGTTTCATAGGTGCGAAGCGCGGACTCGACCGTCGACGCGTCCGCTTGGCAGGCCGCGATAGCGCTTGCGGCCGGGATCCCCGCGGAAATCCCGCCGGTGGTCGTTGTGGTGGAGCCACCGGCGGTCACACTGGTGGTTCCCCCCGTTGACCCCGCGACAGTCCCGACGGTGTCCTGTGGTGGGATTCCGTTCGACTTCCCACCCAGCGTCGAGAGTGCCACGGCCGCAGAAACTCCGAGGACGACGAGGACGATCAGCAGACCGACCAGATTGAGCCCGAAACCGCCCCCGATCCGGGTCATCCCCCCCTTGGCGCTCATGCCGGCTTCCTTTCTGAAGCGCGCCACGGGCAACTTCCCGGTCCCACCGGTCAGATTCGATGTCGTGACGCGCGCGTCGTCGCGCGGTGTCATGAAATCTACGGACGGCATAACTGCTGGGACCAAACGCCGGCACAATGCTCACCCAATTGGGCGCTCCCGTGCCCGATCGCAGCCCCTTTTTGCCTCCCTGCGCTACGACCTCGTCTCCTGGGCCCCAATCTGGCGCGCCCGGGCGAACACGGCGTCGAACATGGGCCCGGTGAGCACCCCCGTGAAGGTGTTCTGCTGGCTGGGGTGGTACGAGCACAGCAGGGTTTCCCCACCGGGGAGCGCGTGCTCAGCCAGGTGACCGAACTTCGGGCGCGGGTGCACACCGTAGAGCGCGGCGACGCTCTGGCAGGCGAACTGGCCCAGCACCACGATCACCCGGAGCTCCGTCAACAGGCGGAGCTCGCGGGCCAGGTACGGCGCACAGGCGGCCCGTTCCTCCGGTGCCGGCTTGTTGGCGGGCGGGGCACAGTGCACCGCAGCGGTGACGTAGCAGCCGCGCAGGACCAGGCCGTCATCGCTCGCCGTGCTCGTGGGCTGTGAGGCGTAGCCGGCCCGGTACAGGGCTGCGAAGAGCCAGTCCCCGGAACGGTCTCCTGTGAACATGCGCCCCGTCCGATTGGCCCCGTGCGCCGCCGGCGCCAGACCGACGATGGCGAGATGCGCCCGGGCGTCCCCGAAGCCCGGAACGGGCCGGCCCCAGTAGGACTGGTCGGCAAAGGCGGCGCGGGGGGCGCGGGCCACCTGCTCGCGCCACTGCACCAGCCGCGGGCAGAGACGGCACTCGGCCACTTCCCGCTGCAGGGCAGGCAGAGAGTCCGCCGGGGCACGGTTCGGCACCACAGCGCAGAGCCTACGATGGGCGTCCGTGCCTGCGAACGCCCACCCATCCCCGCGCTCCACGCGCAAAGCCCCCGCGGCCACCACGGTCCTGCTGGTCCGACACGGGGCGACCCCGACCACCGGCAAGATGCTGCCCGGGCGGGCGGGCGGCCTGCACCTGGCCGACAAGGGTCGCGCCCAGGCGCGGGTGGCGGCCGAGCGGATCGCGGCCATGGGGAGAGTTCCCACCGCCGTGTACGCCTCACCGCTGGAGCGGACCCGGGAGACGGCCGCCCCTATCGCGTCGGCCCTGGGGCTGCGGGTGCGCGCGGCGTACGGGCTGATCGAGGTCGACGTGGGCGAGTGGACGGAGAGGTCGCTGGCCCGGCTGTCGCGGACCAAGGAGTGGTCCAAGGTGCACCGCTGGCCCGCCGGTTTCCGGTTCCCCGGAGGCGAGTCCTTCACCGAGATGTCGGCGCGCAGCATGGAGGCCGTCTTGGATCTGGTGGCCGCGCACCCGGGCGAGACGATCGTGGCGGTGTCGCACGCCGATCCGATCAAGGCCATCGTCGCGGGGGCGGCGGGGGTGCCCCTGGACCTGATGCAGCGCCTCGTGATCTCGCCCTGTTCCGTCTCGGCCCTGCTCTTCGGGGCGGGGGGGCCCGCCATTCTCTGCGTCAACTCGACCGGGTCGCTCAGCGAGTTGGCGCTGTCGTGATCGACGAGGCCGACTACGACGCACCCGATCACTGCACGGTCGGGGTGATCGGTGAGGTGGGCCATCGCCTGTTCCTGTTCTACTGCCGGCAAGGCCTCTCCGAGACGACCGTCAAGGTCGAGAAGCAACAGCTGGCGGTGCTGGCCGGCTACCTGGGCCGGATCGTCAAGGAGCTGGGCCGCCCGGGTCACCTGCCCGATGACCTGAGCTTCGACGGGACCGAGGAGCCCGAATGGGCGGTCGGCACCATCGGCGTCTCCTACGACGAGGAGCTCGATCGGGTCGTCGTCGTGCTCGAAGAGGTCCACGACGAGGATGAGGACGAGGACGAAGATGAGGAGAGCGGCCACGTGCTGCGGATCGCCCTCACCCGGGAGCAGGCGGCGGCCTTCGCCATCCACGCCACCCGTCTGGTCGAGGCCGGACGGCCTCCGTGCCCGCTGTGCGGGCTTCCTCTCGACCCCTCCGGCCACGACTGCCCGCGCACGAACGGGCACCGTCCGCCGGTGACCTGATCAGAGGTGCCCGACGAGACCGTGGCGCGCGTCCTCACCGACGGGGCCATGGAGGTGCACGGGAGGATCGCAGGGAGTTCGAATGCCACGCTCCTCGTGACCTGCCGGCTCGGCGAGGAAGAGCTCATGGCGGTGTACAAGCCGTCCAAGGGCGAGCGGCCCCTCTGGGACTTCCCGGGCGGCCTTTTCCGGCGCGAGGTGGCCGCCTACCTCTTGTCGGAGTTGCTCGGGTGGGGCCTGGTCCCCGAAACGGTCGAGCGGCGCGAGGGGCCGTTCGGCGAAGGCTCGGTGCAGCGCTACGTCCTCGAGGACGGCACGTCGCACTACTTCACCTTGCGCGACGACCCGCGGTGGCATCCGACCCTGATGCGCCTGTGCGCCTTCGACGTCGTGGCCAACAACGCGGACCGCAAGAGCGGGCACGTGCTGCTGGCCGAGGATCGGCTGTGGGCCATCGACAACGGTCTGTGCTTCAACGAGGACGACAAGCTGCGCACCGTCATTTGGGACTTCGGCGGCGCCCCGCTGGCCGCTGAGGACGCGGCCGCCCTCGAGCGCCTGGCGCGCGACGGGCTGCCGCCCGCGTTGTGCCGGCTGCTCACGCCCGGCGAGTTGGCCGCTCTCTCCGACCGGCTGGCGTGGCTCGTGCACCTCGGGGCCCTCCCCGAGCTGGTCGACGACGGAGGGTGGCCGCCCTATCCGTGGCCTCTGGTCTAGGAGTACCAGCACGCGGGTACCCTGTCCGCGCAGTGCACATCGACCCGTACATCGTGCTCGGGAGCGCCGTCGTCGGCTTCTTGGTGGGAGTGACGGGTGCCGGCGGCGGCGCCCTCATGACGCCCATGTTGATTCTGCTCTTCGGGATCAAGCCGTCCACCGCAATCTCGAGCGACCTCGTTGCCGCCGTGGTCATGCGCCCCATCGGGGCGGCCGTCCATTTGGCCCAGCGCACGGTGAACTTCACGCTGGTCGGCTGGATGGTTCTGGGCTCGGTGCCGATGGCTTTCGTGGGTGCCCTCGTCCTTCACGAGCTCGGCAACTCGGCGTCGGCGCAGCACAACGTCGAGATCGTCCTCGGTGCGGCATTGCTCTTGGGGGCAGCCGCCATGGTGCTCCGTTACGCGCTCGACCGCCGCTCGGGCCACTCCCGCCAAGGTGGCATCCACGAGCTGGAGATCCACCCGCTGCGCACCGTCGCCATCGGGATGGTGGGCGGGTTCGTCGTGGGGCTGACCTCGGTCGGATCGGGCTCGCTCATGATCGTCCTGCTGCTCTTCCTCTATCCGATGCTCGGGACGGGCCAGCTGGTCGGCACCGACCTGACCCAGGCGGTGCCCCTCACGCTCGCCGCCGCAATGGGGGCGCTGGTGTTCGGCCACATCGAGTTCTCCGTCACGACGTCGATCATCATCGGGAGCGTGCCCGCAGTCTTCGTCGGCGCGCTGCTCTCCTCCCGGGCGCCGGACCGCTACATCCGCCCGATCATCACCTTCGTCATTTTCGCCTCGGGACTGAAGTACGTGGGGTTGGGGACCACGGCGCTGGGCTGGGTCCTGTGCGCCACCTTGCTGGGCGCAGCGGTGGTCTGGCTCGGCTCGGCTCGCCCGTGGCGGGTGGGAGCGCCCGGCGACCTCAGGGAAGGACGAAGTGGAGGGGGCCTCGCAGGAAGTTCAACACCAACTGGGACAGAACCTCACCGCCCGCTGGAGTGAGGTGGATGCCATCGGGGGTGCGGACGTTGACCACCTCGCCGGCCGAGTTGGTGATGAAGGGGGCGTAGGCCCCCTGTGCGGTCCCGAGCAGGGTCCAGCTGCTGAGAAAGTTGACGGGCGGATGCACGAGCGCGGCCTGCTGTTGATCGACGGCGTCGACATCCGACATCTCGGCGGAGAGTTGGGGGTTCTGCATCGGCGGCATGCCCACCCAGATCACGGTGGCCCCTCCACTCCCGGCCAGCTGCATGAACGCGGCCACGCGCTGCGCGTACATGACGTTCCACGCGGGCGAGGTGAAGGGGATGTCGGGCGGCCCGGGGAAGTCCTGGGGGTCGTTGGCCCCCATCATGATCACGACCACCTGGGGGCGCGCCGAGGCCAGGTCGCCCTGCAGCTCCACGGGCCAGTTGAAGTAGTCGGGCCGGGTGAGCCCGGTGCTTTCGCGGGCATCGAGCGTGGCCGTGACCACGCCCGTGTTGGCCAGGTCGTTCTGGAGCGGCCCGCCCATGTCGATGCCGAGGGAGTCGCCCACGATGAGGACGCGCAACGGATCGGCCGCCGTCGGGTGGGTGATGTCGGGGACCGTGGTCGGCGGCCCGGTCGTATGGCCACCCTTCCCCGTTGGCCTTCGGGGCAACGTCGCGCGCCGGTGGCCGGGCCCGATCACCGTCACGGCGGCCCCGTTACCGGGCACGTTGCCCGTGCGCCCGGTCAGGGCGTCGGTCTCCGAAACGATGCGCGAGAGCTGTAGGGCACGGCTGGTGGCGGCAATGGGGCCGAGCAGGTCGAGGGCGACCGTGCGCCGGGTGCCCACGGGGGAGACCTGGGCGTTGTGTTGCAAGGTGGGGGCGAAGAGGAGGAGCCAGAGCGCGAACGCGGCGACGCACGTCCAGAGCACCCGCGTCCACGGTGCCCGCACACGGGTGGTGGCGTCGGCGCTGGTCTCGGGCTCTGCGGTCTGCGGTGGTGCGTTCTCGGGCATCGTCAGAACCGGTAGTAGATGAAGGGGGCCACGCCGACGGGGCCGAAGGTGGTGATGCCCAGCAGGGCCAGCGAGAGGAGGCCGACCTGCACGCCCGCCTTCTGCCGGGAGAAGGCCGCCTGCAGCCGGTCCACCCGGGCCGAGGGCACCAGCTGCGAGACCACCGTGCCCACGACCACCAGCACCAATAAGGGCGTGACCAGCGGCGAGGGCCGGCCCCAGCCCGAGAAGACGCGGCCCAGCAGCGCGAAGGCGTTGGACAGGCCACTGGCGTTGAAGAAGACCCAACCCAGGCAGACGAATTGAAAGGTCAAGAACCGCTGCACCCAGATCCGCACCGGCCCGTCGGCCACCGCCGGCAGGCCCCGCCGCACCCGGCTCCGGCGGCGCACGTGGCCCACCGCCTGGCCGAGGCCGTGGAGGGCTCCCCAGACGACGAAGGTCCATGCCGCGCCATGCCACAGGCCACCCAGCACCATGGTGATCATGATGTTGCGCACGGTCCGCCCCTCCGAACCGCTGCTGCCGCCAAGCGGGATGTAGAGGTAGTCGCGCAGCCAGCGTGAGAGCGTGATGTGCCAGCGCCGCCAGAAGTCCTGGAGGTTCCGCGCCGTGTACGGCGCGTCGAAGTTGACCGGAAAGCGGATACCCAGCAGCAGGGCCAGGCCGATGGCGATGTCGGTGTACCCGCTGAAGTCGCAGTAGATCTGCACCGCGTACCCCCAGGCGGCGAAGACAGACTCGAGCCCCGAGTGCTGGGCGGGTGCGGTGAAGACGGGCTGGACGATGGCACCCGAGACGTACGAGGAGATGACCACCTTCTTGAAGAGCCCGGCCATGATCAGCCACAGGGCCCGTGCGTAGTCGACCGACCGCGGGTCGCGCTTGCGGCGCAGCTGGGGCAGGAGCTCGTGGCCCCGCACGATCGGGCCGGCGAGCAGGTGGGGGAAGAAGGAGAGGTACAGCGCCAGGTCGACCGGGCGCGCCGGCTCCAGTTGGCGGCGGTAGATGTCGATCACGTAGCTCAACGCCATGAACGTGTAGAACGAGATGGCGATCGGCAGGGCAACTTGCAAGAGCGGCACGGCGTGCCCCAACCCGAGGACGTGGGTGAAGTTGTCGATGTTGACCGAGAGGAATCCGTAGTACTTGAACCACCCAAGCAGCCCCAGGAGCCCGGCGCACGAGAGGCCCATGGCCAGGCGGCGCCGGGTCTCGCCTACCGCCGCGTTGACGGTCTCACCGCCGATGAACGCAATGGCCGTGGTGGCCACGAGCAACAGGCAGTAGCTCCAACCGACCCAGCCGTAGAACACGTAGCTCAGTGCGATCATCGACAGCTTCCACGGGCCCGGGTAGGGGTTGAGGAGCCAATTCACCGTGAAGGCGATGGCGAAGAAGATGGCGAAGTCGAAAGTAGGGAAGAGCATGCCGCCCGATCAGTTGGCTCCGCCGAATGTACAGCCGCCCTGCGCCCCAAGGGGGCCGCAATCCGTGGCGTCGGCGCCGCGCCGGGCCGGCCGCGGCAGGCGGCGCGATCAGGTCTTGGCTTTGAGCGCCTCGATCAACGCGGGGAGCACCTTGTGCACGTCGCCCACAATGCCCAGATCCGCCACCGAGAAGATCGGCGCCTCCCGGTCCTTGTTGATGGCGACGATGTTCTTGGAGCCCTTCATGCCCACCAGGTGCTGCGTCGCCCCGGAGATCCCACAGGCGATGTAGACGGTCGGCTTGACCGTCTTTCCGGTCTGGCCGACCTGGTGCGAGTACGGCACCCAGCCGGCATCGACGATGGCCCGGCTGGCTCCCGCGGCGCCGTGCAACAGCTTGGCCAGCTCCTCAATCAGTGCATAGTTGGCCGCATCGCCCAGTCCGCGACCGCCCGAGACCACCACCGCGGCCTCGTCGAGCTTGGGGCCGCTGCGCTCCTCGGCATGGCGCTCGACCAGCTTGGCGCCGTTGACCGCACCGAGCTCGGGGGCCGGGGCCGCGACGACCTGTGCCGCGCCCCCTCCGGCCGGCTCGGCGACGAAGGACTTGGCCCGTATCACGAAGATGGCCGGGCCCGGGCCGGTGAAGCGGGCCGTGACGATGTGGCTGCCGCCGAACAGAGGGTGCTGGCTCGCGAGACTGCCGTCGCCGGCGACCAGACCGGTCACGTTGGTCAGCACAGGGCGGTCGAGCCGCACCGACAACCGGCCCGCGACGTCGCGGCCGTCGTAGCTGGCCGGGAAGAAGATGGCGTCGGGCGCGGTGCCACCCTCGATCAGCGCCGCCATGGCCGCGGCGACCGGCACGCCGGGCAGCGCGCCGCCGAGGTCCCCCACGTCGTGGACAGTGGTCGCGCCGTACTCGCCGAGGGCGGCCGCCATCGAAGCCGTGTCGGCCCCCCACGCCACTGCCTCGACGGTGCCGGCGACGGCGCGCGCCTCGGTCAGCAGCTCCAGCGTTATCGGCGTCGGGCCCGCGTCCCCCGCTTCGGCCAACACCCATACCTTGTCGATCGCCATCTCAGATCACCTTCAGCTGCTCGAGGAAGGCGACGACGCGTTGGGCGCCGTCCCCTTCGTCCACCACGATCTCACCCGAGCCGCGGGCCTCGGCCTCGGACACGTCGGTGATCTCCTGCCGGCTGCCGGCCGCGCCGACCTGCGCCGCGTCGATGCCGAGATCGGCGATCGTCAGGTTGTCGACCGGCTTGGACTTGGCCGCCATGATCCCCTTGAAGGAGGGGTAGCGCGGCTCGACGACTCCGGCGGTGACCGTCACGACGGCCGGCATGGGACACACGACCTCATCGAAGCCCGCCTCGGTCTGGCGCTCCACCTTGACCGTTCCGCCGTCGACGGCGATGGCCTTGGCGAAGGTCACCGAGGGGAAACCGAGGAGCTCGGCCACCTGCACCGGCAAGGTGCCGGTGTAGCCGTCGGTGGACTCGGTGGCCATGACGACCAGGTCGGGGTTGGCGCGCCGGATGGCGGCCGCCAGCACCTTGGCCGTGCCGAGCGCGTCGCTGCCCGCCAGCGCATCGTCACTGATCAAGATGGCCCTGGCCGCCCCCATGGCCAGGCCCGTCCGCAGTCCCGAGGTCTCGCCGCCGGGGGCCATCGAGACAAGGGTCACTTCGTCCCCCTCACCAGCGGCCAGTTGCAGCGCCATCTCGACCCCGTAGTTGTCGGAGTCGTCCATGATCAGCTTGCCGGTGCGGACGAGGGTTTTGGTCCCCGGGTCGAGGGCAGCCGGAGCGGCCGGATCGGGGATCTGCTTGACACAGACAACGACGTTCATGGCCGTTCATCTTTGACGAACTGGGCGGTGTCCCGCCATTCGGCGTCTTTCACGGCCATTGCGGCTCAGGGGGCCGGTGCCGCGGCGCCGGCAATGGCCAGCGCCTCGAGCAGGCTGTCCGTGATCACCGCGTCCACCCCGAGCGCGACGAAGGCGCGCAGGTCGTGGGCGGCGTTGACCGTCCAGGCATTGACCGTCAGGCCGGCCGCGTGGGCCCGCTCCACCAGGGTCGGGCTCACCGCGGTGACGAAGGGGTGGACCGCGCTCCATCCCTCCTCGACCGCCAGGGCGAGCGCGGCATCCGCATCGGCCGCCAGTGGCCACAGGGCCCCGAGCGCAAGACCGCCGTCGGCTTCTTGGACGGCCTGCAAGGTGCTGACCTGGAACGACGAGACGATGACCCGGTCCGTCCAGCCTGCCTCGGCAAGGGCCGACGCGGTGAACGCCGCCACCGCCTCGGAGGGGTCGTGGCCGGGCTGGCGGGGGTCGTTCTTGATCTCGACGTTCACCACGAGGCCCTCACAGATCCCCAGCGCATCGGCCAGAAGCGGGACGTGCGGGGGGAGATCGGCCACCCGCAGGCCGGCCAGCGGGCCGAGCCCTTCGATTACCGGGTCGTGGTGGACGGCCAGGGCCCCATCGGCGGTCAGGTGCACATCGAGCTCCACGCCATCGGCCCCCAGGCGCTTGGCCTCGGCGAAGGCCTCGAGGGTGTTTTCGCGGCAGCTCGCCGTCCAGCCCCGATGGGCGAAAACTGCAGTCAGCGACGGCTCTTTTCCCTGTTCAGCTCCCATATTTTCCTTCCCGTTCGGAAATTTCACCAAACTGCTTGCCAGCGCTGCGACCAGCCATTACCCTCTTCTCGTCAAACACTTCTCAGTGACGGGCACCGATCTGGGCCCGATCATGTGAAAAGGATCACAAATCACAACCGCGTGGGTGGAGGCTCTCTTATGGCTCTCATGTGGAACCGGACGGTCGACTGGGACGCAGACGACTGGCGTCGTTCTGCGGCATGCCGGAACACCGAACCTGACCTGTTTTTCCCCGTCGGCACGACGGGTCCGGCCGTCGACCAGATCGACGCCGCCAAGGGCGTGTGCCGCTCCTGCGAGGCCCTCGAGCCCTGTTTGGACTTCGCCCTGGCCACCAACCAGGAGTCCGGCGTGTGGGGCGGCACCTCCGAGGAGGAACGCCGCAAGCTGCGCAAGGCCTGGCTGGCGGCACGCCGCTCGCAGCGCACGTTCTGACCGCAGGGCGCGCATTTCGCACCACCGGCCGCGCTAGTGCGGGGCCGTAACCGGAACCGAGATCACCACTCGGGTCCCGCCGCCGTCCGCCGCCGGCACCCCCGCCATCTCTATGGTGCCCTCGAGCTGGCTGGCCACCAGGTCGCGCACGATAGAGAGGCCGAGGCTGGTCGTCTTCTCGATGTCGAATCCCTCCGGCAGGCCGCGCCCGTCGTCGCGCACCGCCACGGAGAGCGCGCTCCCGCTGTTGGTGAGGGTCACCTCGACATGACCCACCGGTGAGGGAACGCCTGCCCCGACCGCCTCGGGGACGCCGTCCTTCCCGCCACCGGGTTCGGCGTCGAACGCGTGCTCGACAGCGTTCTGTAAGAGCTCGGCCAGGGTCACCGCAAGCGGGGTGGCCACGTCTGCCGTCACCTCGCCGAGATCCCCCTTGGTCGAGATCTCGATCTGATGGGACGAGACCACCGAGTCCTCCGCCATCCGGACCAGAGATACGACGATCTCGGCGAAGGGCACCTGGTCGCTCGGGTCGCGCGAGAGGATCTCGTGGACGAGGGAGATCGAGCGCACCCGGCGCTCCGCCTCGTGGAGCGCGACCCGGGCCGCCCGCTCGTCCACCCGGCGCGCCTGGAGGCTCAGGAGTGACGAGATCGTCTGCAGGTTGTTCTTGACCCGGTGGTGCACCTCGCGGATGGCTGCGTCCTTGGACAGCAAGAGCCGGTCCAGCCTGCGCACGTCGGTGACGTCTCGCAGAAGGATCATGGCGCCGGTGACCACGCCGTGGGAGAGCAGCGGGATGCAGTGCAGCAGGACGATGACGTCGGGGCGCCGCTCCACCTCTTCGACCACGGGGCGGCCATTGGACAGGGCCCAGTCGATCGCCGACTCCTCGATGTCGAGGTCGCCGAAGCGGCGTCCCTCCGGAGGGGAGTAGATGCCCATGCGGTGGAACGCGTTCATGGCGTTGGGCGAGGCGAACTCCACTCGTCCGTCGGCATCGACCACCACCACGCCGTCACCCACCCGGGGCGCCTCCTCGGTGCCCACGTCCTCGTCGGGATAGGGGAAGGCGGACTGGGCCACCATGTCGGCCAGCCGCTCGAAGACGTCGAGGTAGGTGCGCTCGTACATACTCGTCGGACCCTTGAGCGGGGCCAGCGAGACCCGCAGCAGCACGGCGATGACCGCACCGCCGAAGCGGACGGGGATGTTCTCCACCGGGACCTGCTCGCCCAGGACGGGGTGATGGATGTTGCCCCGCACGATCTCGCCGCTATGCAGGCAGGTGGCGGCCAGGTCCCACTGCGTCTCGTTGATCGTCTGGCCCACCAGGTCCTGGTCGACGAGGGTCGGCCGGTTGTTCGGGCGCATCTGGCCCAGCACGACCAGCTCGGGGTCGTCCGGTGCCTCCTGGCCGTCGCGGGCGGTGACCGGCACCACCAAGAGCAGGTCCGAGAACGAGAGATCGGCCAGGACGCTCCAGCTCCCGAGCAGGCGTTGGAGGTGCCCGAGCTCATCGGGCTTCAGCTTCGTGTGCGACTGGGCCAGTTCGGCCGGCGTGGGCATCCGCTACGCCTCGCCGCGCGCCGCGGGCGCCGCGCCCACCAGCGGCACCCT
The DNA here is from genome assembly GCA_003133545.1 of Acidimicrobiaceae bacterium. GTDB lineage: Bacteria > Actinomycetota > Acidimicrobiia > Acidimicrobiales > RAAP-2 > Bog-473. The sequence goes on along the minus strand of PKYA01000188.1, from coordinate 54,590 downwards.
GTGGGGCGACCGGCCGCGGTAGCCCTGCAGGGAGTCGACCCCGACCGCGCCGAGCAGCCCCCGCAAGGCGACGGCGCCGTCGGCCACCTGCTCGAGCCGGTGCGCGTCCGACGCCGTGGTGAAAGGCACGCCGCGGGCGGCGAACCGCTCCAGCAGCGCCCGCGCCGGGTACTGCTCCGCCACCGGCTTGCGCCACCCGGCCGAGGAAAGCTCCGCGGCCATGCCCGAGGACGCCGCCGCCTCGGCCATGCGGTCCCACCACTCGGCGGGCGCGTCCGGCACGTACCCCGCCACCTTGATCAGGTCGGGATGGGCCAGGACGTCACAGGCGCCCGAGGCGGCGAGCTCCTCGAGCGCGCTCGTGTACTCCTCCCAGCAGGCGTCGACTTGCCGCACGGACCACTCGTCCATCTGTAAGGGGACGTCGAGGTCGTCGAAGCGCCAGGCGCCCAGCCAGTGCACCGAGCCCAACAGGACGTCGAAGGGATAGCCGTCCAGCAGCCCCGCCACTTCGTCCATGCGGCCCGAGTAGTGGTCCACCTCCAAGCCGATCACGACGGGCAGCCCGGCGTCTTTCGCCTCCTGGGCGCAGCGGACGTAGTCGTCGAGATCGGCCGTGGCGTGGAACTCCCAGTACTCGGCCATGGAGGCCTGCAGCGCCGCCGGCACCCGCGCATCGGCCCAGAAGCCACCCAGTAGGGCCTCGGCCTGGCGGAAGCGGAACAGGTGCTCGGTCACCGCCAGCTCCTCCACCCCGGCCGCCTGGGCCTTAGCGCAGTAGGCCGCCAGCTGGTCGAGGCTGAGCGGGGTCTCGCTCTGCGAATGGGGCCACAGGTGGAGGTGGTAGTCGAGCACCGGGGACCGGTCCGACCCTCAGTCGGCGTGGCGGATGAGCGTCACGCCGTCCCTGATGGTGGTCAGCACGCAGACCACCCGGGGGTCGCCCACGAGCTTGTCGTTGAAGGCGCGCAGGGCGGTCGCCGACTCGTGGCGGTCGGTCGCGCTGTCGAGCACTCCACCGGCCTGCAGGGTGTTGTCGGCCACGATCAGGCCGTGCCGGGCCAGCTTGGGCAGCACCGCCTCGAAGTAGGCGTCGTAGCCGACCTTGTCGGCGTCAATGAAGACCAGATCGAACGGTCCGTCCAGCTCGGCCAGCGACGCGAGCGCGGGCCCCTCGATCACGCTGATCCGTCCCTCCAGCCCCGCGGCGGCAATGTTCCCCCGGGCCACCGTGGCATGGTGGGGGTTTACCTCGAGAGAGATGATCGAACCCCCCTGGGGCAGGCCGGCCGCCATGGCAATGGACGAGTAGCCGGTGAAGGTCCCGATCTCGAGCACNNGGAACTCCTGGCGGGTCGACTCGTCCACCGCGGCCAGGTGCGGTGGAGGGGCGGTCGTATGTGCCTCCGCGTAGGCCAGTGCCTCGGGAGCTATGAGCGGGTCCATGCCGTCAATCTACGCGCGGCTCAGTCCCAGACCTGCTGGCCGAGCCGGAGGAGCCCCTCCATGTCGTAGATGTCGTCGTCGAAGAACGGCACAGTGACCAGAATGTCCGGGGCACCCTGGAGCTCGTTCTGCTGCTCGGCCTCGCGGCGGGCGACGATCCCGAAGTGCAAGAAGCTCTCGGCCACCTCCCCCAACACCCGGGCCGCGATGGCCGGATCGTCGGTCAGCCCCTCGCCCAGGGTTTCAGCCTGGTCGGCCACGCGCTGGGCCAGCCGCGCCGTCGCCGAGTCCCGCAGGTAGTCAGGCAGGACCTTGTTCAAGACGATGGCGCCCAGATGCAGCTTGCGGGCCGTCAGCTCGGCGGAGAAGAACTCCGCCTCGCGCAATGGCGTGGCCTCGAGGGTGGAGACCACCATGAAGGTGGTCCGGCGGTCCGACAGCAGGCGGGTCACCGCTTCTGAGCGCGTGACGAACCCGTCGTACATCGACTGGAAGAGAATGAAGAACTCTGAGATGTCGGCCAGGAACTGCGTGCCGAGGATCCGGTCGGCCACCGTGTAGAAGGGCTTGGTGGCGGCGTTCACCAACCGGGAACGGTAGGGCGCGATGAGCCAGCGCAACAGGCGCGACGAGAAGAAGTCGGCGAGCCGCTGCGGCGCATCGAGGAAGTCGAGGGCGTTGCGGGTCGGCGGGGTGTCGACCACGATGAGGTCGTAATCCCCCTCGGAGTGGATCTCGTAGAGGCGCTCCATCGCGATGTAGTCGTGGGACTGGACGAACCGGGCCGAGATGTTCTGGTAGAGGGGATTGGCCAGGATCTTCTCCCGGGTCGCCTGGTCGGGCGCGTGGCGGGCGATGAGGTCGTCCCAGCTCTGCTTGGTGTCGAGCATGGCCGCCCACAGCTCGCCCCGGGGGGTGATGCCCGCCCGCTTGAACACCTCGTCGGCGATGCGGACCTCCTTGTTGCCGATCCCCTGCAACCCCAACGCGTCGGCCAGGCGCCGGGCGGGATCCACGGTGAGGACGAGCACCCGGCCCCCGTGCTCGGCGGCCGCCATCGCCCCCACCGCGGCGGCGGTCGTCGTCTTGCCCACGCCGCCGGGGCCACAGGCGATGACGATCTCCTTGGCCGAGAGCAGCCGGGCAATGGTCTGGGGCGTCTCGGGTGGGCGGCGGGGGGCCATCAGTGCCCCAGCTCCTCGCCGAGGGCCTGGGCCATCTGGCGGGTGGTGCGCAGGCCATGGGTGCGGGTGAAGAGCTCGGGCAGGAGCAGGACGGGTAAGTCGGGGGGCAGCCCGGCCTGCAGGCGCTGCAGATGCCCCGCCCCGGTGCGGCGCATGGTGACGGCGAGGCGGGCGGCCTCCAGCACCGGGGCCACCGGGCCGCCCGCCCGCTCGGAGAGGACCGACTCCGCGGCGGGCTGGCGCAGCTGTTCGAAGACCTCCTCCTCGCGCTGGCCGAACAGCTCGGGCAGGATCCGGTTGACCGCCACCGCCGACAGGCGGACCGTGGTCTCCTCCCTCACCCTCGTGGTCAGCTCGAGGGTCTCGTTCACCGGCATCTCCTCGGGGGTGGTCACCGCCACCAGGCCCGTCTTCTGGGCGTCCGAGAGGATGTCGAGCATCCATTCGGTCTGGGTCCGGATCAGGCCCACCTTGACCAGGTCGTTGATGGCCTGAGGTGCGGCCAGCTGCCCGATGATGTGCCCGCTGGCCGGCGCATCCACCACGACGAGGTCGTAGTGGCGCTCGCGCACCTCGTAACAGAGCTTGCCAACGGTCAGGATCTCGCGCACGCCCGGAGCGGCCGTGGCCACAAAGTCGAATGCCTTGGCCAGGGGCCCGATGCGGCCCACGACCGGGATGCGCAACTGGAGCTTGAGGTACTCGCGCAGCGAGGCCTCCGTGTCCATGGACATAGACGAGATGCCGGGCGCGACCTCCCGCGCCACGAATCCGGTCGGCGCCGCCTCGAACAGGGCGGCGAGGTCCCCCTTGGCGTCGACCTCACAGGTGAGCACGCGCTTGCCGTGCTCGGCCCCCAGGAGGGCCAGGGCGGCGGCCACCGTCGTCTTGCCCACGCCTCCCTTGCCAGTGACGAATACCAGCTTGAGCTGGAGGAGGTCAGGGGCCGTGGTCACCCTCCACCCGCCGGGGCGGCGGGGTCAGGGGGCGCCGAATCCGACACGGCGCTCGGCTGTCGGTGCCCCCACTTCCACGTAGGCCACCTTGGCCACCGGCACGCCCACCCGGCGGCCCTTGCGGTCGGTCAGCCACAGGACGCCCTCACCCGTCTTGAGCAGCTTCTCGATATCGGCCACCACCTTGTCACGGTCGGCGTCATCCTTCAGCTCGACCTCCAGTTCCTTGGGGGTCTGGGTGATTCCGATGCGCACGTCCACCTGATCCGGCTCCTCTCGACAGCCCCTCTGGGCCTGCGGGCACTTGGACGTTACAGCGACGCGACAGACTGCATGACATGAGCCAGGCCAACGAGGAGAGGGAGTCGTCCCGCAACCTTCGTTGGGCCGCGACGATGGCGGGCTACGACGGGCCGGTGCGCCTCGCCCACGCCGACTCGTCGGCGCGGATCGACGGCGGCAGCGGTGCCGGTCCGGGCGCGGGCGCGCCCTGGGGGCCGCTCGAGCGCGCGGCACGCGAGGAGAGGGAGGACGAGTTCCTGGCACCCGGCGCCTCTCGCGCCCTCGGAGCCGGTGAGCGGGCCCGGGATGAGGAGCCCGACGAGTGGCGCACCTGTTTCGAGCGGGACCGGGACCGCATCTTGCACGCCACGTCGTTTCGCCGTCTGGCCGGCAAGACGCAGGTGTTCGTGTTCCCCCAGGACCACCAGCGCACTCGGCTCACCCACGCGCTCGAGGTGGCGCAGGTGGCGACCGCCATGGCCCGGGCCTGCCGGCTCAACGTGGCATTGACCGAGGCGATCGCCCTGGGCCACGACTGCGGGCACGGTCCGGGCGGCCACGCCAGCGAGGACGCGCTCGACCCCTTCTTGCCGGGCGGTTACGACCATGCCCCGTGGGGGGCGCACGTCTCGCTGGCGCCGCTCAACCTGTGTGCCCAGACCATCGACGGCATCGCCAACCACAGCTGGTCGCGGCCCGCACCGTCCACGCCCGAGGGCGAGGTGGTCAGCTGGGCCGACCGGGTGGCCTACGTCTGCCACGACTGGGAGGACGCCGTCGTGACCGGGATCGTGTCCCCCCACCAGCTTCCCGCCGCGGTGCGCGAGTTCTGCGGGCAGCGGCGCAGCATGCAGCTGGGCGCATTCATTCACGGCCTGGTCAACGCCACCCTGCGCAGCGGCCAGGTAGGCATGGACGAGGACGCCGCCGAGGCCCTCTCGGCCTTCCGGGCCTGCAACTACGAGCGCATCTACCTGCGCGACGCCTCGGTGCGCCAGGGCGAGGCGGTTGTCGCCGTGCTGCGCGCGCTCGTCGAGCACTTTGCCGACCGCCCGCACCTCATTACCGAGACGAGCGCGGCGGGGCGCCCGGACATCGTGGCCGGAGGCGAGGAGGCGATCCGGGCCGCCGTGACCTACGTGGCCGGCATGACCGACCGGTTCGCCTTCCGCCAGGCCGTGGCCCAACTCGGGTGGGATCCCGACAAGCTCCCCGTCGGCGTCGGTTCCTGATTGGGCGACGACGCGGCGTCGGGCGCGACGCGACGCGGTGCGGCGTCCCCTGTGGTCCGGTCCCCTGTGGTCCGGTCTCCGGGCACGGGAGGCTGGTGATTCAGTCGAGTGTCTCGAAGCGCCGGGTGCGCACGCTCGCCGGGTCGATATGGCTCTCGAACTCCGCTTGCACGGGATGGCCCTCGGCCACATCGGCGTACGCAGCGGCATCGAGACCGGTGGCCCACAGCGTCAGCACCAACCAGTCCGAACCCTCCCGGGCCGTCGTGCGGCGCAGGAACCCGGGCTGGTTGGGAATGAGCTCGGTCTGCACCCGGCGGTCGGCGGCCAAGAGCGACGTCGGGTCGGCGTCGGCCCTCAAATGGAAGACGGTGACCTCGACGATGGCCACTACTGCTGCACCAACATGACGGGGTTGCCCTCGGGGTCGCTGATGGCGGCGAGGGTAGGCCCGCCGGGAACGTCGAAGGGCTCGAGCAGCAAAGTCGCACCCAGTGCGACCGACTTGTCGATCGAGGCGCGCAGGTCCCCCACCTGGATGTAGAGCGTCACTCCCGAACGCGCACCCTGGCGCAGGTGCCCAGCCGGGCCGGGCTCGGGGCCGCCGATGCCGGCCGGGATGTCCATGATCGGGCCGTCACCGATCTTCCAGTTGAACAGGGCGCCGTAGAAGTCCCGCAACAGCGCGGGATCCTTGGCCTCTATCTCCCAATGCACCACCGGGCGAGCCCAGTCTTCAGCCATGCGGATCCTCCCCCGTTGAATGGCTCAGTTGAATGGTCCCTACGAACAGGTACCCGCGGTCGGGGCTCACGCGGTCGGATTGAGGCTGAGCTCCTTGCGGTAGACGCGGGCCGGGCCCAGCGACGCCAACCGGTCGGCGATGCGGATGAATGCCTGCGCCGTCTCGCTCTCCCGATCCACCGCGACGATGGGGTGCCCCTCGTCCCCCCCTTGGCGGACGGCGGTCACCAGGGGAACCTGGCCCAGCAACGGGATGCCGAGGTCAGCCGCCAGGGTGTCCCCGCCGCCCGCACCGAAGAGCTCGTAGCGGGTGCCGTCGTCGCCGGTGAACCAGCTCATGTTCTCGATCACGCCCCGCACCGAGAGCTTGAGGCGGCGGGCGGCGAAGGCGGAGCGCTGGGCGACGCGCTGCGCGGCCGGCTGGGGCGTGGTCACCACTACGATCTCGGCCCGGGGCATCACCTCGGCGAGCGTCAGCGCGACATCGCCGGTACCCGGGGGCATGTCGATCAACACGAAGTCCGGCTGGCCCCAATACGCGTCGGTCAGGAACTGCTGTATCGCCTTGTGCAGCATGGGGCCGCGCCAGATCACCGGCTGATCGTCGGGCACGAAGTACCCCATGGAGAGGCATTTGACGCCGTGGGCCGAGGTCGGGATCACCACATCGCCCAAGATGATCGGGTCGTGATCGGTGCCGAGCATCTTGGGCACGGAGAACCCGTACACGTCGGCGTCGAGGAGGCCGACGCGATGCCCGGCCTGGGCCAGCGCCACGGCCAGGTTCACCGTCACCGTCGACTTGCCCACGCCGCCCTTTCCCGAGGAGACCCCGATCACCCGGGTCGCCGAATCGGGTTGCAGGAAGAGGGGCACGTCCGCCGCGGCGCCCTGTCCGTGGCCGTGTCCCGCGTGGTCATGTCCCTCGTGACCGTGTCCCTCGTGACCATTGTCCGGCGTGTCCAGCGCCGGCTCCGCCTCGGCAACCCCGAACATGTTGCGGCGCAGGGTGACGCGCAAGGCGGCGCGCTCATCGTCGCGCATCACCGTCAGGTCGAACTCGATCTCCTCGACCCCGGGTACCGCCAGTGCGACCCGGTGGACCTCGTCCGCCAGCTCGTCGGAACCGGGCCACGCCGCGACCGGCAGCGCCAGCTCAATCCTCACCCGGTGCCGGCGCGCCTTCACTTCGCGCACGAGTCCGAGCGTGCCCAGGGGCAGGCCGATCTCGGGCTCCACGATTGCGTCCAGCGCTGCGGCGAGCTGGTTTTGATCGATTGCCATGCACTCCCTCGTCTTCGGTTGGTGCCTGGACCGAGATGCGCCCCCACCATGACGGCGGCGGACGCGTCGCCCCAGCTGACGGGACCGATCCTTCGGTAGACTACCCACCGTGAACTCGGTTCCGGTCACCGCCAGTCCCGCAGCGCCGGGAGCACCCCCCGGCGCCGAGAATGACGACGGCCGTTTCGCCGCCGCCGTCGCGGCCGTTTCGGCCGCGTTCGGCGACCCGACCCGGCGCGACATCTTCCTCTCCGTACGGTCCGCACCGGGAGTGACGGCGAGCGAGGTGGCCCTCACGTTCTCGTTGCACCCCAACGTGGCGCGCCATCATCTCCAGCGCCTCGTCGACGGCGGCTACCTGCGGGTCGAGACGGGCCGCAAGACCCTCGGCGCCGGCCGGCCCTCGCGGCAGTACTTCTGCGTGGAAGAGGAGCTCACGGTCGGCCTCCTGCAACGCCGCGACGACCTGCTCATGCGCCTGTTGGCCGAGGCCATGCAGCGGTTGGGCCTCGAGGAGGCGGAGAAGATGGCGGCCCACGTCGGTGAGGAGTACGGCCGCTCGCTGGCGGCCCGCATGACACCGACCGAGGGGCAGCGCACCGTGCGCGCCGCCATGCACGTCGTGGCCGACACGCTCACCGCGCACGGCTTCGCCGCCCACGCCGAGGACCGCGGCGAGACCACCGCGGTGGTGGCCGAGCAGTGCCCGTTCGGCAACGCGAGCACCACCAACCCCGTGCTGTGCGCCGTCGACCGCGGCATGGTCACCGGCCTGTTGGCCGGCCTCTGCGGGAAGGCATCGGAGCAGGCGCTGCCGGTCATCTTGTCCTCCCGCGCCCGCGGCGACGCTGCCTGCACCGCGTCTGCCTGAGCGCGGCGTGTGACACGCGCCTATCTCGATCACGCCAGCACCACGCCGCCGCGGCCCGAGGCTCTGGCCGCCCTCATACGGTGGATGGCCCTTCCGGCGGCCGACCCGGGCCGCCTCCACCAAGAGGGCCGGACCGTGCGCGACGCCCTCGAAGAGGCGCGCCAGCAGGTGGCGTGGCTCGTGGGGGCCACCCCGCGTGAGATCGTCTTCACCTCGGGGGGCACCGAGTCGATCAACGCCGCCGTGTGGGGGGCGACCCGCCGGCGCCCGGGTGCGCCGGTGCTCTGCGCCGACGTGGAGCACTCCGCCGTGCGCGACGCGTCGGCCCGGTTGGCACCGACCGAGGTCCTGCCCGTCGACGGTGCCGCGCTCGTGCAGACCGACGCGTTGGAGGCCCGCCTGCGGGCCACCGACGTGCCGCGTCCCGCGCTGGTCCATTGCCAGTGGGCCAACCACGAGGTGGGGACCCTGCAGCCGGTGCGCGAGACCGTACGGCTCTGCCGCGACGCCGGCGTCCCCGTGCACGTGGACGCGGCGGCGGCCTGCGGCCACGTGCCCCTCGACCTGGACGACCTGGGGGCCGACCTGGTGAGCCTCAGCGCGCACAAGATCGGGGGGCTGCCGGGCGCGGGCGCGCTGGTCGTCCGCCGCGGCAGCAGATTCGAGCCCCTCATCGTCGGCGGCGAGCAGGAACGGGCGCGCCGAGCCGGCCTCGAGGCACTGCCGGCCCTCTTGGCCTTCGGCGCCGCCGCCGCCGCCCTGGGCGATGACGGGCAACGCCTGCTGCGGAGCGAGGCCCGGTCGGCCCGGCGGCACATCGACGCGCTGGAGACGGCCGCCACCGCGGTGCCGGGCGTCGAGCTCGTGGGGCCCCGGGCCGAGGACCAGCGGCTCCCCTCCCTGCTCTGCCTGGGCGTCCACGGCGTGGAGGCCGAGCCCGTGCTGCTCGGGTTGGACCGGGCGGGCGTGGCGGTGCACTCGGGCTCGGCCTGCTCGTCGGAGAGCATTGAACCATCGCCGGTGCTCGAGGCCATGGGCGTGGACGCCGCCAACTCGCTGCGCGTCTCAGTCGGGTGGTCGACCACCGATGACGACGTCGCCGCCTTCGCCGGCGCCTTCGCGGACGTGGTGGCCGCCCTGCGCGCCCTACGGAGCTGAAGTGGCCGGGGTCGTCGTGGTCGTTGCCGCGCTTGTCGTGCCGTTCGCCACCGCGGCGGGAATCGGCACCTTGGCGTCCCGGTAGGCAACGGCGACCAGCGCGGCGACAGACTTCACCTCGGAGGCGGAGGGATGGTCGGCGAGGAACGCGTTGAACTGGTCGACGGCGCCGGGTGCGTTGTGATCCTCGTTGAGGAGGATCAGTCCCAGATAGAGGTGCCCGGCGTAGAACGTCGGCGTCAGCTTGATGACCTTCTCCTCGGACGCGCGTCCCGCGGCCATGAGCGTGGACGACCTCCCCGCGCTGCCGTAGTTCCACTCCAGCCAGCCCGAAGCGGCGAGCGCCTCGGGGTCCTCGGGGTCCTCGGACAACACCTTTTGGTAGAGCTGCAGGGCCGAGACGGTCTGGCCGTCGTTGTTCAAGGTCAACGCTTCGACCAGCTGCTCCTCTATCAACTGCGCCTTGGGCAAGGTGATGCTCCCCGACAACGGTTGGCCGGGCAGGCCCGGGCTCAGCGCATGGTCGACCAGGATCACCGCACCCACGACGATGCAGAGGCAGGCCGCCACGATCCCGACCCGGGGCCACCCCGCATAACGCGAGCGCGGCGGGGGGTCGGCGGGTTCGGGAACGGGGTGTGCCGGTGTCGCCTCGGCCGCCGTCGGGCCGAGCACCGTCAGCGCGGCTTCGACCTCGGCCAGCCGGCGGCGGTCACGGGCCACGAGCACCTCGAAGTCCGGCGTGGCCAGGTCGCCGGCCTCGTGCTCGCGCACGGCGTCGTCGATGGAGCGCAGGAGGAACTCACGCTGGTCGTCGAGGTACCAGCGCTCGTCCTCGCCCGACGGCCGGACGGCCTCACCCCCGAGGGCGGCGTCGGTCGTCACGGCGCGTCCATCATCTGCGCGGCGCGGGCCGAGGAGAACTGACGGGAGCGACGCCAAAAGAGCACACCGACGGCGCCCAGGGCGCCGGCGCCCAAGGCGATGGGCACGATCCAGATAACAGCGAAGCCATCGGAATCGGGCGGCTCCAGCAGAATGGTCTGCCCGTACTGGTCCACCAGGGCCTGCTCGATCCGGCTGGTGGAGAGGCCCTGGGCCACCTGCCGCTCGATCTGGTGCCGCACGGCCAGGGCCGTCGACTCCTCGGACTGGGCCACGGAGACGTCGATGCACGAGGGGCAGCGCACCACGGCCTCAATGGCGGCGGCCCGCTGTGCCGGTGTCTGTGCGTGCGGCGAGAGCGCGCCGCTCCCGACGACGAGCGCCACGGCGAGGATCACCAAAGGCAGGCCGACGCGCACCCACAGGGGCGTGGACGCCGCGCCCGACCGCATCGGGATGTGGTGGCCACTCTCAGGCACCGGGGCTCGGTCCCCCGTGCCGCGCCAGCTTCTGGGCTTGCGCCAGCATCGACTGCAGATCGGCCTGGGTGGCGGGTCCAGTCTCGGGCGGGACGGTGATGCGCCCGTCGGGATCGACGAGGAACGTCGTCGGCGGCCCGGTTACGCCATAGTCCTCGGCGATCGTCCCGCCGGGGTCGTTCAGCGCCGGCCACGGCGCGCCCTGGGTCTTGAGAAAGTTCTCGGCCGAGGCCACCTCGTCGTGGAAGACGACGCTGATCAGGTCGGCTCGGTCCCGCGCCGCCTTTTGGTAATAGAAGGTGATGAGGTCGGGTGTCTCCTGCTGGCACGGGCCGCACCAACTGGCAAAGAAGTTGAGGAACACATAGCGGCCGCGCAGGGCGCGCAGCGACACCGGTGCCGCGTCCGGATGCTGAATGTCGGCGCCGCTGAACATGGGGGCCATCCGACCCACCAGCGGGCTCTGCACCGCGGTCGCCTCCTGAGGTGTCCGGGTGGCGAGGACCACGCCGACGGTGGCCAGGACGAGGAGGACGGCGCCCGCCACCCAGCGGGTCGTATGGCGGCGCCGGCCCCGGTCCTTCATGCCGATGGCGCACCACTCGGCGCCGGCACGCCGGCCTGGGCCGGGGCGCGGTCGGCGCGGTCGGCGCGGTGAGTGCCGACCAGGTCGCGGCGCGCGGGCACCGGTCCGGGGTCGTCACCGTTGCCGCGCGCCATATCCGCCGGGGCCGAGACGGGATCCGTCGCCCGGCGGCGTGCGCCGGGCACCAACGCCAACATCCCTCCGAGGCCGACCAGCAGGCCGCCCGCCCACAACCAGGCCACCAGTGGCTCGACGAAGACCCCGATGGCCACCCAACCGGCGGGCAGATTGGGGATCGGCGAGTTGCCCGAGGTGTTGCCGAGGCCGCCCACCTGGTCGAAGGTGAGGTAGACGTCGCCGAACACCCCCGAGTCGATGGCAGGCGTCCCGACGGTGGCCAGCGCCCCGCCGAAGCTCGTGGTGGCCGGGGTGAACGTCGCACCGTCGACCTTGACCAGCGCTTCGTCGGACTGCTTGGAGGGCGTAGTGACCGTGCGCAGGCCGATGAACTCGAACCGGTGCCCCTCGTAGGTGACGACCCTGCCCTGCTGGAGCGCAAGCTCGGTCTGGTGACGGTAGGTGGTGGCGGCGATGATGCCCATCGCCATGACGATGACCCCGAGGTGGACGACCATGCCCCCGTTGGCCCGCCCGATCAGGCCGCGCCACCACCCCACATGCCGGGCCCGGGTGGCGCGCACCGACAGCACCAGGGCGCGCATCGCCGTGGCGGCGGCGAACGCCCCCAGGCCGAAGCCCACCAGGGGAGCCAGGCCGCGCAACCCGAAGGCGACGCAGAGCACCACGGTGAGCACCCCCGCCCACGCCGGGACGGCCAGGCGCTGCCAGAGCACGGCGGCGTTGATTTTGCGCCAGCTCAACGCCGGCGCCACCGCCATCAAGAAGAGCAACGCCAGGCCGACGGGAACGGCGACCGTGTCGAAGAAGGGCGCGGCCACGTTGACCTGTTGCTGCGTCACCGCCTCGTAGAGGAGGGGGTAGAGCGTGCCCAGCAGGACGACGAAGGCGAAGCCGACGAAGAGCAGGTTGTTCAACAAGAAGGCGCCCTCACGGCCGAGCGGGGCGTCGATGCCCCCGGGAGAGCGCAGGCGGTCGCCCCGCCAGGCGATCAGGCCGAAGCCCACTATGACGACGGCGAAGAAGAAACCGATCAGGAGCGGGCCGATGGACGACTGCGAGAACGCGTGTACCGACTGGACCACGCCCGAGCGGGTGAGGAAGGTGCCCAAGATGGTGAGGGCGAAGGTGGCGACCGAGAGCGACAGGTTCCAGACGCGCATGAGCCCGCGGCGCTCCTGCACCAGCACGGAGTGCAGGTAGGCCGTCCCGCACAGCCACGGCAGCAGGGCGGCGTTCTCGACCGGGTCCCACCCCCAGAAACCGCCCCATCCGAGTACCTGGTAGGACCACCATGCACCCAGCACGATGCCGACGGAGAGGAAGGTGAACGCCACCAGGGTCCAACGGCGACACTCGATCTGCCAGCGGTCGCTGATGCGGCCGGTCGCAAGCATGCCGATGGCGAAGGCGAAGGGGACGGTGAACCCGACGAAGCCGATGTAGAGGAGGGGTGGGTGGATGACCACCAGTGGGTTGTCCTGGAGCAAGGAGTTGGGGCCCAGGCCTGCCAACGCGTCATGCGTGGTGACAAAGGGGTTCGAGGGCCCGACCATCAGCCCGAAGAAGAAGGCCGTGACGACGTAGAGCACGAGTGTGGCCCACCGGATCACGGGGTCGGCGGCAAGGCGCCGGTAGCGCCACACAAACACGGCGGCGAAGATCGTGAGGACGAGGCCCCACAGCAAGATGGAGCCGGCCAGGGCCGACCACAGGCCGGTGACCGAGTACAGGAGCGGGGTCACCTTGGAGTTGTTCTCGGCCACGAAGACGATGGAGAAGTCGTGGGTGACGAGGGCGCGTTCCATGGCCAGCGTGGCCAGGACAGCACCGACCAACATCAGCGGGGCGAAAAGGCGGCCGTTCCTTATGCCGGCCCTTATGTCGGCCCCTCTGTCGGCCCTTCTCTCGGCGCCGAAGTCACCCGATCCGTGGGACCCCGCCGGTGTGACGGCGCGCCGTCGCCCCAGTCCGAACGCGATCACCACGGCGCCGACGACGCTGGCTGCGAAGGCGAGCCAGACCCCGACGGTCCCGAGCGACGCGTTCAGCATAAGACGACATTTCCGCTCTTCGACTTGACCCGGTTCGGGTTGGCGGCGCAGTAGTTGGCCGAGTGCTTGACGAGGATCTGATGCGAGACGAAGGAAGAGGAGTGGTCCGAGGTGAAGTGCCCGACCGCCACCACGGCGATCCCGACCTGGAACAGCTGCGGCGGGCTGCCCGTGTTGTCGACCGCGACCTTGCGGTCGCCCTCGGCGATGGTGAAGTCCGTCCCCACCGCGGTCGGGTGGATCGACCCGTCGACGACGTCGCCTTCGAGGTTGAACGTGGAGGTGCCCAACGAGGCCCGGTGCGCGTAGGCCTGGTCAACCGTGTCGAAGAAGTTCAGCGAGCTGCCGAGCCCCTCGACGAGAAGGAAGACGAAGGCGGCCGCCAGGATTGCGAAGACCAGCCACAGCCGCTTGCTGGTGCGCCGACGCGGACCGGGGAGCGCAGGGCCGCCGCGGACGGAGGCCGTCGATGGGTTCGAAGAGGGGTTCGGTTCGTGAACGGTGCTCGTCACGACCGTTCGCCGGAGCCGGCCGGATCCGCGGGCGCCTCGTTCGCCCGGAGGGCGCGCTCCCAGCGCCGGCGGCGGAGCCCGAGCCCGAGGCCATAGACGAACAAGGTGGCCAGGGCGACCGTGTACCCGGCATCCACGTAGCTCATTGGTCCACCATCGTCGGCGCCCCCCCGGGCGGGGCCGCCGGGACCGGGCTACTGGCGGCGGCGCCGACGAGCTCGGTGCCCTCGCTCCAGCGCTCGGCCAGCGACACGTCCATCTCCTGGTCCCCCACCTGGTCGCTGAGCACCTCGACGCGATAGCGCACGCCCAGCAGCCAGACGAAGATCAAGGAGAAGGCGATGAAGCCGAGCAGGAACGTCCAGGCCATCGACCCGTGTATGTGGAGATGGAAGCCCGGATCGAGCACCGTCCCCCCCTGGTGCAGGGTCTGCCACCAGTCGACCGAGAAGTGGACGATGGGGACGTCGACGGCGATGAGCAGCGCCGCCACCGCGCTCCGCCGGGCCCGCACGGCGGGATCGGTCGGGACTCGCCGCAGCGCCAGGTATCCCAACTCGAGCAGGAGGAGGAGGGCGGTCGAGGTCAGCCGGGCGTCCCAGGCCCACCACACCCCCCACGCCGGGCGTCCCCAGATGGACCCGGTGACGCAGGTCAACGCGGCGAACACCGCGCCCACCTCGACGGCGGAGACGGCGAGGCGATCCCAGAAGAAGGTCCGCGTGCGGGGCCACAGGTAGAACAGGCTGGCGGCCACGGCGACACCGCCGGCCCAGTAGAGCGCCACCGTGGCGATGGCCGGATGGACGTAGACGAGCCGCGCCAGGTTGCCCTGCACGGCATCGGGCGGGGTGATCCACAGCCCGAGCCACACGGTGAACCCCACCGCCACCACGCCGAGGACGCCGACCACCGTGAGCCAGCGCGGGCGGGAGACGGAGCCGGTGGGGTTCATGCGGCCTCCTGGAGTGGACCGTAGAGGACGATTCCGATGACGAGGTAGATCACCGCGAACGGTATGAGGATGCGCAACCAGCCGGTACCCGAGCTGGCGTTCCCGTTCAGCGCAGCCTGCCACGCCTTCGATCCGGCCAGCAAAACCGGGGCGAGCACCGGCAGCACCAGGATCGGCAGCAGGGTGTCGCGCACCCGAAGTCCAGCGGAGAGGGCGCCGTAGAGCACCCCGGCGCAGGCCAGGCCGACGGTGGCCAGGAGCGAGGTCACGACGGCCAGCCACACCACGTGGACCCGGACGTTGAAGAAGATCGTCACCCCGGCCCACAGGACGAGCTGGAGCACCAGCAGCTGGAGCCCCACAGCAGCCGCCTTGCCGAGGAAGATCCCGCCCGGGTCGATGCCCGAGAGCCGCAAGCCGTCACGGGTGCCCTCGCCCGACTCGATGGCCACGCTGCGCTGGACGGTCAGCACAGTGGAGAACAGGACGGCGATCCAAAAGACGCCCGGCGCGGCCTGCCGCATCGGTCCGGTGTCGGGGCCGATGGCGAAGGCGACCAGGACCAGGACCAGGACGGCGAAGGGGACAACCTGCCACAGGGCAACCCGCGAGCGCGCTTCGATCCGCAGGTCCTTGCCCGCCACCAACATGGCGTCACGCCACATGCCACGCCCCCATGGTGCCCGGTCCCGCCCGCAATTCCACGGCGGGCAGATCAACGTCGGGCAGNNAGGGCCCGCACGGGCGCCCGGCGCCCGTCGGGCGACCCGCCGGTGATCCGACCCCCGCGCATGACCACCACCCGGTCGGAGAGGGGGACGGCGAGCTCGGGCTCGTGGGAGGAGAGCAAGACCGCGGCGCCTTCGGCCGCCGCCTCGCCGATGAGCACACCGAGGAGGGCGCGGGTCGGGGCGTCGAGCCCGGCGTGCGGCTCATCGAGCAGCCACAGGGCCGGCCGGCGGGCGATCAGCGCGGCCAGGGCCACCCGGCGCCGCTGCCCGGCCGAGAGGCGCCCGGCCGGCGTGGTGCGCAAACGTCCCACCAACCCCAGGCGTTCCAGGGCGGCGTCCCCCGCGGCCGCGGGCAGGCCGAGGGCCCGCACGGCGAAGCGGACGTTCTCCGCCGCGCTGAGCTCGTCGTAGAGGGGGGCGGCATGGCCCAGCAGGCCGACGTGACGCCGGACGGCCGTGTGGTCGGTGGTGAGGTCGACCCCGAGCACCAGGGCTTCGCCCGCGGTGACGGCCAACAATCCGGCACAGGTCCGCAGCAGGCTCGTCTTGCCGGCACCGTTGGCGCCGACCACCACGACGACCTCGCCGGCTTCGAGGGAGAGATCGACCCCGGCAAGGGCGGGGAAGCGGCCGGCGAGTGCGACGGCAGCGCGGAATTGGACGGCGGGGGCCATGGCCTTCGCCACCATGGTAGGGGGGGACGGTCGAGCGGTTCCAAGCGGCGCCCGCCCGGTCCCCGCTGGTGCGCCTGCTCGGTGCGGGCCGGGCCGGGGCGGGCCGGGCCGGGCCGGGCCGAGCCGAGCGGAGCCGACCGATTAGTGCATGTGCGGCAAGGCGAGCACCTTGGCCAGCGAATCGTCTCCGTTCCCGGCAACCTCCAGGCGCCCGAAGTCCTGCAGCGCCGCCTCGTGGGCGACCAGGAGGTCGGCCGTGGCCCGTTCGGACGGGTCGAGCTCACCGATGCGGACATACATGGCCGAGTACTGCGCCGTCACCGGCGCGAACGAGGCCACGAAGTCGACCCAGGGGATGGCGGCCAGGCCGTCGGCCAGCGACTCGGCGGCTCGCACCGTCTCGGGATCGGGCTCGGTCGAGAGGCCCGCCCGTTCCATGGCGGCCACCATCGCTTCCTTCGTCTTGCGCTCCATTGTGCTCAACGTGCGCATCTTGTCGGCGTGGTCCAGATCATCGAGCTGGTCGGCCACGCAGGCGAACAGCACTTCGCCGAGGACCTCACCCTGGTAGGCCTTGACCCACAGATCCGCCACCGGCTCCTCCGCCGTGAAGATGGATGGGGGTGCGGGGGCGTCGGGCGCGTGCGCCTGGGTGTCGGTCATGGCGGGAACGCTAATTCGCCGGCGTCCCGGCCGCACCGGAGTGGGACCGGGCGGTTGGCGCCAGGGCGGGGGCCGGGGGCGCCGTGGAAGGATGGCGCTGCAGGCATCCGATGGCGATCGTCCTCATCCCCCTCCCCGCGCTGGACTTCGACCCGACCGAGGTGTCGGTGAGCTGGAGCATCCTGCACGCGCGGGGGCACCAGGTGCTCTTCGCCACTCCTGACGGGCACGCGGCCCGCGCCGACGATCTGATGGTGACCGGCCAGGGGCTCGATCCGTGGGGCGGGGTGCCCCTGCTCCGGCACGTCACCGTGGTCGGTCGGGCCCTGCGCGCCAATACTGATGGGCGGGCGGCGCATGCTGCCCTGGTCCACGACCCAGCCTTCGGGTCGCCCCTGCGGTGGGTGGATGCATCGGCCGTGGTGGCCGACGGCCTCCTGTTGCCCGGCGGGCATCGCGCCCGCGGCATGCGGGCGTACCTGGAGAGCCCCGTGCTCCGGCAGTTGGTGGTGGACTGGTTCGCCGCCAAGAAGCCGTTGGCGGCCGTGTGCCACGGCGTGCTCCTGGCGGCGCGCAGCATCGACCAGGCGACGGGCACGTCCGTCCTCTACGGGCGCCGCACGACCGCGCTGACCTGGAGCCTGGAACGGACGGCATGGTCCATCGCCCGGCGCACCCGCTTCTGGGACCCGTCCTATTACCGCACCTACCCGGACGGGCCCGGGCAGCCGCCGGGTTTCATGTCGGTCCAGCAGGAGGTCACCCGCGCCCTGGCCCGGCCCGAGGACTTCGTCGACGTGCCCGCCGACGCACCCGACTACCGGCTGAAGACGAGCGGGCGGGCGCGCGATGCGGAGGCCGACCGGCGCCCGGCGTGGGTCGTGCGGGACGGGACGTATCTCTCGGCGCGCTGGCCCGGTGACATCCACACCTTCGCCCACGCCTTCGCCGACATGCTCGAGGGCCTCAGCTTGTGCTGAGCCGACCCAACCCGATGTCCTTGAGCACCGTCTGCAGTTGGACGGCGATCCACTGCATGTGCACCGTGAGCAGCACAATCCCGAAGGCGACCAGGATGGCCCCGGCCGCGATCTCGACCAGCCAGAGCCCGCGGCGGGCCCGGGCGAAGACCGTGGTGAGCCGGCCGAAAGCCAGGCCCGTGGCCACGAAAGGCACACCGAGCCCGAGCGAGTAGGCGAAGAGGAGGAGGACGCCCCCGGGCAGCGACCCGTGAGAGGCGGCCAGGCCGAGCACCACGGCGAGGACGGGGCCGATGCACGGGGTCCAGGCGAAGGCGAAGGCCATCCCCATGATCGGGGCGGCCCAGGTGCCGAGGGTCGATGGCCGCACGTCGAAGCGCCGTTCGCCGGTCACCCGCGTCAGCACGGCCAACGGTCCGGCGCCGACCCGGGACCAGACTCCGGCGGGAACGGTGCCCAGCAGGAGCACCAGGCCGAGCAGGACCACCACGATCCCGCTCAGGTGGGTCAGCCCCACGAGGTGGGAATGCAGGAATTGGCCCAGTCCCGAGGCGGCGGCACCCAGCGCGACGAAGACGACCGTGAAACCGGCGATGAACAGACCGATGCCGCGCAGCACGGGACGCATGGAGATGACCGGTGTGGCGGTGTGCGGCGCGGCGGTGAGCTCGGCGGCGGACAGCCCGGTCACGATGGAGACGTAGCCGGGCACGAGCGGCAGCACACACGGCGAGAGGAAGGAGAGGATTCCGGCCCCGAAGGCAACGAGGACGCCGAGCGGGTCGGCTGTGATGGCGGCGGCAGAGGGATCCATGCGGAGCCCGGTCTACCGGTGGTTGTGGCGGACCAGGTCCATGTCGGCGTCGACCATCATGGTGACGAGGCCGGGGAAGTCGACCTCGGGCTGCCAGCCCAGGACGCCGTGTGCCTTGGCCGGGTCGCCCACGAGGAGGTCCACCTCGGCCGGGCGCAGATACCTCTCGTCAATGACGACGTGTTGCTCCCAATCGAGGTCGGCCGCTGAGAAGGCCAGCCGGCAGAGCTCGCGCACCTCGTGGGTCTCCCCGGTCGAGACGACGTAGTCGTCCGGCTTGTCCTGCTGCAGCATCAACCACATGGCGCGGACGTAGTCGGCGGCGAAGCCCCAGTCCCGCTGCGCGTCGAGGTTGCCCAACGCCAGCTTGTCGTCGAGACCGTAGGCGATACGCGCCACACCGTGGGTGATCTTGCGGGTGACGAACTCGAGACCCCGGCGGGGGGACTCGTGGTTGAAGAGGATCCCCGAGGAGGCGTGGAGGGCGTAGCTCTCCCGGTAGTTCACCGTGATCCAATGGCCGTAGACCTTGGCTACCCCGTAGGGGCTGCGCGGGTACAGCGGCGTGGACTCGCGCTGGGGCACCTCTTGAACCTTGCCGAACATCTCCGAGGAGCTGGCCTGGTAGAAGCGGATCTCGGGGTCGACGAGGCGGATCGCATCGAGCAGGCGGGTGACCCCGAGGGCGGTCGTCTCCCCGGTGAGCACCGGCTGGCTGAAACTGGTCTGGACGAATGACTGCGCGGCCAGGTTGTAGACCTCGTGCGGGCGGTGGTCGCGCAACATGTTGATGAGGGAGACCTCATCGAGCAGGTCGCCGGCCACGAGCTCGAGCCGGTCCTGGATATGGGCGATCCGCTCGAAGTTGACGGTGCTCGAACGTCGCACCATGCCGATGACCTCGTAGCCCTGGTCAAGGAGCAATTCGGCCAGGTACGAGCCGTCCTGCCCGGTCACGCCGGTGATCAGTGCCCGCTTCTGCATTGGAAGCCAACGCTAGCGCAGCGGCGCGGGCGCTCCACGCTCGGGGACGCGGCCTACAGTGCGGCTCCGTGCCCACCGCCGCGCTCGTCTCGTTCCGGCTGGGCGGCAGCGACGGGGTGTCGATTGAGGCAAGAAAGTGGGCTGGTGCGCTGGCCCGACTGGGCTGGCGCACCTTCACGGTGGCCGGCGCGGGCCCGGTCGACGTCACGCTCGACGGGTTGGCCATGGACGCCGGCGCGCCACCGGCGCGCGCCGAGCTGCGCGACGCCCTCGCCCCGGCCGATCTCGTCATCGTCGAGAACCTGTGCTCGCTTCCCCTCAACCCCCCGGCCGCCGCCGCGGTGGCCGGGGCGTGCGCCGGGCGCCCGGCCGTGCTGCACCATCACGACCTGCCCTGGCAGCGCCCCCATCTGGCCCATCTGCCCGGGCCGCCCGACGACCGCGCCTGGGCCCACGTCACCATCAACGAGCTGAGCCGGCACGAGCTGGCCGCACGCGGCATCACCGCCACGACGATCTACAACACCTTCGACCCGTATCCCGCCACGGGGGACCGGGACACGGTGCGCGCCGCGCTCGGGGTGCCGGAGGGCACCCGGCTCCTGCTCCAACCGACGCGAGCCCTGGCCCGCAAGAACATCGCCGGTGCGCTGGCCCTCACCGCCGCGGTGGGGGGCACGTACTGGCTCCTCGGGGCGGCCGAGGACGGGTACGGTCCCGAGCTCGCACGCCTGGTGGCAGGCGCGCAATGCCCGGTGGTGCTCGGTGCGGAGCGGCCGCCGGTGGACATCGCGGATGCCTACGCCGCCAGCGACGCCGTGCTGCTGCCGTCGCACTGGGAGGGTTTCGGCAACCCGGCCATCGAATCGGCCACCTACCGGCGCCCGCTGGCCATCGGGCCTTACCCGGTGGCGTCCGAGCTGGCGGCATTCGGCTTCCGGTGGTTCGACAGCGCCGTGCCGGCGCCGCTGTCGGCCTGGCTGGCGAGCCCCGACGACGACCTCCTGGATCACAACCAGCGCGTCGCCGCCATCTATTTCAGCATTGCCGATCTTCCGACCCGTGTGGCCGCCGTGCTAGCAGGCCTTCCGACCCGCTTCGGGTGAGGCCCCGGCCCAGTGGGCAAGGGGACCGCCGGTAACCTGAGGTGCGATGACGGCTGACCTTCAGGTATCGATGCGGCGGCTCACTGCAGGTGAGCGCCGGGCGCAGCTCATCGCGGTCGCCCTCGAGCTCTTCGCGCGGCGCGGCTACCGGGCCACCACCATGGACGACATCGCCGAAGCGGCCGGTGTGACCAAACCCCTCGTCTACCAGCACTTTTCCTCCAAACGTGCGCTGTATCTGGAACTGGTCGACTCCATCGCCCACGAGCTCCTCATCGCCGTGCGGAGCGCGGTCATGCAGGCCGAGGGACCCCGTCAGCAGGTCGAGCGGGGCTTCGCGGCGTATTTCGGGCTGGTGATCACCCGGGAGGCCGAGTTCCGGCTGCTCTACGGCCGGGATCATGCTGACGACGAGGAACTCGGCCGGGCCCTGCGCACCGTGGAGGACGCCATGGCGGCGGCGATCGAGCCCCTCATCGATGCCGGCCTCGACGACGACCACCGCCGGCTCCTCGCCTACGCCGTCGTCGGCATGGCCGAGGGGGCCAGCCGGCGCTTCATGGAGCAGCGGCCGACCGGTGCTGCCGTCGAGCAGGAGGCACCCCGTCTGGCCCAGCGCATCGCCGACCTGGCCTGGGCGGGCCTGCGCTCGGTCCATCCCGACTGAGCGAGCGCCGGGGGCCCAGAGCGGCTCCAGCCGCGGCTACAGCAGGGTGATCAGGCGCTGGCAGAGCACCCAGAGCTCGGCCACGCAGGCGGCATAGGCCTCCTCGTCGCCGCCGGCCGGGTCGATGACGTCGTCATCATCGCCGAGCGGTGCGTCGGCCAGCTTGAGCCCGGCCAGGCGCTCCCCCAGCGCGGGTGGGGCGGGCAACAGGTCCTGGCACAACGAGCGGATGGTGGCCGTGCGCGCCGCGGCCTCAGGGTGGTGCCGACGGACGAAGCGCACGTGATCGGCCTCCATGACCACGACGAGGTCGGCGCGGACCAGGTCCTCCTCGTGGACCTGCCGGCTGCGGTGACGGGTGAAGGTGACGCCCGCCAGCTCGGGGATGGCCCCGAGCGCGGCCCGCGTCCGCATCCCCATGGGTTGCCCATCGATGGTGTGCGTCCCGGCCGTCACGATGTGCAGCTCGGGGCCGGGCCGTCCTTCCCGGAGATGCTCGAGCATGAAGCCCGCCATGACCGAGCGCGCCGCGTTGCCCGTGCACAGGGCCAAGAGCTCGGTCAACGACCGCCGCCGACGTCGAGCAGGGCCCCGGTGACGTAGGACGCCTCTTCGCTGCACAACCAGGCGATGGTCGCCGCCACCTCCTCGGGTTGGCCGACGCGC
Organism: Acidimicrobiaceae bacterium; assembly: GCA_003133545.1. GTDB lineage: Bacteria > Actinomycetota > Acidimicrobiia > Acidimicrobiales > RAAP-2 > Bog-473. The sequence continues at coordinate 32,539 of PKYA01000188.1, read as the reverse complement.
TGCATGGGGATGTCGTTCCGCAGGCGCTCGAGGCGGTCGGGCTGGCCTCCGGAGGCGTGGATGTCCGTGTCGATCAGCCCGGGCCGCACGGCCACGACCCGGATTCCCTCGCCGGCCACTTCCTTGGCCAATCCGACGGTCATGGAGTCGATGGCACCCTTGGAGGCGGCGTAGTCGACGTATTCGCCGGGACTCCCCAGGCGCGCCGCCGCCGAGGAGAGATTCACGATGACCCCGCCTTTACCCCCGTGACGATGCGACATGCGGCGCACCGCGTGGCCCGCGCAGAGGAAGGACCCCGTCACGTTGACGGCCAGCATGCGCGCCAGGCGGCCGGCATCCATGTCCTCCACGCGCGCCGCCGGCGCGACGATGCCGGCGCAGTTGACCAGGGCTCCCAGGGCGCTCCCCCCGGACCAGTGCTTGTCGAGCAGGGCGAAGAGCTCGCTGATGGGGCGCTCCTGCGCCACGTCGGTGGCGACCATGAGTGTCCGCGCCCCCATGTCCTCGCAATCCGCGGCCACGCTGTCCGCTGCGTCCGCGTTCTCGCGATAGGCGATGCAGATGTCCCAGCCCGCGGCGGCGAGGGCGCGGGCCGAGGCGGCGCCAATGCCGCGGCTGCCTCCGGTGACCAGGGCAACCGGCCGAGCCCGGGACGCGCCGTCTTCACGGCGCAGATGGCGCGGTGGGGGCATGGCCCTCACGGTAGCGAACGCCCGGTCAGCCCAAGCGCACCGCTCCGGCGGCCCTGACGACCAGCCGAATCAGATGACCAGCTGGATCATCAGTTGATGTGGATACCCGAGATGGCTCGGCTGATGACCAGCCGCTGGATCTCCGAGGTGCCCTCGAAGATCGTGTAGATCTTCGAATCGCGGTGCCAACGCTCGACCGGGTAATCACGGACGTAGCCGTAGCCACCGAGGATCTGAATGGCCTGCTCGGTCACCCAGACCGCGTTCTCGCCGGCGAAGAGCTTGGACATGGAGCCTTCGCCGTTCTCGAACTTCTGGCGCGTCCCCGCCATCCAGGCGGCGCGGTGCACCAACAGGCGGGCGGCGTCCGTACGCATCTTCATGTCCGCCAACTTGAAGGCGATGGACTGATTCTCGATGATCGCCCGGCCGAACTGCTTGCGCTCCTTGGCGTAGTCGAGCGCGTACTCGTAGGCGGCGCGGGCGATGCCCACTGCCTGGGCCCCGACGATCGGACGCGACGCCTCGAACGTCGCCATTGCGGCCTGGGTCGAGGTCTTCTTTCCCTCCTTGGCGCGGGCCAAGCGCGCATCGAGCTTGTCCTTGCCGCCGAGGAGGCAACGGCCCGGCACCCGGCAGTCCTCGAGCACCACTTCCGCCGTGTGCGAAGCCCGGATTCCCATCTTCTTGAACTTCTGCCCCTGCGAGATCCCGGGAGTGCCCTCGGGCACGACGAAGCTGGCCTGACCCCGGCTGCCGAGCGAAGGGTCCACCGAGAGGACCAGAACGTGGGTGTTGGCCAGGCCGCCGTTGGTGATCCATGTCTTCGTGCCGTTGAGCACCCACTCGTCCTTGGCTTCGTCGTAGACGGCCCGCGACTTCAGCGATGACACGTCGGATCCGGCGTCAGGCTCCGACACGCCGAACGCGGCCAGCTTCACGTCCTCGGGCGTCCCGAAGCACTGCGGGATCCACTCCGCAATCTGTTCGGGCGTCCCGTTGGCGAAGATCCCGGCGACGGCCAGGGTCGAGCCGAAGATGGCCAGTGCGATACCGGCGTCACCCCAACTCATCTCCTCGTTCACCAGGCACATCAACAACCCGGTGGGATCGGCGAAGCACTGGGCCACGAAATCGAAGGAGTAGAGGCCGTTCTTGGCCGCCTCTTGGATGATGGGCCATGGCGTCTCTTCGCGCTCGTCCCACTCGGCACCGGCGGGACGAACCACGTTCTCCGCGAATTCGTGCACCCACTTCTGGATCTGGAGCTGGTCCTCGTTGAGAGCCAGTGAGAAGTCGGCCATGGTGAGCCCTCCTTGCGCGGCCCGGCCATCTGGCGGGCCCGTTGGCGTTGCGTCTCGATTTGGGTCTGGGTCTTGGCTGGATCTGGGTCTTCGACGGCAGTTCCCTGCCGCGCCCACACGCTCACGTACCGGGAGCGTGTGTCCCTTGTTACTGCATAGTAACCTAGCGGGCCGCTGCCGTCCAGGCATCGCGCCCGGCGGGTGCCGCGGGACGCCCCCCGGTGGTCGGACGCAGGCGGTCGGACCCAGCCGGTCGGACCCAGGCGGTCGGGTCAGCGCCTGACGGCGGTTCCCTGGGGCGTGTCCTCGACGGTCCATCCCATGGCGACGAGCTCGTCGCGCAGGGCGTCGGCCCGCCCGTAGTCCCTCGCGGCCCGGGCACCGTCGCGCTCGGCGACCAGGCGGGTCGTGTCGGCGTCGAGCACGGCCACGTCGGAGCGGAGCGAGAGGCCCAGCACGGCGGAGAGCACCGCCGCGGTCACGGCGAGTTCCCGGCCCCGCTCCTCGTCACCGGCATCAGCGCTGGAGTGGGCCGCCGTGACGAGGTCGAAGATCCCCGCCAGGGCGCCCGGAGTGTCCAGGTCGTCGTCCATGCGGGCGCGGAAGGCGGACAGCGCCGCGGGATCCAGGCCGGTGGCGGGCGGCGTGCCCTCGACGACGTACGCCCCGGCGGCGCCGTCCAGCAACGCGCCCACGGAAAAACGGCGGGCCGCGGTGTCGAGCCGCTCGAGCCCCCTTTCGGCGTCGACGATGGTGTCGGGAGTGACCTCGATCTGCGAGCGGTAACGGGCACGGAGCACAAGGAGCCGGTAGGCGCGCGCGTCGTGCCGGGCCAAGAAGTCGGACAGCGTGGTGAAGTTGCCGAGCGACTTCGACATTTTGGTGCCGTCGACGGTCACCCATCCGTTGTGCACCCAGTACCGGGAGAAGGCGCGACCCTCCGCCACCGCCTGCGCCCGCTCGTTCTCGTGGTGAGGGAAGATCAGGTCGATGCCGCCGCCATGGAGGTCGAACCCCTCCCCGAGCAGGTCGAGCGACATGACCACGCACTCGGTGTGCCAACCCGGCCGGCCGGGACCCCAGGGGGATTCCCACGTGGGCTCGCCGGGCTTGGCCTTCTTCCACAGCGCGAAGTCGAGGGGTGAGCGCTTCTCCTCCGTGCTCTCCACCCGGGCGACGCCCGCCCTCAGCGAGTCCAGGCTCTGGCGCGCCAGGAGCCCGTACCCGTCGACCTGCTCGACGTTGAGGTAGACGCCGTCGGAGGTCTCGTAGGCGACCCCGCGCTCGACCAGGTCGGCGACGAGCGTGATCATGTCGTCGACGTAGGCCGTGGCGTGCGGGGTGTTGGTAGGCCGCAGGACCCCTAGTCCGTCCATGGCGTCGAACCAGGCCTCCTCGAACTGATCGACCACACTCTGGGTGCTGCGACCCTCCTCGTTCGCCCGCCTGATGATCTTGTCGTCAATGTCGGTGACATTGGAGACGTAGTCGACATCGAGGCCGTTGAACAGGAAGTAGCGCCGCAGGACGTCATAGGTCAGGTTGAAGCGGCCATGGCCTATGTGGGGGAGGTTGTCCACGGTCGGACCGCAGACGTACATCGACACCTGCCCCGGAGTGCCGGGCTCGAACGGTCGGGTGGTGCCGGTAGCGGTGTCGTGGAGGCGCAGCATGCGGGTACGGTAACCCGATCATGCCGACCGACGCGACCGGCGCGCCCCGAGTTCCCGACAAGCCCACACTCGAGGGGATGGAGGCCACCTGGTCCTCGGTGTGGGAGGACGAAGGGACCTATCGCTTCGACCCGCGGGCCAGTCGAGATCAGGTCTTCTCCATCGACACCCCACCGCCCACGGTGTCCGGTTCGCTCCACATGGGCTCGGTGTTCGGCTACGTGCAGACCGACGCCCTGGCGCGCTACCGGCGCATGCGCGGGTGGGAGCTCTTCTACCCGATGGGATGGGACGACAACGGGCTGCCGACCGAGCGCCGGGTGCAGACCTACTTCGGGGTCCGTTGCGATCCCTCCCTCCCCTACGACCCGGACTTCGAACCGCCGGCCAATCCCGGGAAAGAGGACATCGCGGTCAGCCGGCCCAACTTCATCGCCTTGTGCCACCAGCTGACGGCCGAGGACGAGCGCGCCTTCGAGGAACTGTGGCGCACGGTCGGCCTCTCGGTGGACTGGACCCGGAGCTACGCCACCATCGATGACCGCAGCCGCCGGGCCAGCCAGCGCATGTTCCTGCGCAACCTCGCCCGTGACGAGGCCTACTCCGCGGAGGCGCCGACGCTGTGGGACGTCGATTACCAGACCGCCGTGGCCCAGGCCGAGATGGAGGACCGGGAGCGCCCCGGCGCCTACCACCGTCTCCGTTTCGACGACATCGAGATCGACACGACCCGCCCCGAGCTGCTGGCCGCCTGTGTCGCGCTGGTGGCGCACCCCGACGACCAGCGTTACGCCGCCCGCTTCGGTACCTCGGTGCGTACCCCGCTCTTCGGGGTCGAGGTCCCGATCGTGGCGCACGAGTTGGCCGATCCGGAGAAGGGATCGGGCATCGCCATGATCTGCACGTTCGGCGACGTGACCGACGTGGTCTGGTGGCGCGAGCTGCACCTGCCGACCAGGTCCATCATCACCAGGGCCGGGCGCATCGTCGAGTCGCCGCCGGCGGGCGTGCCCGACAGCCCGGCGTGGCGCGCCATCGCCGGCAGCACCATCAAGGCGGCCCAGCGCGCCATGGTCGACTTGCTCACCGAATCGGGCGATCTCATCGGCGAGCCGCGGGCCATCACCCATCCGGTCAAGTTCTACGAGCGGGGAGAGCGGCCCCTCGAGATCGTGACCAGCCGCCAGTGGTACATCCGCAACGGGGGCAGGGATGCGCCGCTCCGGGAGGACCTCCTCCGGCGCGGCCAGGAGCTGGCGTGGCATCCCCCCTTCATGCACGTCCGCTACGAGAACTGGGTCAACGGGCTCAACAGCGACTGGCTGGTCAGCCGCCAGCGCTATTTCGGGGTCCCGGTGCCCGTGTGGTACCCCCTCGGGGCCGACGGTGAGCCGGACCACGCCCATCCGATCGTCCCCGACGAAGCGATGCTACCCATCGACCCCACGACCGACGTGCCACCGGGTTACGTGGCCGCACAGCGCAACGCTCCCAGTGGCTTCGTCGGCGATCCCGACGTCATGGACACCTGGGCGACCTCGTCCCTCACGCCCCAGATCGCCTGCGGGTGGGAGGACGATCCCGGCCTCTTCGCCGCCACCTTCCCCATGGACCTGCGCCCGCAAGGACCCGAGATCATCCGGACCTGGCTGTTCTCGACCATCTTGCGCGCGCACCTCGAGCACGACGCCCTGCCCTGGCACGACACCACGCTCAACGGGTGGGTGCTCGACCCGGACCGAAAGAAGATGGCCAAGTCGAGAGGCAACGTCGTCACCCCGATGCCGTTCATCGTCGAGTTCGGTGCCGACGCCGTGCGCTACTGGGCCTGCAACGGCCGGCCGGGCACCGACACCGCCGTGGATACCGGGGTCATGAAGATCGGCCGCCGCCTGGCCATCAAGATCCTCAACGCCTCCAAATTCGCACTGGGGCGGTTGGGTGAGCGCGCCGCCCCAGGAACGGACGCGGTGACCGACCCCGTCGACCGGGCCCTGCTGGCCCAACTGGCCGGCGTGGTGACCCAGGCCACGGCAGCCTTCGAGGAATTCGACTACGCGCGGGCCCAGGAGATGACCGAAGCGTTCTTCTGGTCGTTCTGCGACGACTACGTCGAACTGGTGAAGACACGCGCCTACGGCGAGGGGGACCCCGCCGCGGCCGACTCGGCGCGGGCGGCGCTGGCCCTGGCGCTCTCGGTACAGCTCCGGCTCTTCGCGCCCTTCCTCCCTTTTGTGACCGAGGAGGTCTGGCGCTGGTGGCAACTTGGCTCGGTGCATCGCGCCGCGTGGCCCAGCGTCGACGAGCTCGGCGACCACGCCGGAGAGGACCCGGCGGTGCTCACGGTGGCCGCAGACGTGCTGGGCGCCATTCGCCGCGCCAAGACGACCGAGAAGCGCTCCATGCGGGCCAAGGTGCGCTCGCTCACCGTGTCAGGACCGGCCGCCGTGCTCCGTGCCGTCGCCGCGGCCCAGGGTGACCTGTCCGACGCCGGTGGGGTGGAGGAGCTGCGCATGGTCGAGGCCGGCGAGTTCGCCGTCGCCGTGGCGCTGGCCGACGAAGCCTGAGGCACGATCCGGCGCCGGTCAGGAGCTGCCCCGCCCGGTGTAGGGGTGGGGTTCCCCCTCGGATGGAAACTCAACTCGGGTTGGGCGCCGCTCTCGCGGAACCGCCGGGCGACGGCGCCGGGGCATCGGGACGACGCGCCGCCCGGGCCGCGTCGAGGAAGGCGGCCACGCCGCTCGTGGTCGCCTGGCACCGGAGCGAGGCGAGGACATCGAAGGCGTGCTGCGCCAGCGGCAGCTCGGCATACGCCACCGGCGCCCGGGAGACCGCGCGCAGGGCGGCCACGAAGGCGCGGGCGACGGAGACGGGGACCAACGAGTCATTCTGCCCGTGCAGCACGAAGAACGGAGGGGCGCCGGCATGGACGCGATAGGTGGGTGAGGCGGCCCGGAAGATCTCAGGATGCGCCGCCGCGCTCGTCTTCATGACGCGCTTTTCGAGGAGGGCCAGAAGACCCGAGCCATAGCGCGCCGCTCCCTCGTCCGTACCGGTCAGGTCCATGACCCCGTAGAAGGGCACGCAGGCGTCCACCGACGTGTCGGCCCCCTCGAAGCCCGGCTGGAACGCCGGGTCGCCGGCACTCAGGGCCAGCAGGGCGCACAGGTGCCCCCCGGCCGAACCGCCGCTCACCGCGACGAAGGAGGGATCGCCACCGTGCTCGGCGATGTGCTCTTTGACCCAGGACAACGCCTTCTTGGCATCGACGATGTGAGCCGGCCAGGTGGCGCGGGGACTGAGCCGGTAGTTGATGGCGACGCAGACCCAGCCCCGGGCGACGAGCTCGTACAGCATCGGCTTGCCCTGCTCGCGCTTCTCCCCCATCACCCAGGCCCCGCCGTGGATGTACACCATCACCGGCGCTCCCGTGGGCGGGGCCAGGGTCGAGCGGTAGATGTCGAGCCGGTGCCGCCGCTGGCCGTCACCCCAGTAGTCGATGTTCCTCGTCGCCCGCACGGAACGCCCCTTGAGGGGTATGGCCTGGGTCACGCGCCAGAACCCGCCCCAGCTGGGCGCCACCGGCTCGGTGGGGACGGCGAAGCCCTCGCGGCGTACCTCCGACAGCGCCCGATCCACCACGTCGGCCGCCCGACGACCCGCGACGGCCAGGCCGACAAGACCGGCCCAGCTCGCCACCGCGATCGACAACCCGAGCCAGCCGGCCCATCCCTTGAAGGCGCCGAACAGGCCGAACACCACGGTGGCCGCGACCTGCCACACGATGTTCTGCACCGCCACCTCGCCGACGAGCCAGCCGACGAAGAAGCTGGGGACGCTCAAGGGCTCCCGCCGTATCGGCCGGTAGGTCACGAGCACGCCGAGGGCACCGAGGACGACAACGCTCAGATAGATGTACGGCACGGGCGACATCATCTCTCGAATCCGCTGCGACCCGTCGCATCGGGCCGCCCGACTGTTGCCACCATGGGCAGAAGGTGCGAGGTTATGAGGCGGGCTGATTGCACCAAGGAGAATCGATGACCCCAGAACGGCTGTCCGGGCTCGATGCCAGCTTCCTCTACATGGAGACGCCGACGCTCCATATGCACGTGGCCATGGTGGCAGTGTTCGACCCCTCGACCATGCCCGACGGATACTCGTTCCGCCGCATCCGCCAGATGATCCTCGATCGCATCGCGCTCGTCCCGGTCTTCCAGCGCCGCCTGGTCGAGGTCCCGCTCGGCCTCGGCCACCCATTGTGGGTGGACGACCCGGAGTTCGACATCGACAATCATCTCCGGCGGGCCGCGCTGCCCTCACCGGGCGGCATGCACGAGCTCGGCGACTTCGCGGCCGACGTCACCAGCCGCCAGCTGCACCGTGACCGGCCACTGTGGGAGATGTGGGTGGTCGAAGGGCTCGAAGACGGCAAGATCGCACTGGTGGCCAAGATGCACCACAGCACCATCGACGGCGTGTCCGGCGCCGAGCTCCTGGGTGTCCTCTTCGACCTCGAACCCGATCCGCCCGAACCGGAGGACCAGGGCGAGCGGCAACTCGACATGCGCGTCCCGTCCAACTTCGAGCTGGTCTCGCATGCCCTGGCGGCCAGCGTCACCCGGCCTTTCGAGCTGGGACGCGTGTTCTGGCGGACGGCGCAGGCCGTCTCCGGTGTGCGCAAGGTCCGCCAGAGCGGCTCCGGAAAGGCGGCGATGCCGCTGACGGCCCCCCGCACGTCCATCAACGTGGCCGTGCACGCGCGCCGACGGGTGGCGTTCGCCGCCGCCAATCTGGCGGACGTGAAGAAGCTGAAGAATGCCATGGGCACCACGGTGAACGACGTCGTGCTGGCCATCTGCGCGGGCGCGCTGCGGTCGTACCTCCTGGCCGGTGACGAGCTTCCGGACATCCCCCTCGTCTCGGTCGTCCCCGTCTCGGTCACCCCCGAGATGGCGGAGTTGAAGGGCTCCAACAAGGTGTCCGCCATGTTCGTCCAGCTCCCCTGCCAGCTCGATGACCCCCTCGAAAGACTGCGGGCGATCCACGAGGGAACCAAAGGAGCCAAGGAGGAGCACAAGGCGCTCGGCGCTGCGACGTTGCAGAACTGGGCCGAGCACGCCTCGCCCAACGTCTTCGCCGCCGCCGCCCGCCTCTACACCAAGATGAAGTTGGCCGACCGCCACCGCCCGGTGGCCAACCTGGTCATCTCCAACGTTCCGGGTCCGGACTTCCCCCTCTACATGGCGGGCGCCCAGATGCTGGGCATGTTCCCCCTCGGCCCCGTGATGGATGGGATGGGCCTGAACATCACCATCATGAGCTATAGGGGTGTCCTGTACTGGGGCCTGGCTGCCGACGCCCGCGCCGTGCCACGCCTCTGGGACATCGCCGCGGCCGTCCCGCGTGCGCTGACGGAACTGCTGAAGGCGGCCGGGCTCGAATCCGATCCCTTCGACGTGCCCTTGCACCTGGGACCGGGCATGCCGCCCCAAGCCCGCTGGGTCCGCGGCCGGCCCCCGTCGGAAGCCATGGACGACGAGGCGGCCGTGAACGATACGGTGATCGCATGACGGTGCGCGAGTTGGGTCACGTGGTGCTCTACGTCCGCGACATCGGCCGCTCGGCTCGCTTCTACCGCGACGTGCTCGGATGGCGCCAGATCCTGCCCGAGACCGGAAGCGACCCGATCGGAATGGCCGCCTTCTCCTCGGGACGCACCCATCACGAGCTCCTGCTGATAGAAGTGGGTCCCGACGCCGCCCCCATCCCGGCCGGCCGGCGGGTGGGGATGTACCACTTCGGCCTCAACGTGGGCGAGTCCGACGACGACCTGCGCGCCATGGTCGCCACGCTGCGCGAGGCCGGGGCCACCATCGTCGGCACGTCGGACCACACGGTGACGCACAGCGTGTACATCGAGGATCCCGACGGCAACGAGATCGAGCTCTACGTCGACGTGCCGGGCGTCGACTGGAAAGCGAACCCCGCGCTCGTCGCCGCCCCGATCCGTCCGCTCCAGCTCTGAGCACCTGCGCCGCCGCGGAGTGGACAGCATGCCGACGCTCGGCGTAGACGACGAGGACGCGCTCGACGCCGCGACGGCGGCGCTGCGCGCCGGGGAGCTGGTCGTCCTCCCTACCGACACGGTCTATGGGCTGGCCGCGCTCGCGGGCCACGCCGGGGCCGCACAGCGCATCTTCGGGGCCAAGGGCCGACCGGACCGGCTGCCGCTCCCCGTGCTGGCCAGCTCGCTCGACCAGGTCCGCCAGCTCGGCGTCGAGATCCCCGCCGCGGCGGCGGCGCTGGCCGCGCAATGGTGGCCCGGTCCCCTCACGATGGCGTTCGGTTTCTCGGCCTCGGCCCCCCGGCCGCCATGGCTCTCGGGCCGCGACGAGGTCGCCGTGCGGATACCCCAGCACCCGTTCCTGCTGGCGCTGCTGCGGCGCAGCGGCCCGCTCCTGGTCACCAGCGCCAACCGCCACGGCGCGCCGACCCCGTCCGCGGCGGCGGACGCCGCAGCGCCCCTGGCTGCCCACGTGGCCCTCGTCGTCGACGGGGGGATCTGTGCGGGGGCACCCTCGACACTGGTCAACGTGCGCGGACCGCACCCGGTGGTCGAACGCGAGGGCGCGATCCCCGCCGAGGCCGTCGGCGGGGCGCTGGAACGCCCGGCATGACGCGGTGCCTTCTGGCCATCGAGACGTCGTGCGACGAGACCGCCGCCGCCGTCATCGGCGAGGACTACGAGGTGCGCGCCTCGGTGGTGGCCAGCCAGATCGATCTGCATGCGGAATTCGGTGGCGTCGTCCCCGAGCTGGCCAGCCGTGCCCACGTGGAGCTGATCACCCCGATCATCGACCAGGCCCTGGCCGAGGCGGGCCTCGCCGGGTCCGAGCTCAGCGCGGTCGCCGTGACATCGGGGCCGGGGCTGGTCGGGGCCCTCCTGGTCGGGATCGCCACGGCCAAGTCGCTGGCCCTGGGTTGGGGGATCCCGATCGTCAGTGTGAACCACCTCGAGGGCCACTTGGCCAGCGTGTTCCTGGCCGACCGGGAGGTCCCCTTCCCGCAGACGGCGCTCCTGGTCTCCGGTGGCCATTGCATGCTCACGCGGGCACCCCGGCTCGGCACCTACGAGCTGCTGGGCCAGACCGTCGATGACTCCATCGGGGAGGCGTACGACAAGGTGGCGCGCTATCTCGGGCTGGGGTACCCCGGCGGACCCGTCCTCGACCGGTTGGCCGCAACCGGCAGCGACGTGCTCCACTTCCCCCGCCCCATGCTGAATGACGGCTACGAGTTCTCGTTCTCGGGCCTGAAGACCGCCGTGGTCAACTACGTGCGTAAGGAGCCCGCCTTTGTCGTCGCCGACGTGGCCGCCTCCTTCGTCGCCGCCTGCATGGACGTGCTCTGCGCCAAGGTCAGGCGGGCGTTGGAGGAGTTCGGCGACCCCGCACTGGCCATCGTCGGAGGTGTCGCCGCCAGCCCCGTGTTGCGCGTCCGCGCGCAGGACATCGCCGCCGAATTCGGCAGCCGGCTGCTTATCCCTCCCCAGGCCCTGGCCACCGACAACGCCGCCATGATCGGGGTCGCCGGCTGGCAGAAGCTGGCCGCCCACGGGGCAGACGGCATGGGGTTCGGCCCCGAACCGGACCTGCGGCTCACGTTCTCCTGAGGCGCCGCGGGCGCCCCCGGGCGCGCCGCCCCAGGTCGAGGGAGGACAGGTCCAGCAGGAGCCCCAGCGCGACCAGGACCCATCCGAACCCGCGCACTCCCGGGCCGGGCCGGTACACGAGGGCGTAGAACAGGGTCGCGTAGGGGACGAGGAGGAAGCCGAGCAGCCCCTCCCAGCCCGAATTGAAGGCGATGGTCAACCGGGTGGTGAAGATGTACAGCAACGCCAGTACGAACCGGGGCGAGATCCAGGCGAAGACTGCCAGCAGACAACCCATGCCCTGCTCCTTTCAACCGTGGATCATGGACGCAACCGTGATCGTGGACCGATGCACGGGACCCGCTTCAGTAGAGCCCGACGACGTTGCCCTCATCGTCGATGTCGATGCGCTCGGCGGCCGGGCTCGAGGAGAGTCCGGGCATCGTCCGCATGTCACCGCTCACCAGATAGACGAAGCCCGCACCGACGTTGGCGCGCGCTTCGCGCACGGGCAGGCGCCATCCGCTCGGAGCCCCCTTGCGCGTCGGGTCGGACGAGATCGAGAGGTGGGTCTTGGCGATGCACACCGGCATGTTGCCGAACCCGGCCTTCTCGTAGGTGTCGAGCTGGCGCGCCGCCACCGGGGTGTAATCAACGCCGCTGGCCCCGTACACCTCGGTGGCGATCGTCTCGATCTTCTGCCGCAACGGCGCGGCCGCCTCGTAGAGCATGCGGAATTCGCTGGGCTCGTCGGCCGCGTCGACGATGGCCTCCGCCAATTCGATGGCACCCTTCCCGCCGTCGACGAAGTGCGTGCACACCGCAGCCCGCACGCCCACAGAGGCAGCGATCTCCCGGATGGCGTCGTGCTCGGAGGAGAAATCCCCCGCAAAGGCATTGATGGCCACCACGGGGGTGACACCGTGCCGACGCACGATCTCGATGTGCTTGAGGAGATTGGCCCCGCCCAGGTGGACCTCTTCGGGGTTCTCCTCCAGCATCGCCGGCGGCAGCGGGCGCCCGGCCGACACCTTGTGCCGCCCGGAGTGGAGCTTGAGCGCCCGTACGGTGGCCACGACGACGGCGGCGTCGGGCACCAGGCCGGACGTGCGGCACTTGATGTTGAAGAATCGCTCTGCGCCCATGTCGGCGCCGAATCCGGCTTCGGTGACGAGATACTCGCCCCCATGGATCCCAATGAGATCGGCCACCACCGAGGAGTTGCCGTGCGCGATGTTGCCGAAGGGGCCGGCATGGACCAGCACCGGCGTGTTCTCGAGCGTCTGTAAGAGATTGGGCTTGATGGCATCGCGCATGATGACCGTCATCGCTCCCGCCGCCTTGAGTTGCTCGGCGCTCACTGGTTCGCCATCGGCCGTGTAGCCCACGACGGTACGACCGAAGCGCGCGCGCATGTCCTTCAGCGAGGTGGCCAACGCGAGGACCGCCATGACCTCTGACGCCGCGGTGATATCGAAACCGGTCTGGCGCGGCGTGCCGTCGTCGTTCGTGCCAAGGCCCGACACGATGTTGCGCAAGTCCCGGTCGTTGACGTCGAGGACCCGCTTCCAGGTGATGGAGTGGGGATCGAGACCGAGTGCGTTGCCCTGCTGCACGTGGTTGTCAACCATGGCGGCCAGGAGGTTGTTGGCGGCCGTCACCGCGTGGAGGTCCCCGGTGAGGTGCAGATTGAGGGTCTCGAAGGGGACGACCTGGCTGTACCCGCCCCCCGCCGCGCCGCCCTTGATGCCGAACGTCGGCCCCATCGACGCCTGTCGGATGGCGATCGTCGCCTGCTTGCCGATGGCGGCCAGTGCCTGCCCGAGCCCCACCGTCGTGGTCGTCTTCCCCTCGCCGAGCGGGGTGGGCGTGATGGCCGTCACGACGATGTAGCGGGCGCGGGGCTTCCCCTGCAAGGCGTCGACGGCACTCAGGCTCACCTTGGCCACGTGGGCGCCGTAGTACTCGAGCAGCGCGGGGTCCAGCCCCATTTGCGCCGCGATCTCCTCGATCGGCCGCAACGTCGCCTGGCGGGCGATGGTGATGGCCGGCGGGAGTCCCACGTCGACGATCATGCCGCGTGGCGCGACCTGGCCGCCACAGTGTCGTTCCGCCCGGCCCTCGTGGGCATGGCGGCCACTCCCGACGGCGCCGGCTCCGGGCTGGTGGCCGCCGACCGGGGGATCTTCACCCTCGGCGACGCTCCCTACGACGGCTCTTGGGCGGGCCTGCCCTGGACGGTGCGCGATACTACGGGTGGACGAACTGCAGGAGGACCGGCGTGCCCACAAGTGACGGCGAGTCGATTACGAAGAACGAATTGCTCTCGGACCTGACCATCGGCTTCGCGGAGACCGCCCGCATCCTTTTCTCGGCGGGCAGCGTGCAGAACACCTTGACCCAGGTGGTGGAGGTTGCCGTCGCCACCATCGAAGGTTGCGACTACGCCGGCATCCTTCTCATGGAGGGCGCCGCCGTCACCACGCCGGTCCACACCGATCCCGTCGTGCGGGAGATCGATTTACTGCAGCAGCGTGCCGGCGAGGGGCCGTGCCTCGATGCCGCCGCGCAGCGGGTCATCGTCTACGCCGAGGACCTGCGCAACGACGCGCGCTGGACGATTTTCGGGCCCCTGGCGGCGAGGGAAGGGGTCCGCAGTGCGCTCGCCCTCCCTCTCACGACCAATGGTGAGACCGGCGCCGTGAACCTCTACGCCCGTTATCCGGCGGCTTTCGGGGTGGTCGACCGCGGGAAGGGGGTGATCCTGGCCTCGCTGGCCAGCCTGGCCCTGTCGGCCGCCTATCTGCTCGAGAACGAGGAGCGCCGTGTCGACAACCTCCACGCCGCTCTGAGCAGCCGCGAGATCATCGGCCAAGCCCAGGGAATCCTCATGGAGCGCGAACGGATCTCGGCCGATCAGGCCTTCGACATACTGCGACGGGCATCCCAGTATCTCAACGTGAAACTCCGGGAGGTGGCCCAGGCCTTGGTCGACACCGGGGAGAGGCCCGAAACCGGTCCGCCCCGCGGCGCAGAGGACCCGGAAGCGACCTAGTTCTTTCCGCCGGCGCTCGTCGTGGCACGTCGACGGGATGCGGGCGGCGCGAGGAACGTCTCTATCGCCGTGGCGATCCCACGCGCCATCACCTCTTGGCCATGGCGGGATGCTGCGATCGTCCCCTCGAACGGATCGGTCACGTACAACGGCTCGATCACCGCGCCGGGCATCGCACTGGGTGTGGAGAAGAAGCCCGTGGCCGCCGGTCCGATCAGCAGCAGGTGGTCGTAGGAGGCCGCCTCCCCTGCGATGCCCCCAGCGGATGGATCCCCGACGAAGGATCCCAGCGTCGTGTCCGGAACGACACCGTCGTCAGGAATGCCCCAGCCCTGGGCATCGAGATCGGCCACTACGTCGCGCTGGACCAGGGTGGCCAGCCTGATGTTGGATGCGGCGAACGAGCGCGCCGGGTCGTACGCGGTGAGGCTCCCCGCGTTCTGCGCCGTCGAGCCGGCGTCGAAGTAGATCCCGAGTAGGACGCGGGCGTCGGCGTCGTTCGCACACAGGTCGCGGGCCACCACGTCGTCGTGGGATCCCTGCAAGGTGAGGACCCCTCCCGACTCGTCGCCGGGGCCCAGTCGGACCACCGTCGAATCCCCCGTGCGGGAGACGACGACCCGAAACCCACGAGCCCGGAGGAGCGCCATGGCGTCGAGCTCCACGGGAAGCGTCTCGTCCGCCTCGTCGATCGCCCGCCCGGATTCGGTGGTTCCCACACCCCCGGGATCGATGCCGCCGTGGCCGGCATCGAGGAAAACCGTCTCGTGGCGATCACCTCGCGTGGGTCCGAACGCCACGCACGCTCCGGCCGCGAATGCGGCGGGGTCGAGCGCCTGACCCGAAGCGGTGCCGGCGCGGTTGGAGTTGGCGCCCTCGGTCGCCGGGCCGCCTCCACACCCCAACAACGCCACACCGGCGGCCATCGTCGCCACGGTCAGCAGGCCGACCCGCCCGCGGATCGGCCGGGTCTGTGACGCGTCGTTCAGAGCAGTGCCCGACGAGAGGACCTTGACACGCGTTCGATGCTAGTGACGGGGCGGGCCCGTGGGGGTGTCACGCCGGAGTGTGGACCCGGCGCGCATCTTCGATGGCGGACACCTCATACCCTACGATGCAACCGTGCCGGAACAGGGTGAGGGCGTCGGGCGTTCCCTGTGGACCGTCCTCATCGGCAGGCCGCTGCGCACGAGCGAAACCTCCAAGGAGAAGATCACTCCGGTCGAGGGCCTCTCTGCGCTCTCGCTCGACGCGCTGACGTCGGTGGCCTATGGCCCCGAAGCAATCATTGTGGTGCTGGCCCTCGCGGGGGGCGGCGCCTTGCACATCGTCCTTCCAATCACCGTTGCGATCGTCGTCCTGCTCGCGATCCTGGTCTTTTCCTACCGGCAGGTCATCGATGCCTACCCCGGCGGCGGCGGTGCCTATGCCGTCTCGCGGGCCAACCTGGGTGCCCGGGCGAGCCTCGTGGCCGGCGCTTCTTTGATCGTCGACTACACCCTCACTGTCGCCGTGTCGATCGCGGCCGGGGTGGGCGCCCTCACCTCGGCCTATCCGAGCCTGTCGTCGGCAACGGTTCCCATCTGCCTCGCGTTCCTCGCGGTCATCACCCTCATGAACCTCCGCGGATTGGGCGAGACCGCCCGGGCCTTCCTCCTCCCCACCATGCTGTTCATCTTCGGCTTGCTCGCCATCATCGTCATCGGCCTCATCCACCCGCTGGCCGTCCACGCTCCCCTTCCGGGCCGTTCCCTCCTGGCCACCCACGGATTGCAAACGGTCGGGGTGCTGCTGGTGCTCAAGGCATTCTCTGCCGGCTGCAGCGCGCTCACCGGCGTGGAGGCGATCGCCAACGGCGTGCCGCTCTTCAAAGAACCTCGCGTGACCCGGGCCAAGCGCACCGAAATGCTGCTCGGAATGATCCTGGGCGTCATGTTGTTGGGCCTGGCCGTGCTGGCGCGGCGCTGGCACATCGGACCGCGCTCGGACCAGACCGTCCTCAGCCAGATCATGGGCGAGGCGGTGGGGCGCCATTGGGCCTTCTACGTCGTATCCCTCACCATCACGGTCGTGCTCGCTCTGGCGGCCAACACCTCGTTCGGAGGCCTGCCCATCCTGGCCAGCCTTTTGGCGCGGGACAATTACCTGCCTCACCTCTTCGCGCTGCGCGGGGATCGCCAGGTCTTCGCCAACGGCATCTGGGTGCTGGCCATGCTCTCGGCCGCACTCCTGATCGCGGTCGGCGGCAACACCAACGAGCTGATCCCACTCTTCGCCATCGGCGTCTTCACCGGGTTCACCCTGTCCCAGGCCGGTCTGGTGGTCCACTGGTGGCGGACACGCCCACCGCGCTGGGTGCACCGCGCCAGCATCAACGGCCTCGGGGCCGCAGTCACCGGGCTGGCCACCGTGATCTTCCTCGTGACCAAGTTCGCCGAGGGGGCATGGGTGGTCGTGATCGCCGTGCCTACCTTCGTTGTGCTGTTCACCCGCATCCACGCGTACTACCGGCGCGCCGGGCGAATGCTCGGGATCGGCACAGTGCCCGATCGGCCGAAAGGTAAGCGCACCCTGGTCATAGTGCCGGTGTTGAACGTGTCGCGCCTCACCCGCCTTGCCATCTGCGAGGCTCTCTCCTTGGGTCAAGAGGTGATCGCGGTATCGGTGGTGATCGACCAGGACGACTCCGGCGAGGACGCGGCGCGCCAGCTGCAGCGTGCGTGGAAGGACTGGGATCCCGGCGTGCCCCTCCAGGTCCTCCACACCCAGTACGCATCGGTGGTCAAACCCATCGTCGCGTTCATCGACGAAGCCCGGAAGCAGAGCGACCAGCAGATCGTCGTCCTCATTCCCGTCGTCGTCCCCGAACATTTCCGCTACCGGATTTTGCACAACCAGATCGATCAGGTCCTGACCGCCGCGCTGCGCACCCGCACGGACATCGTCGTGGCCCGGGTGTCCATGCCCTTGTCGGTGACGCCGAGCGGGGAGGAGCACCCAGAAGGCGAACCGAGTGAGAAGGGAGCCTCGTAGCCGCCGGGCCGCCAGCCCACCCACTGCCCAAGCGACGTCGAGGGCCTTGTTGCCCTCGTCGATCCCATTGTGGCTGCCTGCCAGCCGGGGTTTCTGCACAGGAGCACCGCACTTACTCGCCGGTCACCGGAATATTCCCGTACCCTGACAGCGTGACCTCTCGGATCCCGGACGGCATGCCGCCCGTACGCAGCGACACCGTCGGCAGTTGGTGAGCGAACGTGGCTGCGTCATTACCGGGTGGGGCACCGCACTCCCGCCCACGGTAGTCACGAACGCCGACCTCGAGACATTGCTGGACACGAGCGACGAGTGGATCGTGGAACGCTCCGGAGTGCGGACCCGGCGCGCCGCCACCGGCCCCTTCGTCCGGCCCGCTCCGGCCCTCCACCCGCCGAGTGGCGTCGGCACTACCGCCACCCTGGCGATCGAAGCCGGGCGACAGGCGCTCGACGTCGCTCGCACGGCAGCTGACGAGATCAGCGTCGTGGTCCTGTGCACCACGACGCCGGACCAGCTGATGCCGGCCACATCGTCCGCCGTGGCTGGTGCGCTCGGCATCGGCGGAGGGGCCGTCGACGTCAACGCCGCCTGCGCAGGCTTCACGTACGGGCTGATCACCGCCGCCGGCATGCTGTCGACGGGCGCCCGGAAGGTTCTCCTCATCGGGGCCGAGACGATGACCCGCACCCTCAACTGGAACGATCGCACCAATGCGTTCCTCTTTGGCGACGGCGCCGGTGCAGTGGTCCTCGAAGCGGTCAACGGCGTCGGATCACTCCTGGCCTGGGATGCCGGGGTGGACGGCTCGCTCGTCGATCTGCTCTATGTCGATCACGGCGACGGGATGGTGATGCGGGGGCGTGAGGTGTTTCGCCGCGCCGTGCGGGCCACCGTCGACTCCATCAACTCCGCTCTCGCCCAAGCCAAGGTCGGCGCCGAGGAGATCTCCCTGTTCGTCCCTCATCAAGCCAACCAGCGGATCATGGAGGCGATAGCCGAGCGGGTGGGCATACCGAACGAGCGGATCGCCACCGTGGTCGAATCGACCGGCAACACGAGCTCCGCCTCCATACCGCTTGCCCTGGCCGACTCCATCGCCCGTGGCCGCCTGGGCGCCGGCGACCTCGTCGTTTTCGCCGGATTCGGAGCAGGCATGACCTGGGCTTCGGCAGTGTGGCGCTGGGGCGGCCCGGTATAGGCGGGCCAACGATCCCGGCGCCGGTAGTGACGCTCAGCCCGACCACCACGAGGGCGGATCGCTGGCCGGGAACGATTGCTCCTCCGCCTCTTGCACCGGGTCGCGCCGCCGCTGGCCACCGCTGAGGTCACGCCCATCGTCAGACGGATTGGGGTCTCTTCTTTCCGGTTCCATGTCGTCGCTCCCTCTTCTCACCCTATTCTTCTCGCCCGTGCACGCCGGCCGAGCACCGAGGGGGCCGCCGCGCCGGCGGCTTCGCTACGCTCGGCAGGTGCCCGAGGACCAACGCCTTGTCGCCCAACTCCTG
Organism: Acidimicrobiaceae bacterium; assembly: GCA_003133545.1. GTDB lineage: Bacteria > Actinomycetota > Acidimicrobiia > Acidimicrobiales > RAAP-2 > Bog-473. Next base: position 13,617 of record PKYA01000188.1, on the reverse strand, counting down.
GTGCGCTGCCTGGAGCACGAGGGGGTCACGGTCGTCTTCGGTATCCCAGGTGAGGAGAACATCCGCTTCACGGATGCCCTCGTGCGATCACCGATCCGCTACGTCTTGGTACGCCACGAACAGGCGGCGTCGTTCATGGCCGAAATATTCGGACGGCTGACCGGGCGTGCCGGCGTCTGCTCTTCTACCCTCGGACCCGGAGCCATCAACCTGTTGCTCGGGACGGCGGATGCCTACACCAACAGCACACCGCTCGTCGCCTTCTCGGCCCAGGTCGGGTTGAACCGGATCTATAAGGAATCCCATCAGAGTGTCGACCTGGTGTCGATGTTCGCCCCCGTGACGAAGTGGGCCGCCATGGTCCTCACGCCTGGCGCGGTCCCCGAAATGGTGCGCAAAGCGTTCAAGCTGGCGCAGACAGAACGGCCAGGGGCCGTGTTCCTGGCCGTGCCCGAGGACATCGAGGCCATGGCCGTCCCCGACGACCTGGCACCTCTCGACGTCAACGTCCCGCGGCCGGACGAGCCCACGCCGTCCCAGATCGCCCGCGCTGCCGCCGTGCTCGATGGTGCGGACCGGCCCATCGTCCTGGCCGGACACGGTGCGGCGCGCAGCGGCGCGGGCGACGCGCTGCGCCGCTTCTCCGAAGTGCTGGGACTGCCCGTGGCCACCTCCTTTCATGGCAAGGGCGTGTTCCCGGACGATCATCCCCACGCTCTCGGGGCGGTGGGGTTCATGAGCCACGACTACGTCAACTTCGGATTCGACGAGGCGGACGTGATCGTCAGTGTCGGCTACGAGCTCCAGGAATTCGACCCGGTCCGGATCAATCCGGACGGTGACAAGCGGATCATCCACTTGAGCCGAGTCCCCGCCGAGGTGGACGCCCACTATGACGTCGAGGTCGGTATCCAGGCCGATATCGGCCGGACCCTCGACGTCCTGGCCGCAGCCACAGCCCGCCGCTTCCAACCGGCGATCAGTGGTGAGAAGATCCGACGACTCCTGGCCGGCGAACTCCAGAGCGGCGCAGCCGATGACAGTTTCCCACTCAAGCCCCAACGCATAGTGGCCGATACGCGCGCTGCGTTGGGTCGTTCGGACATAGTCCTCGCCGATACCGGAGCCGTGAAGATGTGGATGGCCCGGCTCTATCCCACCTACGAGCCCAACACCTGCCTTCTCTCCAACGGCTTGTCCACCATGGGCTTCGCGCTGCCCGGGGCCATCGCGGCCAAGTTGGCGCTGCCCGGCCGCCGGGTGTTGGCCGCCGTGGGTGACGGAGCCTTCCTCATGAACTCGCAGGAACTCGAGACCGCCATGCGCGAGCACATCCCCTTGACCGTGCTGATCTGGCAGGACGACGCCTATGGGCTCATCAAATGGAAGATGGAGCTCGAGATCGGCCACGACGTGGCCACCGAATTCGCGAACCCCGACTTCGTGGCCTACGCCGAGAGCTTCGGCGCCCGGGGCTACCAGGTACGGGCCGCCGGCGACCTCCTCCCCATGCTCCGCGAGGCCCTCGGCGCGGACGCCGTCTCGGTGATCACCTGCCCGGTGGACTACTCGGAAAATCTCCGCCTGACGGGTGCGCTGGGCGATCTGACCGGGCCGTTCTGATCAATCCCTCACCCGAAGGGGAGAAGTCAGTTGACCGAGTTTGACGAGAACGACTTTACGGCCTGGAGGAAGCCCGCGATGGTCTCGACCTCGCCGGCCGGAGGTGCCGATACGTTGACGGTGGTGCCGTAGTTCACGAAGTTCATCGCGAGATTCACACTGACACCCTGGCCGCCAACCGTCTCCGTCCCCTCGCCCGTCACGTCGACCAGGAGCCCGGCCGTGTTCACATAGACGTGGTAGGTCAGATTCGGGTTGAGGGTCGCAAGCGCCTGTGACATCCATGACGGCAAGTGTGCATCGGCTATCTGCTGGCGCAGGGTGGTCGCGTCGATATGGACCGAGTAACCCTGCACGCTCTGGCCGTCGACGCTGCTCAAACCGAGTGCGGTCGCCTGCGCACCCCCATGGCTCAAGGCCTGGAGGATGGCGGCGGGGTCGGTTCCCAGCGCCCCGTTCGTGCCCAGAGCGCTGGTCGACGCGCTGGAACTCGAGAGTTGGCTGAGGTCCATCGACACCCACGACTTACCGGGGACGATATTGCCGATCAGCCCGCCCAGATTCACATAGGCCGTGTCGTCGAGGTAGACGTATTGCTCCGTCAGGCTCTGCCCGCCGCCGGCGATGGTCAGGCTCAGCTGCTCGTCGTTCTGTGCGAAATCAATCGCTCCGGACCCGCTGACGGTGAAGGTGGCCCCGGCGGCGGTGCCAGACCCGCTGACAACGATGTCCGCGCTGTGGTTCGCGAGGGCGGAGGCGGCGGCGCTGGCCACCGCGGCATCGGCACTCATATGCCGGCCTGTGAACAGGTAGGCGCCGCCCGCCACCACGGCGATCACCGCGACAGCGCTGACGAGCTTGAGCGTCCGGCGAGCACCACGATTCCGCTGGCGCGCCGACGCTGGCGCCGCCTCCACCGGCGCCAGCGGCGCTGGAGGCGCGTAGAGACTGAAAGTCGTATTGCCGGGCGCAGCGGTCGGCACGCGCACGTGCTCCGACCACGCCGCACCATCCCAGTAGCGCTCGACTCCGGCGCGCACCGGGTCGGGATACCACCCCGCCATTGGCTGCATCGTGCCGGACCCCTCCTCGCCGAGCCATGCCCTGCCGCCCCTGCCGGGGAATCAGCAGTGCCTCGACCACCTGCCCAGTGCTCGATATTTCACATTATCTACCAGGAACAGCCTCTTGGCATGGGTCCAAAGTCCCATTCATGCGCAGATTTGACGCGCCGGCGCGCCCCGAGAGCACAATCGCCGGTTCAGGGGGCCGCCGGTTCAGGTGGCTCGGCCGCTGAAATTCAACAACCTGGTCTGCGCATCGGCTCCCGCTGCTGGCTCGATCTTCGCGGCAAAGCCACCGGGGCGCCGAAGGGCATCGTCAATGGGAGTGAGGAATTCGAGCGTCTTGGCGACCGCATCGGGGTCGAGCACTTCGTCCTGACCGGTGGCGCGGGCGAGATCCCAGGAGTGCAGGAGGGTGTCGGCGCACAGGAGGCGACCCACCAGCATCTCGAAGGATTGCTCCCCGAACATCCCGCCTACGGTCTTTTGCGCCGTCGCCTGGTCACACAGCGCGGCATTGAGTGAGTCCGTCGCCGTGACCCACAGTTGCGGCAGATCATCGTCAGGCCCGGCAGCGGCCGGGTCCGACTGGTCGAGAGAAGCCAACACGCGGTTGTGTGTGTCCACGACGTGGGCCACGACATCACGCGCCTTCCAACCGGCGCAGGGCGACGATGCCTCCCAAAGGTGGGGAGACATCCCCGCCACGCGGTCGGTGAATCGGCCGGCAACGACGGCGTAGCGTTCCGCGATCTCGGACATGACGCGCATGGTAGTGCAAGGGTGGCGCGTGGCCGCTCAACTCGGAGGGCGCACCTGAAACGTGCGCCGGTACGCCTGCGGGCTCGTGTGCACAGTCCGGCTGAAGTGCTTGCGGAGATTTCCGGCCGTGCAGAACCCGGTGTTCTGTGCCACTACCTCAATGGGCAGGTCGGTCGACTCGAGGAGTTGCTGCGCAAGATGGACGCGCTGGCGCTGTAGCCATCGGTGCGGCGTCGTGCCGGTGGAGGCGAGGAACCGGCGCGCAAACGTCCGAGGGCTCATGGCGCACCGCGCCGCCAACTCAGTGACAGTCACGGCTTCGTTCAGGTGCTCTTGGACCCATGCGAGGGTGTCCGCGAACATATCGGAGCTGTCGAAGCTCGGGACGGGCGTGTCGATGAACTGGGCCTGGCCGCCGTCGCGCTGGGGCGGAACGACCAGCAGGCGCGCCAGCCGGTTGGCGATCGCGCTGCCGTAGTCCTGGCGGACCACGTGCAGGCACAGGTCAATGCTGGCGGCACTGCCGGCCGATGTGAGGATGTCACCCCCGTCGACGTAGAGGACTCCCGGGTCAACGGTGACATGGGGATACCGACGGGCCAGCTCGTCGCATTCCGACCAATGCGTCGTGGCGCGACGCCCGTCGAGCATTCCGGCCTCGGCCAGGACGAACGCGCCCGTGCACAGCGAGACGATGCGGCACCCGCGTGCTTGGGCGCGCCGGAGAGCGCCCAGCACCGCGGGCGGGACCAGGGCGAGACGCTCGGTCGGGGGTACGACCACAGTGTCGGCGCGACTGATCCCCTCCAGTCCGCACGGCGGCACCATCTCGTAGCCGCCATCGACGCGCACGGGTGCGCCCCCCGCCCCGCAGACGGAGAGCCGGTACCAGGGAACCTCCGGCATCACCCTGGCGCTGCTGGCGCCGAAGACGTCACATGCGACCCCGAGCTCGAACGGGGACACGCCGTCGTAGACGACAACTGCCACGGCGCGCGATTCCGGCGCCGCACTCGGGGAGCGGCCTGCGCCGGTCCTCGGGCCGGGTCTGCGGCGTGGCACTTTGGCAGTTTCGTCGCGCACTGCGCTAATTATGCCACTTTCGTGCCGTCGGCGACAGGCGCACCATGGGACGTATGCCCACTCTGGCCAACGAGCACGCGCCGCGCACGATCCTGCTCACTGCCCTCTCCGGCCCGCCCGAGCTGGTGGCCCGCCCGAATCCCTGGTGGCTGCGGCGCATTGTGGGCACCATGGGGACGTTCCTCGACGGCCGGATCGCCTCGGGCACCCCACCCGAGCGGAGCCGAACGCTGGCCTGCCGCGCCGCGCAGCTCGTCGCCCTGCCCCACCGCCGTTACCTGGCCCGGTGCTGGCTCAACCTCCTGGATCTGGCGCGCACTCCGGCCGTGCCGGGTGCCAAGCGCGCCCCGATCTGCCGCCGGCGCATCGCCGCTGCCGAAGCCGAGGTGCGCGCCATGGTGCTCGTCCTCTCGGGCGCCGGGCCCATCCCGGCCCCCGGCGTGGCGATGGCAAGCCGGCTCCTCAACGATGGCGCTGGACCGTTGTTCAACCCGCTCAGCCCGACGGAGCTGCGGAGCGCGCTGCGAGAGGTGACCGCACATCTGGATCCGGCGACCACCCTGTAAGCGATTCGTACTGTCACGGTCATCACACGGCGAATGGAGCCATCTCCCTCGCCGGACATGGCCGGGCGGCTAATGGGGCCACGCGTGGCGGCGAGATTGGAAGAACGACACGCACCTTGGTGCCTCGCCGAGGATCCGATGTGAGGCTGACGTGTCCTCCGTGCGCCGATGCGATCCCGCGCACAATGAAGAGGCCGAGACCGCTGCCCGCCTTTGTCCGCGCCGAGTCCGCCCTCCAGAAGCGGTCGAGCGCGTGCACCCCGCCCTCGTCGTCCATGCCGGAGCCCGAGTCGGTTACCTCCAGCACCACCTGGCCCGACTGCATCAAGCCTGATCGGCAAACGCCGCCCGCGCCTGTGCCGCGACGGCGTCCGCAATCTCGCATCGGGCCGCCATCTCCTGGGCGGCGACCGCCAGACTGCTACGGCCGGTGCAGAATACCCACGATGCCAGGATCGCCGGCCTCGCACGCATCACCGTCGCAAGGCGCGACAGCTCCTCTGGCTCGAGACGAATGTAGGGACGGTACCCGGCGACGATCCGGTCGACGCGGTGCAGGTTCTTGGCGCCCTCCGAGAACAAGAAGAAGGCGAGTGACCACAGCCGTGGGCCCCGCCCGGCGCCCGTCCAGTCGACGACGACGAGCCCGCGGTCGGGGGAGGCGACCACGTTCGCGAGCACGAAATCCGGATGGATCAAGGCCTGGGGCAGCCCTGTGCAGTCGTCGAGAGCATGGAGTTCGGCGCTGATCGAATCGTAGAGGTGTCGCTGTCCCGTTGGCACCAGATCGGCAGCGTCGTGCAGCATCCCTTGCGCCGCGGCGATCTCCTCGCCCGGCCCGCCATCCGCCAGGTGGTGCCAGGCACCTCCCTGACGGCACACCGCGCCTGTCCCCTCGGGCATGGCATGGAGGCGCCCGAGCAGTGCGCCGAGGTGGCGGAGCCCGCCGAAGTTGCGGATCGTTGCCCGCCGCTCGTTCCGCGGGACCGCTGCGATGTGCTCGGTGACCAGAACGGGCCGCCCGTCGACGATCGAAGTCGGCACCGGTGCCGCGCATCTCTCGGCGGGGAAATCGGCTTCAGCCAGGAACCGTAGGATCTCGCCATCCCCTTCGGCGCGCTCCATGGGCCGTACCGACGGAAAGCAGCGTGCGACCCAACTGGGGCCGTCGCGCCGATCAACGCGGAAGACACCGAGGTCAAGCTCGGACAGCCCCGCCACCTCGATCCGGTACTGCGACTCGAGATGCTCCCGCAGGCGCGTCACCTCCGGGGGCTCCACGAGCGGCGAGCCGAAGCGGATCAGGTTCCCGTCGGGATCAATGTGTGCGCCCTCCCGCAACCTGTACTCGGTATCGTGCACCCGGCGGGTAGATCCGCCGATTCCGGGACGGGTCCATTCCTCGTACAGGGCATCGGCGTCCTCCACGTAGAGATAGGTCTGCCCCGGATCTCGCCCCGGCCCTGCCTCCAGGTGCAGCCCGATCCCGTCGCGATCGGCAAACCCATACTCGTCACCCCCGGCATCGGCATTCGTGACAAAGCCCAGCGACGCGTAGTGGTCCAGCGCGCGGCGCAGGTCCTTGACGGGGAAGACCGGACTGAAGTGGTGCAGCCGGGTCCAGGGCGCCATGACGTTCCTCCGACCCTGACTTAGAGGAACTGGCTCTCTCGCACCGCGAAGAACCCCGCGGAGAGGCGCTCGGCGATCACGCCCCGGCACATAATCTCTTCCTCGTGGTGCGACCTTCGGCCTAGCATCCGTCGAATCTTTTCATAATTGTGCTGGCGTGATTGTGCTGGCGTGGCAGCGAGCCGCCCTGCACGATCCACCGCTGCAATGACGGATGCCGGCCGCGCTATGACAGGGAGGACCCGAGGCCAGAAGCAGCAGCGGCAGCGTTCCAAGGAGGAGATCATGCCAGCAAGGGGAAGCGCCGAGTGGAAAGGGGACGTCCCCTCCGGGACGGGTACGTTCACTGCGGGTGACTCCATACGCGGGGGTTACACCTACAAGTCCCGCTTCGAGGACGGCCCGGGCTCCAATCCCGAGCAGTTGATCGCTGCCGCTCACGCCGCCTGCTTCTCAATGGCGCTGTCGAACCTCCTGGCCCAAGCGGGAAGCCCGCCCGAATCGGTCCACACGGACGCCACGGTCACGCTGCGACCCGTCGACGGCGTCCCCACGATCACCAAGATCGAGCTGGTGACCGTCGGGCGGGTGCCGGGCATGGATGACGCGACCTTCTCCGCCCACGCCTCCGCCGCCAAGGCGGGCTGCCCGGTGAGCAGGGCTCTCGCCGGGGTTCCGGAGATCACACTCGAAGCCTCGCTGGCGCAATGACCGAGGCATTCATCCTGGGCGGTGTGCGCACCCCGTTCGGACGCTACGGCGGTGCACTGTCACATCTGCGCACGGACGATCTGCTCGGTCAGACGATGGTGGCGGCATGCGCGCGGGTCGGCGTCCCCCTGGAACGGATCGAAGATATCAATGCCGGTTGTGTGAATACGGCGCACGAAGGCATGGGGGACGTCGCCCGCTGGGGAGCTTTGGCGGCCGGATTCCCCGACTCCGTGCCCGCCGTCACCATCAATCGCTTCTGCGCCTCCTCCTTGACCGGTGCCATCAACATCGCACACGCCATCCGCAGCGACGAGCTGGGGGTCGGGCTGGCGGCCGGGGTCGAGTCCATGTCCCGATCCGGTTGGGCCCAGATGAAAGGGGACGCCCCATTCAGCCCGCGGGGCCCCGTTCTCCTGCTCGACACCATGTGGGCGGGCGCAGGCGGTCCACCCAACCCTGTGCTGCTGGCCCGCAACGCGTACGTGGAGATGATCAAGACGGCGCAAAACGTCGCCGACCGGTACAAGTTGACCCGCGAGGAGATCGACGCGTTCGCCTTGCGATCCCACCAGCACGCGGCGGCGGCCCGCGACTCAGGCCGGTTCGCCGCGGAGATACATCCCGTCGAGATCCCGGCCACGAGGCAGCAGCCCGCTTGGATGTTCGAGCACGACGAGGGAATCCGGGGCGACACGACTGCCGAAGGACTGGCTCGGCTCTCCCCACAGCCGAACACGACGCAGATGACGGCCGGCAATTCCTCGGGGTTGAACGACGGTGCCAGCGCCATCGTCCTGGCCAGTGGTCCCGCCGCCTCGGAATTGGGCGTCGAGCCCCTCGCCCGGGTGGTGGCATCGGCCACCCATGCCCTCGATCCCCAGTACATGGGGATCGCGCCGGCCTTCGCCATCGCGAAGGCGCTCGAGCGGGCCAAGTTGTCTCCCACCGACATCGACGTCTGGGAGGTCCACGAGGCCTTCGCCGCCCAGGCACTCGGTGTGCTCAGAGAGCTCCCGCACCAGCTCGATGGCTTCGAGGTCCCCGACGACCGTCTGAACCCCAACGGCGGGGCGGTGGCCATCGGGCATCCCTTTGGAGCCTCTGGCACCCGTTACGTCCTCACCCTGACGACCGAGCTCGGTCTGCGTCACGCCCGCTACGGGGTGCTCGGTGTGTGCGTGGGTTCAGGTCAGGGGGTCGCCCTTGTCATCGAGCACATGTCGGGCTCGGGCGCGGTGGCGGCGTGAGGCGGCTGATCCTGTGCCAGATGCCAAGGGCGCGAGAGGCAGCCGGGGGGAATCGCCGACGCGTACGAATGTCGGTACCGTTCCTCGGTGTGATCGGGGGTGTGCATGGGTACAAGTGTGACGGATGACTCCATCGACCCGGGCGTGCCGCCGAGCGGCACCGGCTGCGTCGAGTGCTTGCAGGGCGACGGGTGGTGGTTCCATCTGCGGCGCTGTGCGCTGTGCGGCCACATCGGCTGCTGCGACAATTCCCCGGGCCAGCATGCCACCGGCCACGCCCGCGCACAGGGCCACTCGGTGATCCGCAGCTTCGAGCCGGAGGAGGAGTGGTTCTGGGATTACCGGACGGACGCTGCCTTCGAGGGCCCAGAACTCGTGCCCCCGCAGCACCATCCGCTGGATCAGGCGGTGCCCGGACCGGCGGGGAAGGTTCCGCACGATTGGGTGCAGAAGCTGCACTAGTCAGTGCTGCAATCGCGAACATTCGCCCCGTTCGGGACTAGACCGGCGATTCCTCGTCGGGCCCCCTAAGCGACTCGATCGAGCGACTCCCCGATGTACTCGGGCGGGCCACAGCGGGCCAGGGACCCACTAAGGCGCGATGGTGACTCGTCGTGGCTCGTCGTGGGTCACGCCGGGTCCGGCCGGGTAGATGCCGGCCGGCTCGACGGTGCATGATCTCCAACCCAGATGGAACCGCACCGCAATGACCCGGGCGACCCCGCGCTCCTTCACGAAGCGACATGAACGGCCTGCTCGCCAGCCTGGGCGTCAGCAATCCTGTCCTCGCCGCGCCGATGGCCGGGGGACCCACCATCCCGGCCATGGTCGCCGCGGCGACCCGGGCCGGCAGTCTTGGCTTTCTCGCCGGCGGCTACAAGACGGCGGAGGAGCTCGCGGCACAGATCGGTTCGCTACGGGGGTCCACGCCCGTCTTCGGGGTAAACCTCTTCGCGCCGAATCCCGTCCCCGTGGACCGGGATGCCTACCACCGCTACGCCGTGGCCATACAGGTTGAGGCGGACCAGTACGGCCTCGACCTCACGTCCATCTCCCCTCTCGAGGACGACGACCAGTGGCACGCCAAGGTCGACCTGCTCCGCGCCGACCCCGTGGCAGTGGTGAGCTTCACCTTCGGCATCCCCGACCCCTCGGTCATAAGAGACCTTCACAGAGCCGGGAGCTTGCTGGTGCAAACCGTGACCACGCCGGAAGAGGCTCGACTCGCCGCTTCGAGCGGCGTCGACGCGCTGGCCGTGCAGGGCTTTGGGGCCGGCGGGCACTACGGGACGCTGACGCCGGACCACCTGCCCGTGCCCGTGGCGCTCCCCGACCTCGTCCGACAGGTGCGCCACGTGGTCGCGCTGCCCCTCGTGGCCGCGGGCGGGCTGGCGAACCGGGTCGACGTGGCGGCCGTCCTCCAGGCGGGAGCCGACGCAGCCATGGTAGGTACCGTCCTCCTGCGGACCGACGAGAGCGGTGCCTCGGACCCCTACAAATCAGCCCTGGGGGAAGGTGGCGACCGCCAGACCCTCGTCACCCGTGCCTTCAGCGGCCGGCCGGCCCGCGCTCTGCCCAACCTCTTCACGGCGCGCTACGACGCCATCGCACCCGAGGGCTATCCGGCCATCCATCACCTGACAACCCCGCTGCGCCGGGCGGCGGCCGCCGCCGGCGACTCCGACCGCATCAATCTCTGGGCCGGAACCGGCCACGCGTCGGCTCAAGAGGGGTCGGCGGAAAAGACGCTGTCACGCCTCGCCGAAGCTCTGTGACGCCGGTCTGCGCGGCGCGGCGCGGCAGCAAGCGAGGGAGGCAGTGCTTATTCGAGCGGCTGGTGGGCAAGCCCGCGTGGCTCGCGTCCCGTGAGGATGTAGCCGACTCCGAGCGCGATCAAGGGCATGCCGACGAGGATCACCAAGAGGTTCTCGACCGGGACGTTGCCCAGCGACGAGAGGCCGTCGAGCGAGTTGCTGCGCGAGAAGGCGATCACCGCGATGTAGCCGCCGACCGTGCCGAACACCGCGCCGAGCAGAGCCAGCGAGCCGGCGGTGGTGGCGGCGAGGGTGCGCCGGGTAGTGCGACCGGCACCGGTGGCGGTGAGGATGCGAAGGTCGCTCGCCGTCTCACTGCGGATCAATCCGACCGTCATGGCCAGCACGCCCAGCGCCAGGAGGATGCCGAACACCGTGGCCCAGTTGATGATCTCGGACGAGGTGGGCTGATCGTTCTTGGTCTCCACGGTCAACCCGCCCGCCGCGGCCGTCAGCCGGGCATTGGTGATCTGCGAAGCGGTGAGCGGTTGTGCGGTCTGGAGCAGCCAACCGGCGGTGCTGACGTGCAGACCGAGCTGGTGCACGGCGTGCTCGGTGATCACCGTGTTGGGGGCCGAGGTCCCGGCCGGAAGCGCGCGCACCTCCTGGATGGACGGGTTGGCCAGGCACTCGTCGGCGGGACAGGGGAACGCCGAGCCAGAGCCTTTTCCAGGGCCGTTCCCATCGGACCCGAAGTAGTTGCCGTAGACCAGCTGCATTTCGGAGATGCCCGACAGCCCCGGGCGCATAGTGAGGACGTCGGCGTCGGGATCGACCTGTGACGCCGTGATCCCGAAGGCCTCGAGGAGAGCGGGGGTGGCCACATAGACCTGCCCGGAGAACTGGCGCCCCCCCGCCGCATGCTGCAGGGTGGCGCTGGTCGACTCGAGCTCGACCACGTCACGGGTTCCGAGGGCCGCGGCGATGCCGTCGACGGTCTGTGCGATGGACTTGGGCGAGCTGCCCGCAGTCGACGCCACTGGACCGCCGCCGCCTTGGGGAGCGTTCGGCGTGTAGACGTTGATCTGGTTCGAGGTCAGGTTGGGTCCCGCGTAGTCGAGGACGTTGCCATACCGGGCGGCGGAGATGAGGCAGATGATGACGGCGATCAGCACGCCGAGACTGATGGCGGCCAGGGCGGAGCCCGACCGGGAGCGATAGCGCGCGAGGTCGCGCACGGCCAGGCGCACGGCGATCGGCCCACGTCGGGCCAGTCGGGCCAACACGGCCAGGCCGAGAGGGGACAGCAGGACGACGGCGACAATCAGGGCGACCAACCCGAAGATGAGCGCGCCCGCATCTCCGCCATTGCCCGCCCCGGCGGACGACAGAAGGAGGAACGCCACTCCGAGGGCGACCACCCCGGGCACCGCCGAGCGGTGCACGGCCTTCGGGGCCGGCGGGCGCCCCGAAAGAGCCGCCACTATAGGCACCCTGGTGATGGCACGGGCCGGCCTTGAAGCGGCGAAGAACGTGGCGACGATGGCCAGGACCATGGAGGCGCCGATGACCGTCCACGGCAAGGCGAACACCCCGATGAGGTGGTGGGCGCTCGATTCGACGTGCGGGCGGTACGCCAGCCACACTGCCATTCCCAGCAGGACGCCGAGCAGCGTTCCTACGACACCGACGACGAGACCGTTGGCCCGTACGACCAGGCTGATGTTGTCATCGGTGGCGCCAAGCGATCCGAGCATGCCGATGGAGCGGAGCCGGCGCTGCGCCAGCACGGTGAAGCCCCCTATCGCAACCAGCGCGATGAGCAGCATCCCCAGCGTGGCAAGGGCCAGCACGATGGTCTCGGGGTTCAACCCGTTACTCGGTGCTGCGCCCCCTACGGACTGAAAGTTGGGACCGAGGGCGACCACGTCGACACCGTGCGCGTCGAACAGCACCGTCGCCTGGGTCGGTTGCGCCACTTGCCCGGGCGCCACCAGGGCAAATTCGTCGAGCAGGCTCTGGGGGTTCTCCACTATCCCGACGATTCGTCGGAACTGTCCCGCTTGGTGCCAGATGTCACCGACCTTGAGGTTCAGGGAGGACGCAACGCCACCCGTCAGGGCCACCTGGCCCGCACCGACGGGGTACTGCCCGCTCACCAGCGAGAGCATGGGCTGACCGAAGGGTCCCCTGGGGTTCTGGGCGCGCAGATCGTAGGTACCGATGGAGCCGGGGATGCTGAGCGTTTGGTTCTCGATGACATCGATCTGATGGAAGCGCTGCTGCACCTGTGCAATATCGCGACCCAGCTGCGCAGGTGACCCCTGGAACGTGGCCTGGTCCTGGGCGGACCCGAACCCGGCATTGGCCGGAGGCGGCGTATTGGTGGCGACCGTTGCGCCCACGAACGTGGCCGCCACGGCCACGACGATCAGGGCGAGCACCAGCAGCTGCTGGCGCCATTCACGCCTGAACAGACGCCAGGCCCAGCGGACGACGGCCCGACGCGCCGGCATGCCGCCGTCGCCGGTCCCCAGGTCGACAGCCGGGCGTTCGAGCGTGATCGTCACGAATGGGCGTTGCGGGCGAGGAGCGCTTCGGGCCCGGTCGGGGTGGTGGTCTGATCGACCATCTGCCCGTCGCGTATGAAGATCACCCGGTCGGCCCACGAGGCTAATTGGGCGTCGTGCGTGACGACCACGGCGGCCACGCCGCGGCGGCAGGCAGTGAGCACCAGGCGCATAACCGCCTCGCCATTCTCCGAATCGAGCGCACCGGAGGGCTCGTCGGCCAGCAAGAGGTGCCGCTCGCCCACGACGGCTCGGGCGATGGCGACGCGTTGGCGCTCGCCACCGGAGAGCTGGTCGGGGTAATGGCCGGCGCGATCGCCCATGCCGAGCTCGTCCAGTGCCGCCATGCCGGCGACCCGGGCCTTCCGCGCCGTCAACCCGTCGAGCTCCAGGGGCAACGAGACGTTCTCCACCGCGGTGAGACCGGGTAACAAGTTGAAGTCCTGGAAGACATAACCGATCGAACGTCGGCGCAGACGGGCCTTGTCGTTGCGCGACATCCTCGAAAGCGAGGCACCTCCGATACGCACCTCACCACTGGTCGGATCCTCGAGGCTGCCGGCGATGGTCAACAGCGTGCTCTTGCCCGAGCCGGACGGCCC
>PKYA01000152.1 GCA_003133545.1 Acidimicrobiaceae bacterium | reverse complement strand
TCCTCGGCCTGCCAGACCATCGGCGCATCGCTCGCGCCCACGACGTACGGGTAGGTGATCGCCACGGGATCTCCGCCTGGAATGGCTCGGGTCAACGCCGTCGGGAGCGCGGCGGCCGGTTGGGCTCCAAAGTGCCACGGCCAGGGCGGCAGCTGCGTGACGACCAGCGCGCTCAGGGCCACCAGCGCGAGGGCGACACTCCTTCGTCGTCTCGAGCACCACTCCTGCGTGTGACGCACGTCGTCGAGCCCGAAGGCGATGACGGCGGCAACGCACGCCTCCATTTCCAAGGAGATCCGGCCCGGCAGCATCGAATTCAAGACGGGAATGTGATCCAAGACCCAGAAGGGCAGCGGAAGGTCGGTGAGATGGCCGTCGATCGCGAGGTGCGGTCCGAACGAAAGGAGCGCCGAAGCGAGCATCAGAACCACGGCCAACTGCATGCGTGGGCTCCGGCGGGACCACCAAGCGAGGACCCCGACCATGACGAGCACAGGCAGGCCGATGTACCCGTCGTTCTCGTTGGGCAAGAGCAGGTCGGGCCGCAGTGGTGGCACCCCCAGTGAGACTCGCTGGTTCTGGGTCGGGAGGATGAGGCTGAGAAGGTCGTTGTGGTACGGGTTCGTGCTCGCCACCGGCGGGCCCGTGAAGTGCTGGGGTCCGAAGTAGCCCATCCATATCGGGTACGCCAGGAGCACGAAGGCAACCAGGAAAGCGACCAAGGTAGGACCCCCGGCTCCTCGCAGCACGGTCGACCAGTTCGCCGGCCGACGGATAAGTACGCCAGCCACGGCGACGACGACAAGGACGGCGACGGAGGCAAGGATCTCCGGGGAGACGAAGTACTGGGCCGCAGCCAGGAGGCCGAGCTGCAGCCCGAGACGCCGCCACGGACCTCTGCCCTGCAGGATGGACGCGACAGTCAGGGCGATGAACGGCGGCAAGGGTACGAACAGGAGATCCAAGTGGTCGCTCTGTCCCACCATGTACGGCGAGAAGCCATAGGCGAGGCCGCCGAGCGCAGCGGCCGGAAGCCACACCTGCCACTTGCGCAAGACGACAAATGCGGCCGATGCCGAGATGGGCATCGCCAGGACGATCAGCAGGTTCGCCTTCAGGATCGGACTGAGCATCGTGGAAAAGGGAGCAGTGACCCACGCCAGCAGCGGTGTTGCCGTGTTCTGGGCGAGGTTGACTCCGGTCGGGACAAAGAGAGCGTTGCTGAAGAACGGGTTGTCACCGTGCGCAAGCGCGTGGGGAACCCAATCGAGGAACCAGGAGGCCTGGCCGAGGTCAGGCGAATCGCTGAAGAGATGCCGAGAGACCATCGGGTACGCCGGCCAGAAGGCAACCACGCCGATTGCCAAGTACGCAGCGATCACGACGATCGAGCACAGCAGCGGACGGGTTGGTGGACACTCCGCCGCAGCTTGGACGGGGGGTCGCTCGGTCGGTCGGCCCATGTTGGGGGCGGCTCTGGTCATAGCTTCAGAAGAGATGAACGACCATCTCCTTGTTCCACCACACCCCCCTCGAGTGACACCGCGCCGTGAAATTCCATCGCCCGCTCTCTGGCACGGTCCGAAACCATGGTTCTCCTCGAAAGGAGTTCCTGTCAACACGCACGACAATTGACCCCCCCGTCGCGGGTCGAAAATGGGCCCCAGCCGGTGATCTCGCTCATGCAGCGTCGTCTGTAGGCACCCTCCCGAGGTCGCGGGTCCTTGAGCTTGTAACTATCGTCCTTCATGGAGATCGGCGTGCTGGACGAGACGGTCAATCACGGCGGCTGCCACGGTGGCGTCACCGAAGACTTCGCCCCATTGACCGAAGCGTTCGTGAGATTCGGCGCCAAATGCACGCCAGCTTCACCACGACAGTCGCCCATGTGGAGCACCGCCCGATCATCATCGACATCGCCCGAGCCGCTATCACACCGAGGTGGCGGGCAGGATCGATACGCAACCGCGGAGTGAGCGGGCGATCGTCATTGTGGCCGAGATGTGTCTCATGAGCCCGGCGGTGGCCTCTTCAATCCTCACTGCCGGCCTGGCATGACAGTCTGCGGCTTATTCAATCGCGGGGGCGACCGACTATCGGCACCTTGTCGGCGTGCCCTCCCCGTTTTGGCGTTGTTGATCCTGGCCATGCCCGAGGTTGTCCCACTCCCTTGTCCGTTTGCGAGCACCAGACCGAGTGAAGGCCACCCTGGCGCCAGCACTCTCCTCGTCTGTCAACCGTTTTGTCAACGCAACTGGACCCCACTGGACCAACCGAGACATCCATTGACCCCAACATCGAGGGGCTGAAATCCCAATTGCACCTGCCAAACCCCCTAGCCCACACCAGACCCGACGACCCAACGGGCCTGACAGTCAGGAGCTTCGTGGGCTCAAGTCCCATCGCCTCCTCAGACCATCGCCTCTCAGACNNTCGCCTCTCAGACCATCGCCTCCACCAAAATGCCTGATCAAAGAGGCGTTGGCCCGGACGGCTATTCCGCCCTATTAGTCGTCCCCGCGCGAAACAACGTCCAATGCTCCTTTTGCAACACTCTCTCGAGCTGCATGACGTGCGAGTTCCATCACGTCGGCGACGGCCCGAAGATCACCGGGGCAGAGGGGTGCCTACGTGCGTTCCGTGGGGTGCCGTCACCGGAGTGACCTGTTCTCCACTGTGACCGATATTGGGGAGCCGGCGACCCTCACCCGGTTGGGGTAGATCAGCACGCTCCGCACCACATACGTTCCGTTGGCAACCGCGTTTGTATCCCAATAGGCAAGCCACCCGTCATAGTTGAGCTTGGCTGGAAGAACGAGCGCACGATGCGACGCTCCTCCGGTTATGCGGAATTGCACTCTCACGGCCGAAGAAACCCAGACGCCCGCATCGAGGACGCTCGTTTTTGAGACGATAGCGCCGTCTCCAGGGACCAAGACGTTGGTTTGAAGCGACGGGAACAGACCTCGGCGCGCGTCCTGGGCGGCCAATGGCGTGTTGAACAGGCTGAGCCGCTCGGAGCGGGCGATGGCCGTCATCTGGCGAATGAAACTAGCTGGCCAGCCCGGCCCCAGATCATTGTGCACGAGGTTGTCGTTGGCATGGTCGATGTTCACGTCGATGTCGGCAATTACGAGTTGGCGCTGATACCAGGCGCTGGCATCGGTGGTGGCACTTCGCGTGGCGAGGATGGCCTGTGTGAGGACGAGACCGATCAGGGCGAGCAGTGTGACGGTCCTCAAATTCCCCTTCCACCAACGAGATGCGGGATCGAACTCACCGGCTGGCGCGCTGATAGATCCCCTGTCATCATCGGTCCTGCCGACGACGTCCGGGCTGCTCGACAGGGGTCGCCTGCGTAAATGGGGAGCCCGGTCCAGCAGTACCAGGTAACACCCGACCCATAG
Organism: Acidimicrobiaceae bacterium; assembly: GCA_003133545.1. Classification (GTDB taxonomy): domain Bacteria; phylum Actinomycetota; class Acidimicrobiia; order Acidimicrobiales; family RAAP-2; genus Bog-473. The sequence continues at coordinate 8,608 of PKYA01000152.1, read as the reverse complement.
GAGTAGCTCGAACATCGCGTAACGGCCTGCGAGCGGATAGCCGAGCCAAGCTCGTCCCTCTGTGGTCGTCGCTGTGAACAGCAGGCCGAAGCAGATCAGGCTGACGCCTAGTGGGCTTTCGCGATTTGCACGGCGGAGACCGCAGGTAATTACCAGCCAGACGGCAAGCACAACCATGACCGTTCCCAGGATGAGATCGCCATGTCCGGGGGTTAAGACTTGTTGCCCAATGATGTTGTCCCCGGCGGAGAAGAGGAAGTAGCTCAATGCACCGAACGGATGCAGCCACAGATAAGAAGGATCCGAGAAACCCGCACTCGAATTGTAGTCATAAAAGTAAATGGCTCCGGTCACGATCGCAGAGATGATCCAAACCACCATGATGCGCCCGGAATGGCGGCGCAGATAGAGAAGCACCAAGCCCATGGGCCAGATCAGGAGTCCCTGCAGCGAGGAATAGCTGCCGACGACTGCGGCCGCCATCGCGCCAACCAATAGCGGCGTGGTAAGGCTGGGTCGATCCAGGAGGAACAAGGTCGCAGAAAGACTCAGCAGGACCAAGTACCAAGCCATTTGGAAACCCCAGAGCGTGTTGCCACTGGGCCCGAAATAAGGATTTCCGCTCACCAGCGAGAACATGAGGATGGCCACCGGGCAGTAGTAGAACCAGGGCGTCGACGGGCGAGAACGCCGGTGCGTCAAAATCAGGAGCCCGGTGGCGGCTATCAGTATCGCCGCGCTCACGTATTCCTCGATGACGACATTGAAATGTGTCGTATCGCCGAGCAGGATGACGATGAGGTTCGGAAAGATCATTCTGTTCTCGTTGTACTGCGTCCACAGGGTGGCCAGACTCAAGTTGCCCGCGTGCACCTGCCCGATCACATTGATGTTGCTCCATGCGTCGCCCCAGATCATGTTGATGCTGTAGCGATGTATGAACCACAGGTGCACAATGACCGGCACCGCCAAACTCACGACGCCCACACCGGTGATTGTCCGTCGTCTCGCCGTCGATTTGAAACTCGCTCCGGAAGCGATCAATCCCGCCTCCGCCTCATCGGTCGAAGCAATTTCTATCAAAGCATCGGATCGCTTCACTGGCCGGATTCCTACTACTCGTCACCCGTCGTCGCAACTGGCGTTGTCGTTGCATCCATGATCCTGAACTTTTCCACGGACGATTTCGATTGCTCGAGTATCCCCAAGACCTGCAATCAGATCTGGACGCCAGCGGCGCTGAGCCAGCGCCGTGCCACGCTCCAACGCGAAAAGGCCACCGCTCCTTACGGCAGTGCCGCGTGATCTGCGTCACTCCCGCGCTTCGAAATACGCAGTCCGGCCTCAGCGAATGCGGTGAGGAATTCGGCAAGGGGTTTGTGGTGCCCACCCACTCGAGCCCACAGTCTGCCCTGCCCCGGCGCCACTTCAATGAGACCGCTGTCGGAACCGCGCTGTGCCCACTGGGACTCTCCGTAGCCTTCCGCAAAAGTGGACTGCGTTCCTCATGCACCCGAGTGCGATCCACAAAGGACCCAACGAAGCATCGGTTGGAGTCCGACATAGACAAACCGACGTCTGTGTGCCAGAACATGCCAATCGCGGCACATGCCATCCCATCCGCCATCGGCCGCTGAACGACATCGGCTCGTACGGGAAAACCGGGACGGTGACGGGCCAACCGAAGGTGGTCACTCGAAATGTCCAATTCGACTGGTAGATAGCCAGTGGCTCGTTTCGATTCAACGGACAGTCCGGTCCCATGGGGGATGTCCAGGCACATCCGACCGTTGCCCTGCCCCAAAGCGGCAGCAACGAAGGCCTCTTCTTCTCCTCGGCGGCAGGCGGCAAAGTTTCGCGTCATGACAATCGGAGTGACCGTCATATCGAGGTCGAGTCACTTTAGGCCCACGCAGGGCGTATAGGAGATTCGCCATGCGAACAGTGGTCGGCGTCGCTCCTGGACGCAGCAGCACATGCGAACAGCTTCACCGAGGTTGACGTGGGTGCGCTCAACATCGGCCACATCGAAGGGATGCCATTCCTGCTCGCTGCGACAGTCGTGAACTGACCGTGGACGGACACATCTCGGCGTTCTCGAATCCTCCGGAGCAGCTCGCTCCATGCGAGGCCTGTCTTAGACCCACGTGCCCCGAACCCATCGCGCAAGTTTCATTCCCACGTCACTGTCACGTCACGCGGCGCTGTCACACTGTCGGCACCCTTCGATGAGGACGTCGCGTACGGAGCATGGCAGAACAACTCAGAGGATGGCACCCCGACCCGTTCGGGCGTCACGAGCTCCGGTATTTCACATTTGACGCGAAGCCATCGCGCCTCGTCCGCGACGGACGCACCTGGTCCCACGACGCGCTGCCCCAGCTGGCCCCCTCCTTCCTCGTAGCCAGCCCGGCCCGAAGCCTGCAACCAGCGCGCCCCGAGCACCAGGGCCCATGGATCCCCGCACCGGTGCAGTCCACGCGGCCGAATACTCGCGCCGCGAACGCCATGCGGTCGGGAGGCGCGTCGCCATGGTCAGGCCCGCAGCGCCGCGAGGGACGCCAGGGCCCCGAAGCGGGCCTCCGCGTGGGCACACTCGCACCCCCGCTCGGCGCAACGAAGGGGACTTCGTCTCTCGTCACCGATCGCACGCCGACATCGGCCGCCCTGCTGGCGGACGGCACGCATTTCTGGGACGTCAGTGACCACAAGCCCCGCCAAGTGCCGCACCCCCTGACGAGCGAGGCCGAGGCAACCGCCAATGAGGAGACACGAGGCCCGCGCAGCGCCCTGATCCGCAGATTCGTCCGGTACGGGTCCGTGTCGGCCATCTCCACCGTGATCAGTCTCGTCACGCTCGGCATTCTCGTGGGGGCGCTCGGAGCACCCGCCGTCCTGTCGAACGTCATCGCGACCGGCGTCGCCACAGGACCCAGTTTCGAGCTCAACCGTAGATGGGTCTGGGCCCAAACCGGTCAGCGGTCCATCCGCCGGCAGGCGGTCCCGTATTTCCTGCTCTCGTTCGTGGGTCTGATCGTCTCCACTGTCGCGGTGCACGTTGCAGCGGATGCCACGGCACATTCAACGCGATTGGTCCACACGGCCGCGGTGGAGATCGCGACCATCCTCTCCTACGGTGCGCTCTGGCTGGTCCAGTTCTTCCTGTGCGACCGGCTCCTGTTCCGGGTGCGACCGCGCGGGTCTATCGTCCTGAGCCATGTCGCACCCTCGTGAGGAGTCTCCTCACTGGTACCGCCGCCCGATCAAGCTTCGGCCCGGACGCCGCGCCATGGCGCCCTTCTCGGGAGGCTCATTCAGCTCTTGCGCACCGCGGCGCGCACCCATGTGATCGAAAAGCGATCTACGCGTGACATCTATGTGCCGTCGTTGACTTTCAAAGTGCGCTCTCCGACACTGGCATTCGAGGTTTGAACAAAAGGCCAGTTCACCGTGCTACGGGTTGTCGATCCGTACGGCGCCGAGAGGATCGCTCCGACATGAGGGCTGAAATGCGTGTCAGCAAACGGAAGCTCCGGCACGCCCGCAGTGAACGCCCCGACCCCTTCGCGCCGCGTGCTCGTCGAGCAACGACGCGCATCGACAGGTGGTTGATGGCCTTCGGACTTGCCGGCATAACCGGGGGCGCATGGTTCGCTGTGACGGCGCCGGCCGGTGCGGCGTACCCGGGGGTCAACGGCGACATCGCGTTCTTCTCCACGCGGTCGAGCATGAACGTGATTTGGCAGGTGAATCCGACCGGGGCGAACGGCACGGCCGCGGGTGACCAGGCGGCCACGACCGAGCTCACCAATGGGGGCGGCGCCGACGTGGGGGGAATCGACGCCGAGCCTTTCTACAGTCCGGACGGGCAAACCGTGTTCTTCGACAGCAACCGGACGGGTAACTGGGTCATCTTCTCGGTGCCGCAGGCGACCCCGGAACCACCTGCTGCCAGTGAGCTGTCCCAGCCCTCCGGCGCCAACCCGGCCACGAGCCCGAACGATTACGGGCCCTCGGTGGCCTCCGACAGCAAGACCGTCGTATTCCAGCGGACCACCAGTTCCGGCAATGGGAACGGCGGAGCGCTCTACACGCTCTACACCGGCGCAGCCAACGTGGCCGCGTCGGTTTGCCTGCTCTATACGCCCCCGGACGGGCTCTTGTCTCCGAGCGCGAGTGCGGGCTCGGCCAGCAGGGCGGTGTTCGACCCCGTTGACCCCTCAAAGCTCGTCTACACCGACGCCAGCGGGCACCTTCACCTGCTCTCGGGGATACCCACTCCCGAGCTCGGCGGCTCACCCACGAACCCGTGCTCGGTCAACCCCTCCTCCCTCACCGACACGGACCTGTCCGCGACGGCGGACCAACAAAGCGGTCCGCCGGTGACCACCGGATACCAGGACGAGAACCCGGACTGGAGCCCTGACGGGACCAAGCTCATCTTCGACTCGACGAGAAACGGTGGCCAGACCATCTGGACGATGACGGGTGGGATCCTGTCGGGCTCGGGCACTCTCAGCGCCAACCCCCTGTGGAACAGCCTGGCCAACTCAAGCGGTCCGCAGATCCAGTACCAGCCCGTGTTCTCGCCGGACGGGACGCAGATCGCCTATGCAGAGGCCACACGTGGAAGCAGCGTCTTCTCGGCCGATCTCGTCAACATGGACCAGTCCTATACGAACGCCGAGAACCTCTCGCTGAGCACGCCCGGCAATCCCGCGAACTCCGAGCCCGACTGGCAGCCCCTGTCGACGGGCAACGGAACCCCGGAAGCACCAATGATCCTGCTGTTGCCGGGTTCCGCCCTGTTGATCGGCGGGATCGCGCTCACCATTCAACGCCGCCGGCGATGGGTGCCCGGGTCGGGTGTCACAGTCTGAGAACGCTCGCTGACCGGGGAGTCAGTTCGCTCCCCCCGTCGTCTGTGCCGACGTTGCATTCCTCCCAGCGCACCCAGGATCGGAACCCTGGCCGTTCGGGTGCCGACACACGCGGTTGCTACATCGACCACCTTCGCCCATGACGGAGACGAGGGGTTCGACTCACACCGCTCACACGGCTTACTCGGCCCACTGGTCGGCTCGTAAGGGCCTGCGTCTCGTCGGCATCGCATCGCTGGGGCTGTCCGCCCTCCTCTTCGTTTTGCCGCATTCCGCGTCGGCGACGACGAACGGCCTCACCGAGCAGGCAGGGCTCCCTTCCCCCTTCTCGAACGACGGCACACCGGCCAGCCCTGACGTCGACATCACCGCGCTGTCAGACACTTACGAGAACGGCCAAATCACCTTGACGCTCCAAACCGTCGATCCCATCGACCCGACCGCTTCCGGGACTTCGTATTTCGTGAATTGGGGCATCTGGGTGGACGGGAACAGCGATCCCACCAAACTGGACTATGTCGTCCAATTCGGCAACGACGGCCTCGGTGACCAACAGACCCAGATACTCAATTCGCAGAGCGTGGTGCAGGCGTGCACCGTGGACACCTCCTTCGCCGATCAGCAGTTCTCCATGGCTTTCCCTGCCAGCTGCATAGCGAGCCCCACATCCATAGAGGTCGCCGCCTTCGTCGAGACCGACGATCCGACCGTACCCACCGACGTGCAGTACGACGTCACCCCTGATGGCGTCGACCCTGATGGATTCACCGCCTGTTGCGAAGCGACAGACACGACCACCTCATCGTCGACGACCACGTCTTCGACCGCCATCACGTCCACGTCGACGACAGCGAGAAACACCACCACGACCTCGACTGTGCCCTCGACGTCGACCACGACGTCGGCCTCCCCCACGACCTCGACCACGACCTCGACTGTGCCCTCGACGTCGACCACGACCACTGCAGCGTCGACGACCACCACCACTACTGCGGCGCCGACGACCACCACCACCACGACCACGACCACCACCTCGCCCACGAGCACCACGACCACCACGGCGCCGTCGACAACCGCCGCGACGTCGATCCCCACCACGACCACAACCAACCCGGTCCAGCTGGCTGGCTCAACCGTGGGCTCCGGCGGTGGCTCCACGGGCGGATCCGCTGCGCCTTCCGGCGGTGGATCCTCCGCGACCGAGCCGAGCAGCACTGCACTGGCGTTTACAGGCATCAATGGGACGGTGCTCAGGTGGATTCTCCTCCTCGGTGGTCTTCTCATGCTGGTCGGCTCGATGGGTCGCCGCTGGGCCGTCGTGCGGATAAGGGCGGCCAGGGAGCTCTCGTGGCGAGGTGGCGGTGCGCTGTTATTGGTCACTGTTTCAGTAATCGGGACGGCGGCAGCCGTGCACACAACGGCCAACGCGGCGCGGCGCGGGCACAACCCATCGAATGCGTCGCCGGCACTCGCCGTGCCACGTGATGACCCCCTGGAGTTCGGGCGAACCGACCTGAATCCAACCGGGCAACCCGGTTCTTCTCCGCACCTTGCCCAGTCCACGGTTGATTCGATCGAATCACACAACTGGTCGGGCTACGTCGCCACCGCCAGCCAGAGTTCGCCGATCACCGATGTCCAGGGTTCGTGGGCGGTACCGAACGTCGCTCTTTCGTGGACCCCGACGTACTCCGCCGCGTGGATCGGCATTGACGGGGGTGAGAGCGATGACCTACAACTCGCGCAAATAGGGACTGAACAGGACTCGTTCTTCGGCTTTACGTCGTACTCGGCCTGGTGGTCAACCGCGGACCAGGATTACCTGGCCGTCCCGATCACCGATAGTGAAGGCCTGCCCTTCACCGTTGACCCGGGTGACACCATCACTGCCGGAGTAGATCAATCGCCGGCCGGCCAAGTGTTCTTCACCCTCGGCGACAGTAATGACGAATCGGCGGCGATCGTCACCGGGTACCAGGGGACGGGTCTCACCGCGGAATGGGTCCTCGAAGCCCCGACGATCCTCAACGGGACCGGGACCGCTGTTGCGACGTTGGCGAACTACGGGTCAACGGTGTTCGATGATCTCAGCACCAACGAGCAGCTCAACAGCGTTGATCTGAGCAACGACGAATAGGTCCTCATGGTGAACCAGGCCGAGGCCGTGATTTCGTACCCGTCGCCGCCGAGCGCGAGTGGGGACGCCTTCACCGTTGCCTTTGGGCCAACCCAACCACCCGCGCCGATCGGGGAAACACCGAACAGCGCTGTCGCAGAGGCCCCGCTCGCCCACTATCCACACGGGGCCGCTCCCGATGAGTTGACTCTGCTGCACGAGAGGATCTCCCCTTAGAACGGGCGTGTCATACCCTCCAAAGACGGTGGAGAGGTGTTCATCTGTCCTTCTCCACAGAGATGTCACACACGGTTTTCCCGGGGGTCACCCAGCCGTCACCTGGCATCAATGTTCCTTCCTTAGGCTCCATGACACCGAAGGAGGTCGTGACATGCACGTCGTTTCAGCTCGTCTGCTCAAGGTCGCGGGAGCGCTCAGTGTGGGCTCGCTGGGGGTTCTGTCCGGGAGCTCGGCCCTCGTCGGGGCGGCGCCGCCCGGAGGTCCGTCCGCCACTGCTACCAGCGTGGTGCACGTGACCCAGATCCTCTCCGGAGCGTCGCTCCACCATGCCTTCATGCCCCCAGGGACGACCACAACCCGTTCGGAGTCGCTGAGTGACCCCGATGACATCAGCCGCCTGGGTGATGACCTTTTCGTCGGCTTTCAAAATGGGGTGGGCCCGCAAGGACAGCCAAGCACTGACGGCAACCTCGACAGCACCGTCGTCGAGCTCACCTTGAACGGAACCCCAGTCTCGCAGTGGGACATCACAGGAAAGGCGGACGGAGTCACGGCGGACCCGGCGACCGGATTGGTCGTCGCGACCGTCAACGAGGACGCGAACTCCGCGCTCTACACGATCAACCCGGCTCGGGGACCGGCGGGGGTAAAGCGCTACGCCTACAACGAGCCACTGCCGCACGGAGGAGGGACCGATGCGATCTCCTTCTATCGCGGCGAGATGTTCATAAGCGCATCGGCACCGGGAACCACGGGCGCGCCAGCACCCCAACCGACCTACCCGGCCGTGTATTCGGTGACGCTCGATCCCAGCACCCTGGTGGCGACGGTCACGCCCCTCTTCAACGACGAGGACCCGGCGATCATCGCCAATGTCAACAGCTCCCAGCACAGGCAGCAGGTGAACCTGGCGCTGACGGACCCCGACTCCAATGAAGTCGTTCCGCCCTCTGCACCGAGGTTTGGCGGTGACTTCATGCTCACGAGCCAAGGTGACCAAGAGCAGATATTCGTCAGGGACGCAGGCGGGCCACACCAGCGCCTCCACGTCCTCACTCTGTCGCAGTCGGTGGACGACACGGCCTGGGCGACCGGATACGGGGGACGCCTCTACTCCACCGATTCGACCAATGATGCCGTCGACGTCGTGACCGGACCGTTCCGCACCGGCCAGGTGCTGACCGTGGCGACACCGTGCGGTTCGAACAGCGCGCCGGCCGCATGTCCGTCTCTGCCCATGTTTCCGGCGAACTACCTGGCAACGCTGAATCCGTGGACCGGGCAGGTTGCGGCCGTGACGACGACGGGAGCGCCCTACGTCCCACAGGGGGGTCTGGCGTTCGTCGCCAATAGCTACTTCCCCCTGAAAAAC